>JBBSKS010000293.1:0-1596 GCA_038256095.1 Actinomycetales bacterium | reverse complement strand
GAGATGAACAGCTCTTTGGCCACTTCTTTGTATTGGTAGCCCCGAGCGATCAACCGCATCACCTCGCGTTCACGCTTGCTGAGGCGGTCTAACTCCTCGTCGACCTCGGCAATTTCACCCGCGCTGGCCCCAAAAGCATCGAGCACAAACCCGGCCAGGCGAGGGCTGAAGACGGCGTCCCCATCGGACACCCGGCTGATCGCGGTGGCCAAATCGGTGCCGCTGATGGACTTGGTGACATACCCCCGAGCACCAGCGCGGATCACCGCAATCACATCGTCGGCGGTGTCAGAGACCGACAACGCCAAGAACCGCACCGGCACCCCCGGCGCCGTCTCCAGACCAGCACAACCGCGCAGCACATCCGCGCCGCCACCGCCTGAGCCTCCCGGCAAGTGGACATCGAGCAGCACCACGTCAGGCAAGGTCTCGGCAATTACGGTGATCGCCGAGTCGACGGCGCCAGCCTCGGCCACGATGTCGAGGCGGGAGTCGATCTCGGTCAGCTCGGCCCGCACCCCTGCACGGAAAATGCGGTGGTCATCGACCAGCACGAGGCGGATGGTGGTGGCTGGGTCAGGCTTCATGGTTGGCCTCATTCGTGCTCAATTCGTCGGCGTGTCGGTCATGTGCAGTGGCGTCGTCGGGGTTGGGGTGGGTGTCGCCCTCTGCCGCCCTCTGGCGTGGCAACACCAGCCCGACCTCGGTGCCGTTGTCCATCGAGCGCACGCGGGCAGTGCCGCCGTGGCGTTCCATCCGGCCCATGATCGACTCACGCACACCTTGGCGGTCGGCGGGGATGAGGTCCAGGTCAAACCCGTCACCTCGGTCGCGCACAAACGCCTCGACTCGCTCCGGCCCTACCTCGAGGTATGCCGAGATCGGCGGAGCGCCGTGCACCGCCGCGTTGACCAGGGCCTCACGCAGAGCAGCAACCAAGGCGGTCGTCCCGGCATCCAGCGGCGCATCCCCGATCAGCACCACCTCCACCGGTATGCCGTATCGATCCTCCACTTCGTGCGCCACCTCAGTAGCGGCGCTGGCCACACCGGCCGCCGCAGCACCGTCACCGGCGAAGAGCCACTGGCGCAGCTCGCGCTCCTGCGCCCGCGCAAGCCTGGTGACTTGGGGGTCGTCCGAGCGTCTCTGAATGAGTGTCAAGGTCTGCAGGACCGAGTCGTGCAGGTGCGCCGCGATGTCTGCCCGCTCGGTGGCCCGCACACGGGCCGCCTGTTCAGCGCGCACATCACGCCACAGCCGGGCGGCATACGGCGTCAAGATGAAACCCACGCCGAGGAGCACCACCAACACGGCCACGATCACGTCCCACAGATCGGCCAGACCTTGCCCCCGAGTGGTCAGCAGCACTAGCCCGACGACGGCCATGACGACACCGCCGAGCACCCGCACAAGGGTCCACCCGCGATGCTTCGCGTCCCCTGGTGCCCAGGCGCGGCGAGTGCTCGTGTCCAGTTGTGACCACGCGAAGACTGCGCCGACCCCCAACAGCAACAGCGGCAACCAAAACGCCCCGTCAACGCGTACGCCCAGCTGGATGACCACTCCAAGGAGCACCACTAGTCCGCCCCCGACGAT
>JBBSKS010000292.1:0-1614 GCA_038256095.1 Actinomycetales bacterium | reverse complement strand
GGGCTCATGGACGGCCAACATCGCCAGGGCGAGCCGTGGCCCCACGCCCGAGACGGTCTGCACCTGCTCAAAGATGGCTTGCCCGTCGGCGTGAGCAAAGCCATAGAGGGTGAGCGACTCCTCGCGCACCACCATCGACGTGTGCAGATGAGCCTCGCTACCCCGCGAAAACCCAGCCGCTGTGGCTGGGGTGGTGTGCACCAGAAGGCCGACTCCCCCGACCTCGACGATGAGGTGGTCGAGGCCGACGGTCGACACCACTCCGCGGACCGAAGCGATCATGAGCGCCCTCCTTGGGTGCCTTGGGCGGCGGTGGTCCTGGTGGCAACCGGAGGCTTAAGTGGTGATGAGCGACCGGTGCGGCTTTGGTTTGCGTGGACCGCCCACGATGTCGCCGCGGCTGACTTATTGGCAGCGGCTTGAGCGTGCAGCAGCGCGAGTCGGTTGGGGCCCGCCTGTGCGGCCACTTCTTCGGCCCGTTTGAGTCGGTCGTTGCGCGCGGCCTTGTCGAGCTCGCCTTGGCCGCCGTCACGCCAAAGGTGGCATATCGCCAGAGCCAGAGCGTCGGCCGCATCGGCCGGTTTAGGCGCCACCTCTAACTGCAAGATCCGGGTAATCATGTGGGTGACCTGCGCTTTGTCCGCCCGTCCGTTGCCGCTGACGGCAGCCTTAACCTCGGTTGGCGTATGCAGCGCGAGCGGCAGCCCGAGGCGGGCCGCAGCCAGCATCGGCACTGCGGACGCCTGGGCTGTGCCCATAATCCCCTTAATATTCGCTTTGGCGAAGACCCGCTCGACTGCGACCGCATCGGGTCGGTAGTCGTGAAGCCACTGGTCGATCTCGGTCTGCAAGGTCAGCAGACGCTGTTCCGGCGCGTCGGTGACCGGGGTGCGAATGACCCCAACCGCCACCATCCGCAAGGGCCGGCCCCGGACTCCTTCGACCACACCCAACCCGCACCGCGTCAATCCTGGGTCGACCCCGAGCACTCGCATCGACGCCTCCTACGGTTGTGGACGGTGTGAGCCTCACAGCCGCCCACTGAAGAGGCGGCATGCGAACACTTGTTCGTCCATCGACGTTACGCGAAGCGAGCCGATCCAGAGGGCCGACTCGCCGGGGTATGCCACGAAGTCCGGCGGTGGGCCGCCGAACGTCAGGAAATGCAGAATTCGTTGCCGACCGGGTCGGTCATCTGCGTCCAACTGTGGCCGAATTCGTCGTGGTCGGAAATCTCGCTCGCACCATCATCAATCGGTATGCCGAAAGCCTGGGACCAGAACTCGGCCACCGGCCTGGGGTCCGCACAGTCCAGAGTGACGTTGGCCAGCCGCAGCGCTATTAGTCGTCTTCTTCTAGGATCGCCATGACGTCATCAGGGATGTCCGCGTTGGTGTAGACGTTTTGCACGTCGTCGCAGTCTTCTAAGGCGTCCACGACGCGGATCATCTTGCGCGCGCCCTCAGCATCCAGGGGCACCTCGACACTGGGCAGAAACGAGACGTCCGCAGAGTCATAATCCATCCCCGCCTCCTGCAGAGCCGTGCGGACCGCGACCATGTCGGTGGCTTCGCAGACGATTTCGAACGCCTCGGGCAACGTTTTGACGTCTTC
>JBBSKS010000291.1:0-1803 GCA_038256095.1 Actinomycetales bacterium | reverse complement strand
CCGGTCGTCACCAACGCGAGGCCAACGAGCGCAATGGCCGTGAAGAGTGCTGCTGCCCCGGACAGGCCAAAGAGGTACGGCACGATAGGGATGAGGGCGCCGCTGGCGAAGAAGCAGAAGCTCGAAGAGGCCGCCCCCCACGCCTGACCCACCACGTGGTGATTGCTCGCCGATGGGGCGACCGGAGCAGCCCCCGACTCGACTGTCTCTTGGGTCGCTGCGGCCGCTTCGCTGGCGCTCATACCCCGCGCGCGGTAGATCAACGAAACGTTGGCCGCCGACACGTCCCCAGAAGCGATGGCCGTGGCCGAGTCAGCCCCGGGGCCGGAGGCCACGAGCAGTTCTCGGGCCGAGCGGACCGAGATGTATTCACCGGCCGCCATCGAGAGGGCACCCGCCAACAATCCCGCCACGCCTGCCGCGAGCACCACCCCGTTGGACACGCCGGTCGCGCTCATCGCCGCCACCAGCGCCAGATTGGAGACCAACCCATCGTTGGCACCAAAGACGGCAGCCCGGAAGTTCCCCGACAGGCTCTCTCGGCCGCGCGCCGCCAGGCCGCGCAACACTTCAGTATGCACTGCTTCGTCGGCGGCCATCTGCGGTGTGGCGTCGCGGTCCTGCCCATAGGTCGAGGCGTCTTCCATGCGCTGCAGCAGGATCGAGCCCCACACCCCGTCGCCGTGCTTGGACAGTGCCGTCACCGCCCGATAGCGCAGCCTCGGACCCGGCGCCGGAGTCGCGGATGACCCGAGAAGGTCACCCCAGTGTTCGGCGTGCGCCGACTCCTCGGCAGCTAACTCAATCAGGATGGCCCGCTCATCGTCGGTCCTGACGGTCTCGGCCAAGACAAGCATCGCTTTGGCCGTCGCTCGTTCGTCGGCGAGGTGGCGACGCCACCGACGACGGTCAGCGGGAGTGGCATTGTCGGTGGGCACGTCGCACAGATTAAGCCCGTATGCCGACACTCACTAGCAAGCGCAGGCTGGCCTCACTTACACCGCAGATGATGAGCGAGTTTCTAGACCGCGAGTTCAATAACAACGGCCCCGTTGGGGCTAGTTCCTTTGCTGCGGCGCAGGGCTTGGCTGATCTTGCCTGCTGTGGAAATCAGGATGAACGCAACGCCATACTTTGCCTTGACCGCTGCCCGGATCATGCCGAATTCGGGGTCTGGCTCGGTCACCATGCGCGCCGTGGCCGCAATCTCTGCGCTGCCATCAAGGACCACGCCGCGCTGATTGCACGGTTGGAGCAACACCTTCGACGTGTGCGCAAGACGCTTGGCCTTCCCCGAAGTCGCGCTGGTGGTGAAGCCTGCGCGCCCATCTCCCACCGGAGCAATCCAGACCGGAGTAGCCACAGCCCCGCCATTGCGGCGGAAGGTGGTGAAGGAAACGTACTTCTCATCAGCGATGTTCACTGGCCTATCGAACCACGAGCCAGGTTCCGGCAAACCGACGATCAAACGAAGAACGCCTGGCTGACCGTTATGGTCAGCCAGGCGTCCTCTCGCCTTGATCAGTGCACGGTGGTCAGTTCGAGCTTGTGGAGAGCATGGTGTTGCCGATGAACTGGCCTTCACCGATCTTGAGCCAGCCGTTGTGCCATTCACCGGTCACGGCGGTGCCGCGATCGACCTTGTCGGTGACTGCGTTGTCATAGCTGGGGCCCGAGCGTACGTAGGCCCGGGTGTCTGCGGTCACGTAGCGGGTGACCGTGCCGGAAGCCGTCGAGGCGCTGGGTGCCTGCGAACCGTTGGAGACCGAACTGGACGAAAGGACGCTGTTTCCGATGTAGCGG
>JBBSKS010000290.1:0-1913 GCA_038256095.1 Actinomycetales bacterium | reverse complement strand
GGGGCTCGATTGGCACTGACCCCCGTGGTGACTGTTATTGTTTCATCCGTTCAGCGCGGCAGGTTGTCCGAGCGGCCAATGGAAGCGGACTGTAAATCCGCCGGCGTAGCCTACGCAGGTTCGAATCCTGCACCTGCCACCACGTGTTGACGTTCAGGCCTCGATCTTTTCGGTCGGGGCCTGAGTGCTGCCCGGGACCAGCCCCTGTCGTTGTGCCATCTCCGTGTAGACGCCTTCGGCCTCGATGAGCTCGGCGTGGGTGCCGATGGCCACGACCTCGCCGTGCTCCAGCACGACGATCTGATCGAAGTCTTTGATGGTTGAGAGCCGGTGGGCCACGACCACCAGGGTGCGGTCGCGGGCGAGAGCATCAAGGGTGTCTTGCAGCAGGTGCTCGGTGCGTGAATCCACCGACGACGTGGGCTCATCCATCAGCAACACGTCCCTATCGGCCAGCATCGTGCGGGCCCACGCCAACCGTTGCCGTTGGCCGCCGGAGAGTTTGGTGCCGCGCTCGCCGAGGTCTAGGTCAAGGCCGGCCTCATCGCGAGTGGCGATCTCGGAAAGGCCAACGGCTTCGAGCGCCGCCAGCAGGGCGTCGTCGGGGGCTTCGGGCGCGGCCAGTCGGAGGTTGTCGGCCAAGGTGCCGCTCAGGATGGGTGCATCCTGCTCGATCAAGCCGAGGTGCGCGCGCACGCGGCTGCGCGGCTGGGCGTGAAGCGGCATACCAAGCAGGCTGATCGAGCCCGAGGTGGGCTCGTAAAACCGCTCCATCAACGCCAAACTCGTGGACTTTCCTGACCCTGATGGGCCCACGATCGCGGTGCGGCTGCCGCGAGCGACCGTGAAACTGACGCCCCTAAGCACCGCTCTTGCTCCCGCGCGCGCTGTGTCGTCTGCGTCGTCTGGGTAGGTAAACGACACATCGACGAACGCGACCGCGGGGGAGTCGATCGAGGGAAGGGGAGCCTCAACCAGGTCCACCTCATCGGCAGTCTCAGGGTCCAACCGCACGATCTCTTGGATGCGGTCCAACGCCGCGAGCCCAGACTGGATCTGCACGAAGGCCCCCACCGCCGTGCCAATCGGCAGGACGAGCAAGAACAGGTAGAGGATGAAGGCCATCAAGTCGCCGAGTTGCATGGAGCCATTCGCGACCCGAATCCCCCCGACGGCAAGCACCATCAAGAAGGCCCCCTGCAGACAGATCGACATGACTGGCTCGATGATTGCCGACAGCTTCGCGAGACGAATCCCCGCGTTGTATGCCGACCGTGCGTCTTTGTCGATGAGTTCGCCCTCGCGGGATTCAGCCATTGCGGCCTTCACCGTGCGGATGCCCGACAGTGACCGCTCGACTGAGGCTGACATTGCGCCGACTGCCTCCTGAGCCGCTTTGCTGGCGTGCCGGACTTGGGTGCCCAAGATGAAGGCCACCGCGACTCCGATGAGCACGGTGGCGAGCGTCAGCCCGAAGAGCAATGGGTCGATCCAGATCATCAAGACCACCGCTGCGACAAACATCAGCACCGACGAGACGATGTCGAAGATTCCCGAAGTCACCACCGTCCGCAGCAGCGTCGTGTCGGCCCCGACACGCGACATCAGGTCGCCCACCCGTCGCGCGTCGAACACCTTGATGGGCAGTGAGAGCAGGCTCTTGATGACGCTGCGACGCACTCCCAGAACCACACGCTCAGCGGTGCTTTGCAACAGGAACGTCTGCAACCCCTGAAAGAGGGCTTGCCCCAGCGTGACCCCAACGAGCAGCCACAAGAACCCGCCGATGGCCTCGCCCTCGCCGACCGAGTTGACCAGTTGCTGCAGCATCAGCGGCTGGATCACCGCGAAGATGGTGGCTAACAGTGAGGCCAGCGCCACCCACACCAGGGCCATCTTGTGCTCGCGGATAT
>JBBSKS010000289.1:0-1927 GCA_038256095.1 Actinomycetales bacterium | reverse complement strand
GCGGGTCGGCCCGCACCATCTCGCACCCGATGCAGAACAGGTCGACATCCAGTTCTTATGCGAGGCGCGCGTGGTGGACGACGTATTCGCGGTGAGAGGCAGACCTTGAGTTCTTGGGTTTGCGCCTTCCGGACCGCGAAGCGAAGCTCGTCGTCGGTCAGCGAAGGCGCTTCGCGGGTCGTCACGTGCCGCGGACCCCGGTGAATCCCCAGGTCATCCCGCATACCGGCTCATCCCACCCCTGAATTGCGGTCGTATGCTGCTCGCTCACGTGAACTCCTAGAAGTCGTGTTTCAAGGTGGCGTGGGTTCGGCTAGCTCAACAAGCCGTGCTTGATAGCCGTGGCAGCCATCGGGGCCAGCGGGAGCCGGGGCAAAACGGTGGTGTGGAACGAGTGGTACAGGTCGGGCCGACCGGGCCACACCGCGCTAGAGGGCACGTTGTCTTCGTCGAACTCGTGCTGCCACGACCCGTTATCGGCGATGTAGAGCTGGGCCGCGTGGTCCCACCACATCCGATACCAGTGTTCGTACTGCGCATTACCCGTGGCCTGCGCCAAGGCCGCGGCCGCCGCAATCGCCTCACAGAGCACCCAGTGCATACGACGGCGCACGACTGGTTGGCCGGACCAGTCGGTGGTGTAGACGAAGCCGTCCTTACCGTCCACGGCCCAGCCGTCGATCCTGGCCCGGTCAAACAGCGCGATGGCACCCTCGATGAGTTCGCCAGCGGGGTTGGCGTCGGTCGCGGCTGCGACCTGGACCGCGAGCCGGGCCCATTCCAAGCCGTGGCCGACGGTGGCCCCGAACGGCTCGAACGGGTGGTCGGGCTGATCGCGGTGGTGCTCGGGCAGCGGCGTCCACGACGCATCGAAGTGCTCGGGAATGCGCCAGTCCCCGGCGCGCGCCCACCCCAACAAGTTGGTCGTGATCTCGCGGGCCCGGTCGCGCCATCGACTATCCCCGGTGGCGTCGGCGGCGCTGAGCAACGCTTCGACCGAGTGCATGTTGGCGTTGACCCCGCGATAGTTACTAAACGTCGACCAGTCGGCGGTCGAGGAGTCACGGTGCATGCCGGCGTCGGCCTCCCAGAAGCGCTCGTCCAGGGTGGACAGTGCCTCGTCAAGGAGCGCCTGTGCGCCAGGGAGGCCGGCCTCGACGGCGCTGGCCGAAGCGAACACCACGAAGGCGTGGGTGTATGCCGTCTTAGAGTCATCGAGCTCATCGCCCGGGCCGCGAGAGTTGACCCAGCCGCCGTTTTCAGGATCCGCCTGCGGGCCGGTCAAACCGTTCAGCGCGTGTTGGGCCAAGGGGGCGCACCCGGGGATCCCTGCCAGCGTGCCCAGGCTGTAGACGTGCAGCATCCGCGCAGTCACCCAGGTGTGCACCGGTTGCGACAGGTCCGGCTCGCCGTGGTCGTCGAGGTAGGCCGCGCCGCCCGCCGGGTGGGGAAAGGTGCGTCCGAATCGCAACTGCAAAGCCGACTGCTCTCGCAACCATTGGAGGTGGTCACCACAATGTCGCCAGGTCGATGATTCGGCGCTGGGCTTGGGACTACTCATTCGGGCAACTCCTCATTCGTATCGGTAGGGGGCTGAACTTCATTTTCTTCCTCGGAGCCATTCAGTCCATATCAAGCGACATCTACGAAGCCGCCGAGATCGACGGCGCGAACCGGTGGCACCAATTCCGCTACCTCATTGCGCCGAGCATCATGACCGACGGAGCCAACGGCTCCACGACCTTCGTCATACAAACGGTGAAGCTCGCCTTCCAAGACAACAAGGTCGGCCTCGCCTCCGCTATGGCCGTCGTGCTTCTCCTGATCGTTCTCCTCGTGACCTGGATACAAAGAATGCTGGTCCCTGACGAAGATGTGAGCCTGTCATGAGCACTAAGCAACGGTCCAGTGCGGTCGGCGCCAGCGG
>JBBSKS010000288.1:0-2031 GCA_038256095.1 Actinomycetales bacterium | reverse complement strand
TCGGTCAACTGCACCACCCCGGAGCCAGGGTCGCCAGTGATGGTGCCGATCCAACGCGCGAGAAGGTCCGGCTCGGTGAGCTCCGCCTATACCTGATGTGGAGACTGCCTGAAGGTGCGCTGAAATTCCAGTCGCGCGCCCTGATCGTCGCGGATCGCCCGGCCTAGGGAAGTGGCGGTGGTCAAGCCGTGTCCTTTGTCGCCATGCCGAGGAACGGTCTGTGCAAGGTAGATTCTCTTTCGATGATCATTGTCATGCTCCTGTCCGTGGTGGTCGCCCTCATCATGCTCGTCAGCATCCGATTCTGGGGCCGACCGCCTCAGCGGAACCGCGTCTGGATCGCGACTGCGCTCGCCGGGGCCATCGCTCTCACCGTCATCCGCACGATGGCCACCATCATCGGACCCAGCGGGGTCTGGTTTTGGGCATCGGCCGCCGTAGTGGCAATGGGATTGTGGTTGCTCAAGATGGGCCACGACTATACGAAGACCTCCAAAAAGGCCTGATCAGTCGCTAGATCCAGCCGCCACAGCGGCAATGGGCGCGGCGCTCGCAATGCCCGATCCGTCGCGTTTGCCGAGCGCCGGCGGCAGATCCACGGGCACGCCGTTGGCTGACGCGGCCTTCGCCGGAGCGGCACCCACCCAGCCCAGCAGCAACGAGTCTTCGCCGCGCAAGAAGCGGTGACAACGGACCCCGGCGGTAGCGCGGCCTTTGCTCGGATACTCGAAGAATTCGGTGACCTTGACCGAGCCGCTCTCGGTGCCCGGCAACGCACCCGAAGCCCCAGACAGGGTCACGACCACATTGTCCGCACTGGGCTCGACCGCGGAGAACCCGATGACCTGAGCTCGGGCGCTGAGCTTCATCCCCGCCATGCCCCCTCCGGCGCGACCCTGCGGCCGGACCAGGCTCGCGGCATACGTCAGGAGGTTGCCGTCGCTACTGACGAAGGTCAGCTGCTCGTTCCCGGTTACTAACTCGACCGCCCCGACGAGCGTGTCGCCGTCTTTGAGGCCGATGATCTCGAAGACATCCTTGGTCGGATAGTCCGGGTTGACCCGCTTGACCACGCCTTGGGCGGTGCCGAGCGCCAATCCATGCTTCATCGCTGGCCCACTGAGGGAGCACAAAGCGAGCGGTTGTTCGTTGACGGCAAGGTCTAAGAACGCAGCCAGCGGGGCTCCACCGGACAGGCTCGGGGACTCGTTGGTCGGCGGGAGGCTCGGCAACTCGACCACCGACAGGCTGTGCACGCGCCCGGTAGAAGTCACCAACCCAATCGTGCCTCGTGCGGTCGCCGAGACCGCAGAGACCAACACATCGTGCTTGCTGCGCGACCCACCCGCCCCCAGTGGCTCATCGGTGCTGGTGCGCGCCAGCAATCCGGTGCTCGACAGCAGCACCCGACACGGATCGTCAGGCACCTCCATCGAGGCCCTGCCCTTGGCCCCCGCGGCGGGGCTGACGGTGGCGCCAGTGGACTCCAGCAGCACAGTGCGCCGCGTCGTTCCGTGCTCACGGGCCACCGCAGCGAGTTCATCTGAGACCGTCTGCAGCAGCAACGTCTCGTCGTCCAAGAGCGCACGCAAGGCGGCGATGTCGCGCTCGAGGTCTTCGCGCTCGGTCTCCAACTCGATCCGCGAGAACTTCGTCAAACGGCGCAGTTGCAGGTCCAAGATGTAGGTCGCCTGGGCGTCGGAGAGGTCGAAGATCGAGATCAACCGCTCTTTGGCGGTGGCCGAGTCGTCGCTGGTGCGGATGACCTGAATGACTTCGTCGATGTCAGCTATCGCGATGAGCAAACCGCTGACCAGGTGCAAGCGGTCTTCCCTGCGTCGCAGACGATAGGAGGTGCGCCGACGCACCACGTCCACCCTGAAGTCGACATAGACCTTTAGCAGTTCGCGCAGCCCCATCGTGCGCGGCTGGCCCTCGACAAGCGCCACGTTGTTGATGCCGAACGATTCCTGCATCGGGGTCAGCGCGTAGAGCCGCTCCAGCACCGCCTCGGGCACGAAGCCGTTCTTG
>JBBSKS010000287.1:0-2072 GCA_038256095.1 Actinomycetales bacterium | reverse complement strand
GGTGATCAAGAAGCCGAAGCCGATCGTCACCGCAGACACCCCCAGCGGCAGCATGAACAACGCATCGACCCCCGCGAGTGCCCGGCGCTCGGCCTGTTTGTGCGGGCGCCGGGTCACCACAATCGAGACGATGATGCCCAATACCATCGCCAACACTGTCGCGTCCACTGCCGTGCGCAGGGAGTTAACGATGGCTTCGGTCACGCTCACCCGCAGCGCCGGGCTCGCCGACGGGTCGTTCAGCAAGGCAAAGTTCTGCAGCGTCCACCCGCCCGACCCGCGAACGCTGCGCAATAGCAACGCCCCAAGCGGCATCAAGATCGCCAACACGACAACTCCCGTCAGCGCCAGCACAGGCGCATCGCTGCGACGCGGCGAGCGCGGCCCGGTGCGGTTGGCGACGAGCACTTGCTCCCCCGCTGCCCTGGCCCGAGCGGCAGCAGCCAGCAAGGCCACCACGACCACGACCTGCAGCAGCGACAGCACTGCAGCACCCCGCAGATCGAAGAATTGGGTGGTCAAGAAGTAAATCTCCGTCTCGATGGTGCCGTAGCGCAGCCCACCCAACGTGAGCACCACCCCAAACGCGGTCGAACAAAAGAGGAAGACCACGCACCCCGCCGACACGATCGCCGGGATCAACGCCGGAAAGGTGACCGTGCGCCATACCTGAGCGGGGGTGGCGCCCAACGCGGCTGCCGCTTCTTGGGCGCGGTGATCCATGCCCGCCCAGGTGCTGCCGACGGTGGCGACCACGACGGCGGTGTTGAAGAAGACGAACGCGAGCAGGATGGCGACCCACGTCCCGTCCAAACCCAGGAATCCGGCGGGACCACTCGCGCCCAAGAGCGCGCGGAACATCACACCCACCACCACGGTCGGCAGCACGAACGGCACCATCACGATGGCCCGGGCCACGCCGCGACCGGGGAAACGTAGCCGGTAGAGCACGAACGCGACCGGCAGGCCTACACAGATGGACAAGACCGTCCCGGCGGCGGCCATTGCGATGGTGAAGGTCGCCACCCGCACCGTTCGCGCGCGGCCCAGCACCTCGGGGATGCCCGAGAGGTCAAGCCCCGCGCCGGCTGAGAAGAAGCCCCGACTGATCATCCCGCCCAGCGGCAGCATGAAGAAGACGGCCACGAACGCCAGGGGTATGCAGGCCGCCGCCGCAACCGCGATCCGCGGCAGGCGTGGGCTCATCGAAGGGCGATATCGGCCCACTGGGTGGTCCAGTCGAGCCGATTCGCTTCAATGTCCGCGGCCGGAAGGTCGTAGGGGTCCTCCGCGACCTGCGCGAACTTCGCCCACTCCGGAGGCAACTCGACCTGCTCCGAGACCGGGAAGACGTACATCGACTCCGGCAGGGCCTCCTGCACGGTGTCGCTCAGGAGGAAGTCGACGGCTGCTTGGCCGCCCTCGGGGTTCGCGGCACCCTCGATGACGCCCGCGTATTCGACCTGGTTGAAACACGTGTCCATCAGGGCGCGAGTGGTCGGCTCGGTGCCGCCTTCGGGGATGGTGAACGGCGGGGATGAGGCGTAGGAGACCACGATCGGCCGCTCCCCTGCGCCACCGCCCGCAGTGAAGTCGACCAGGTAGGCGTCCTCCCACCCGGCGGTGACCAGCACATCGTTAGCGACGAGGTCGTTCCAGTACCCCTGCCACCCCTGATCGGCCGAGCCTTCACCGTCGCCGAACTCGGCAATGGTCGCCATCAGGAAGGCCAGGCCCGGGCTGGAGGTGCTCGCCCCCGGCGTGACCATCAGGCCCGAATATTCAGGCTTAGTCAGGTCCTTGAGCGTTTCCGGTTCAGCCAGGCCCTTGTCGGCAAACCAGGTGGTGTCGATGTTGACGCAGACATCACCAACGTCGATGGGCGTGAGGTATGCCGCCAGCTCGCCGTCCAGTGCGTGCTCGTCGACCCCGGGGGGAGGGTTGGCCGGGGTGTAGGCCGCGAGGATTCCCTCGTCGAAGGCACGGGAGGCGAAGGTGGTGTCGATGCCGAAGACGGCGTCGCCGAGCGGGCTGCCCTTGGTCAAGGCCAACTGATTGGTCATCGACCCGGC
>JBBSKS010000286.1:0-2089 GCA_038256095.1 Actinomycetales bacterium | reverse complement strand
CGCGCAGCCGCAACCATCCCCAGGTGGCCGTGGCAACCAAGGCGAAAACTGCGATGAATAGAAGCCAGAGGAGACCCTCCAGGACAACTCCCAGGACGGCGAGCACAAGCCAGACAACAAGCAAGACGATGATTAAGGCTTTCATACGTCCATTCTCTCAGGTCCCCCGAGGCATACCCCTGGCCTGTTTACAAGGAGCGAGTGGAAGCGGACAGGGCGCCGCGATCGACACCACCAACCCGGCGGACAAACTGGCCTTCGGGATCTTCGCCGCCCTGTCTGAGTACGAGAGGGCCCTGATTTCCGAGTGCACTACTGCCGGTTTGGCCTCTGCGCGTGCCGTGGCCGCAAGGGCGGACGCCCGTACAAGATGACCCCCGCCGAGGTCAGGCTCGCCGCCGCCTCGATGGGCCAACCCGACACCAAGGTCGGCGAGTTGTGCGCCGAGCTAGGGGTGACCCTGCAGACCCTGTACCGGCATGTCTCACCAACGGGTGATATTCGCCCAGACGGTCAGAAACTGCTCACTACTCGCCACGTTTCGCCAAAAGTCACACCAGCACGGACCCAAGGAAACACCGAGACCGAACGCTGACGTCTCATAGACCTTTAGTTGATCGAGACGACTCACGACCGCGAACCACTCGTCCCTTCCACGCCAGAAGCGAGCAGCGGGCTTCAATCGCGGCTACGGATTGACGCAGGTGGGCGGTGCTGCCAGCGGGGGCTGGGCCGAGAACGCTGCCCGGGCCATAGGCTGTCGACAGTCACCACCAAGCGACCGTCAATGGAGGAACCCTATGTGCCGAGTGCTCGCGTTCATCGGGCCGGAGACCCCGCTGGAGAATCTGCTCCTCAAGCCGACGAACAGCCTGGTCAACCAAGCTCTCGATCCTGAAAGCCACCCAGAGCTCCAGCTGGCCGGGTGGGGGTTCGGCGCCTGGAGCGAGCACCTTCTCTACCCGGAGGATCCCTTCATCTACCGCCGACCCATGGCCGCCTTCTACGACGACAACCTCGAGGGCATCGTCCCGAGCCTGCGCGCCAGCACGATGCTTGCCCACGTTCGGGCCGCCGCCTACGACGCGAAGGTCGTGCTGGCCGACGAGAACTGCCACCCCTTCTCGTTCACCGGGACCTCCTGGATCGTCGCTCAGAACGGCTACCTGCCGAACTGGCAGCTCCTGCAGCGGGAGCTCTTGGCGCACTGCAAAGACACCTACCTGGAGCAGATGCGGGGCACGACGGACACGGAGTTCCTCTACGTGCTCCTGCTCTCACTGCTCGAGGGCGACAGCAATGAGGACGTCCAGCGTGCGGTCGAAGAGATGGTTCGGCTGATCGCTGCAGCGATGGAGGATCTCGACCTTCCGGGCCTGACCAAGCTGAAGATGGCTCTGGTATCCAGGAACCGCATCATCGGGGTCAACGCCGGTCTCGGACTCCACGGCGAGACGAATCCGACCGGCGACTGGAAAGAGCTGCGCGAGTCCGGTCCGGGCACGGCCGACTTCGACCTCTCGATGCTCTTGGAGCCGATGTACCTCTTGATGGGTCGCAACTTCGACAAGGACGAGACGACCTACGGCTTCGAGACATGCGATGAGGAAGAGGCGACAGGCGCCATTTTCGCCTCCGAGGCCCTGACCGACGACACCGACGGCTGGTCCTACGTCGAGTTCGGCGAGATCGTGTTCCTGCACAACGAAGGCGAAAGGGTGACCAAGACCGTCAACAAGCTGTCGGTGTAGGCACCAAAGACGCCAACTGCATCACTCGTGTAAGTCCGTCCTAGTGGGCGCTATCGACGCTGGTGTGGTCTGGCCCTTTATACCCCGGCGTCGTATGCGGTGAGAAAGTGGACGCCGTGTCGGGCGAGGATTTGGGCGTCGCGCAGTGGGACGCCGCCGTCGAGAGCCTTGGTGATCGCGGCGTGCCGCAGTGAGTGGGGCTGATGTGTCGCGGGATGCGTGCGGTTTTCGCGATCCGGGCGACCATGCGGTAGACGTCGCGTCGATCAACCGGCTTCTTGAAGGCGGGCCGCAGCACCAACGGTCCGGACGTTCGCTGGCCACGGCAGGCTTCCAGG
>JBBSKS010000285.1:0-2161 GCA_038256095.1 Actinomycetales bacterium | reverse complement strand
TCTGCCCCTTTGCCGATGGTCAGCCGCAGAAGGTCGATCCGGTGCACCTCGCCAGACACGATCGCGCCCACCAGGTCGTGATCGGCAGTGGTGCGGCGGTGATCATTGGCGTTGCCGGCAGCTAACACCGCAGCAACAGCAGAATCGTTGCCTGCGCGCATGAGCCCGCCCACGACTTCGTTGTAACCACCGTCACCGCTTACCGACACGACCAACGGTCGACCATCTGCTGCGGCTGCCTCAGCAAGTTCTCGACCGTGCCCCTCGTGCTGGGTTGGGGACATCACCACCGACAACTCTGGTAGCTGATCAGCCAAATCGTCGCGTAGCTCCTCAGCCAATTGGGGGGCATTGCCGGTGCTCTGCGGGTTGTAAATGATGACAACACGGTCGAAGGACTTCATAGGCTCAGTCTGCCCCGAAACGGTCGCCGCGCCCGGGAGAATAAGGCCACGCTCAACAACGCCACCACGGTCAACAAGACATACAACCGGTCCAGCAACACATCAGGGTCTAAGTTCACCTGCACACCTTAAGACTCACGGGGTCCCACACGGCGATCCTGTTGCGGCTGATTGTCCGCCCTTGCCTGTGGTGAGCGGTGCGGGCTTGATAGTGGTGTCGGGCGCTGCCCGATGCTCGAGTCGGCCCCACATCGTGGTCTGACCGGGCCCACCTTTGGAGGTGCGCTATGGGCGCGCTACTTGTTGGGTACGCCCGATGCTCCACCGCCTCGCTCGAGCTGGTCTGCGGAGCCTCTCACCTCGGGCGCGAGGCGCGTTGCGGTTGCCCGATCACGGATCGGTGAGCGGTACTTACGAAAAGCCTGTTCCGTCAACGTCGACAACTTCCGTGGCCTCGATGGCTAAGCATTCGGCCGCGTTGCCGTCCCGGGCGTTTTCGGGGGTGTCGATGCCAAGCGCTCTGATTCGGCCTAGTTTCACCATGGGCGTTTGTCGCGGTGAACACGCCGCCGTCGATCGCACGCTCGACGGTGGTCGTCCGTGCTGAATCGGGGGCCTGCGAATCTTCGCGTCGAGTCGTCGATTCTCGGCTGATGCGGCCGCTGCCTGGTGGGGTTGTCCACCACCTTATTGTCAAGAAAGTGGTTGCCTCGGGGCTAGTTCAGCTCGCGGTGGACCGCCGGGATGACCTTGCGCAGGTATTGGCCGAGCGACACAAACGAACTGCCTGTGGTCCGGAATCGGTAGCTGATGGGCACCTCGGCATACACAAAGCCCTTGGCCAGCAGGTCGAGGGTGAGCACTTGGGCGTAGTTGTAGTCGTGCACGATCTCGGCTTCTCGCAGGGCGGCGGGTGAGAACGTCCGGAATCCGGACTGCCCATCGGTGAGATCAGGTCGACGAGTCATCCAACGCACCCAGCGGGTGAGCACCAGATTGCCCACCCGCCGATGGGGTCGCATAGTCTCGATGGTCCCGGCGAAACGACTACCGATGACGTAATCGGCAGCACCACTTACAATCGGCGCCACGACGTCCGGGATTTGCTCTGCCGGATATTCGCCGTCGGCATCGATGTAGACCGCGGCAACAGGGCGGAGCGCGGCGGCTTCGGTGATACCGCGGCGCACGGCAGCCCCTAGACCTTGGTTCGGGCTGACTGTGATGACCGTTGCCCCCGCCGCCTTCGCCACAACAGCAGTGGCGTCGGTCGATCCGTCATCGATGACCAGCACTTCGACCCGGTGACCGTGGGCGCTCACGGGGATCCGGGCGATGACCGAGGCGATGACGTCTTCCTCGTTGTGCGCCGGCATAAACACCACGATTGGGGCGTCAGTGGCGCTGCCCACAAGAGTCGGCCGCGCCGGGAGCGTGCGCGGCAGCCGCCACCGACCCCAATAGCCCGGCGCGGGAGCAAAGAGCGCAACACCGCCGGTGACCAGGCTGTATGCCGTCTTGACTCCATGCGTGAGAAGCACCACCGCGAAGGCTTGGCCGGCGTCAAAACCCAGCGCCACCAGCGCCGCCGTCCCGGCCGCCTCATACGTCCCGAAGCCACCGGGCGTAACCGCCACCACCTGTGCAAACACCGTGATCGCGGTGACCCCGGCGGCCTGCGCAAAACTGATCTCCAGCCCCGCAGAGGTCGCCACGGCCAGTAGCACCACGCCCTCCAGAAGCCACGCGCCCACCGT
>JBBSKS010000284.1:0-2229 GCA_038256095.1 Actinomycetales bacterium | reverse complement strand
GCCGTGAAGTACCAACGCGGCGTGGTGGCTGAGGGCGACCCGGTTGCCATGCGCGAGCGCGAACCCTTTTGCGCGTTGACGAAGGCATTCCTCGGCGTATGCGGGGGCGGGGCCGACAGCGAAAGCTCCTCGGCTCACCCGCCGAACCAAGCCGTCTTTGACCCATCTGCTCAGCTGCGTGTCGCTATGCCCGGCTGCAATGGCCTCGGCGTGAGTGAACAGCCCCGCTTCGGTTGCGACCAGGCTGTGAGGTGAGAGGACCATCGACTCAGACTGCCAACGTTGGCCTTGCTCACATGACGCCTGTGGATAAGCCCGTGTGCCGATTGTCTCTTCGTGTGCCGACTAGCAATTCGGCGCAGCGCCAGAAACTCGGCACACGACCGGAGATCGGGCAGGCTGGGTGGCTAGTCGGCTGTGGGTTTGGTGCGCAGCCCGGGTTGGGTCTCCAGGCCAGCCAGCCCGTTCCAGGCCAAGTTGACCAGGTGGGCGGCCACATCTCGCTTCTTGAACCGCCGAGAATCGAGCCACCAGCCGCCGGGCATCGCCACCATGCCGACCAGCATCTGCGCGTAGAGCGGCGCCGTCTTCGGGTCTAACCCCTGCCGCTTGAACTCGGCCGCTAAAATGTGCTCGACCTGCGAGGCAACGTCGCTAATCAGCGACGCGAACGACCCGGTGGACTGACCCGGCGGAGAGTCGCGCACCAAGATGCGGAAGCCGTCGGTGGAGGACTCGATGTAGTCCAGCAGCGCCAGCGCTGCCCGCTCCAAAAGGGCCCGAGAGTGCAACGGGGCACTCAACGCCTCGGTGATCGCCGCCAGCAACTTCTGCAGCTCGCGGTCCACCACCACCGCATACAGGCCCTCTTTGCCGCCGAAGTGCTCGTAAATCACTGGCTTCGACACCTCAGCAGAGGCCGCAATTTCCTCGACGGTCGTGCCCTCAAAGCCCTTCTCCGCAAAGAGCCTTCGCCCAATGGCGATCAGCTGCTCACGCCGCTGCGCACCGGTCATCCGGTGCCGAGACGAGGTGCTGATCTTGTTCGAAGAGGTGCTCACATCTGCCATCATGCCAACTCTGCGAGTCCTCGGCTGTGCCATCGCCGTCCGCTGGCTTAGAGTTGTCTCGCTTCCCGGCTTGCCGGGACGTTCCCCGGTTGGTCTGCTGGTAGGGCCCGCCTGACTTTGAATCAGGACAAGCGACGTAGGTTCGATTCCTACCCGGGGAGCCGCAGAGGTCTAAAACGGGCGGTAGGGTCAATCACCGTGAGTAGTCAACCGGCCGCCGTCATCATTCTTGCCGCGGGTGAGGGCACCCGCATGAAATCCGCGACGCCGAAGGTGTTGCACACCATCGGCGGACGCACGCTCCTGGGCCACGCGGTGTATGCCGCACGCCAGGTGGAGGCTGAACACCTGAGCGTTGTCGTGCGCCACCAACGTGACCTGGTGGCTGGGCACGTCGCGGAGCTCGACCCGCGCGCGGTGATTGCCGACCAGGACGAGGTCAAGGGGACCGGCCGCGCGTGTGAATGTGGCCTCGATGCGCTGCCGGCAGACCTGTCAGGCACTGTCGTGGTCACCATGGGCGATGTGCCGTTGCTGACAGGCGAGACGCTGAGCGCGCTGACCAAGCAACACGAAGAGACCAACTCTGCGGTCACCGTGATGACGGCCGAGCTGCCCGACCCGGCCTCATACGGTCGCATCGTGCGCGACGCCGCAGGGGAGGTGTCGGCCATCATGGAATTCAAGGACGCGCTCGCTGCCCGTCAGGCAGGGGGCGAAAACGCGCACGTGGTCGACATCCGTGAGATTAACTCCGGCATCTACGCCTTCGACGTGGCGGTGCTGCGGTCTGCGCTGGTCGAGGTCACGACCGACAACGCCCAAGGCGAGAAGTACCTGACCGACGTGCTCGCCATCGCTCGCCGTGACGGGGGCCGGGTGTCGGCATACCTGGTGGGCGACATCTTGCAGACCGAGGGGGTGAACGACCGGGTGCAGCTCGCTGCGCTGGGACGGGTCATGAACACGCGGCTCGTGGAGCACTGGATGCGCCAGGGCGTGAGCATCCCTGACCCGTCAACCGTCTGGATCGACGCTGACGTCACTATCGGCCAAGACGCCACCATCCTCCCGGGCACTCAACTGCTCGGTGCAACGACCATCGGCGCAGGCGCGAAGATCGGGCCGGACAGCACCTTGACCAGCGTGGAGGTCGGCG
>JBBSKS010000283.1:0-2232 GCA_038256095.1 Actinomycetales bacterium | reverse complement strand
GGACACCTCCGACGGCGACACCTCACAAGCTGGGGACTTCGAGGCGTGGCTGATCCAGCGACTTGCCGACTTCCTCGACCTCGTGCGCCGCGAACCCGAGGTCTGGCAGCCCGTGCTCGGCCTCGTCGGGGGCACCCCTCCTCTGGTCACCGAACGCATCGAACGCACCCGCGCCTTCCTGCGCGGCGAGATGGCCCAACGACTGACCGAGGGTCTCGGCGCCGACTCCGCGGAGGTGGACACCGAGGTATTGGCCGAGTTGCTGCTCGTCAACGTCGAGCATCTCGGCCGTCTCACACTCGACCAACCGGACCGCTTCACGCGTGAGCGACTGGTCGCCGCCGTGAGCCCGCTCCTCTTACGCCGTACGGACTCCCCAGCATCTAGCCCGAGGACCTAGTGGGCATTTCCGTTAGTTCGTCGGGGGTCAAGCGGCTGTGCGGAGGGAGCCGTCGTTGTTGAGGCGGTCGAGGTGGCGGTTGAGGTCGTCGCGGGTGTACTTCCAGCCGAAGGGTTCGGCAGCCACGTTGTAGCGGTCTTGGAAGGCGAGGATCCGTTGCGCCAGGTCATCGAGGTTGGCGAAGTCGCCGGTGGTGATGGCTTTGCGTTGCAGGATCGAGAAATAGATCTCGACCTGGTTGAGCCACGAGGCGTGCACCGGCAGGTGCACCAGGACCGCGTTGGGGAAGGCCTCACGCATCCGATCGATCGAGGCCTGCCCAGCATGGGAGGAACCGTTGTCGACGACCCAGAACACGCGTTTCGCCGACTTGTAGGGCTCCTGTGTCATCACCTGGGCGACGAGGTCGGTGAACGGCACGATCCCGGTCTTGGGGGCGGTCATCCCGTGCACGCGTGGATGGTGGACGTCGTAGGCGGCAAAGTAGGCCAGGGTGCCGCCGCGGCGGTACTCGAACTCCACGCGCCGCGGCTGTCCGGGCCTGGCCGGGGTTTCGGGGTGACGACGTTGCAGTGCTTGCAGTTGAGATTTCTCATCAGCACTGATCACGTATTCGTCGGGGGCGAGCTCGACGCCGTTGAAGCGTCGTTGGTACAGGTCCAGCACCCGGCCTGCCTTGGTCGCGAAGTCGGGGTCGCGGGGAAAGATCCACGACCGGTGTTGCCAAGGTTTGATCGCATCGGCTGCCAACCACCGGCCGATCGTCGAGGGCGACACCGGACGCACCAGCCCCGTACTGACCGCGTGCGTCCTCAATTCGGTGGTCGACCACCTGGTCAGCGGTAGCCCGTGGTCGGCCGGCCGTGTGCACGCCAGTGCTTTGACTTCAGCGACCTCGACTGGGGTGAACACCCGTGGCCGTCCCGACCGTGGCCGGTCCTTGAGCCCGTCGAGACGCTGAGCGCAGAAGCGGTTGCGCCAGCGGCGTGCGGTGTCCTCGCACACCCCGATACCGCGGGCGATCTGGGCGTTCGCGGCCCCGTCGGCGGCAGCGAGCACAATCCGAGCTCGCAGCACATCGCGGTGTGGGCAACGGGTGGCGTTCGCGCGGCGGGTCAAGACATGTCGTTCTTCGGCGGTGAGGATGACGACGTCAGCACAGGTTGGGGTCACATCCATTTCTGACGCACCCAGCAGGTGGCAGCCAAGCCGCCACGCCGACGAGCAGCAAAGTCGGTCGATCGGTCATGCCTGATGATGAGGACCATGGCGAAGATCCCCGACTCGACCCAGACCTCGCTACGGCAAAAGCTCCTGGCCCGTGCCGCCGAGCGGTGGCCCCAGATCCAGACACTGCACACCCGCTATCGCGCCGGGTTCGCCTACATCGACGCCACCTTGAGCGACGGCGAAGAGCTGAAACTGTTCCGTCTGCGCTACGCAGGATCAGCCAGCCAATGGGGCTTCGCGATCTACCGCGCCAGCCACGACGACTACGACCAAGCCATCCTCCCCACCGGCTGGCCCTCAGGCACTCCCGAGGAAGCCCTCGATACCGCCTGCGGCCTCTACCTCGGCGACCCCACCGCCTGGCTCCCCAACCCCCGACGAACTAACGGCGATACCCACTAGCCGCCACTTTGCCCGGAAGGTTCGCGAGTCGCGGTTCGCCTCGAGAGGATCGGTGAATGGGAACCTTTCAGGTCGTGTCGTCTCGCCGGTCCTCGAGGATGGTGGAGCGAAAGCGGACAGATTCTGAAGCCAGGGGGATGAGGGCGATCCGGGCTTCGCCCGTCGTGCGTCCTTCCAGCCCGTCAAGCGCTCGCAACTTG
>JBBSKS010000282.1:0-2408 GCA_038256095.1 Actinomycetales bacterium | reverse complement strand
GTTGGCTCACATGCTGGGGCTCTCGATTTGTCGATGGGCCTAGCCGCGCGTGGTCCTGGCGGGGAGATCGTCCGGGTGACCGGCCCGGTGCCTGGTGCGCACGTGATCGACGCACGCGGACGCGGATCAAGGATGGGCAACCACTAGTGGCACCTCTGGTCGCACTGGATCGCGCCAGCCTCATGCTGGGGATCCAAGAACTTTTATCTGCCGTCTCGCTGGGCATTTCCGCGGGGGAGCGGATCGGTGTCGTAGGCCGCAATGGTGGCGGTAAGTCCACGTTGCTTCGGGTATTCGCTGGTGTGCAGTCCCCTGACTCTGGTCGAGTGGTGCGCAGCAATGGCGTGAGCGTCGACATGCTGATCCAGACCGACGAGATGCCCGACGGCGCCGTGGTGTCGGACGTGGTGTTGAACGGCTTGGCCGAGCACGAGTGGGCGGGTGATTCGCGGGTCCGCGAGATCATCACCGGCCTGTTGGGTGACCTTGACGCGACCGACTTCGGCGGCTGGGATAACCCGGTGGCGGCAATGTCCGGTGGCGAGAAGCGCCGACTGTCGTTGGCTCGAGTGCTGATCGCCGACCCCGATTTGTTGTTGCTCGACGAGCCCACCAACCACCTCGACGTTGAAGGCGTTGCGTGGCTGGCGACATACCTCGCGGATCGCCGTCCACGTGCCGGTGGCGGCGACAAAGCGTTGCTGGTCGTGACGCACGACCGGTGGTTCCTAGATGCGATTTCGACGCGCACGTGGGAGGTGTCTAACGCCGAGGTTCATACCTACGACGGCGGGTATGCCGCCTACATCCTTGCGCGGGCCGAGCGCGACCGGGTGGCTTCGGTGACCGAGGAGCGTCGGGTCCAGTTGGTCCGCAAGGAGTTGGCTTGGCTGCGCCGGGGGCCGCCCGCGCGGACCAGCAAGCCCAAGTTCCGGATCGATGCCGCCGAAGACCTCATCGCTGCTGAGCCGCCCGCTCGCAACGAGGTCGAATTGGTGCGGTTTGCGACCACTCGCCTCGGCAAAGACGTCTTTGACCTGATCAACGCCTCTTTGACGTTGGGTGATCGGGTGATCCTGGACGACGTGACGTGGCGCATTGGGCCTGGCGAGAGGTATGGCGTCGTCGGCGTCAACGGGGCCGGCAAGTCCACGCTGTTTTCCGTGTTGCGCTCCGTGATTGCTGTCGAGGCCGGCAAAATCAAGACCGGTAAGACCGTGCAAATCGCCTGTTTGTCGCAAGACCTGAATGAGTTGCAGCAGGTGGCGGGGATGACCGTGATCGATGCCATCACGTCGGTGCGGTCGTTCACCACCATTGGCGGCAAAGAGGTGTCTGCCTCGCAACTCGCGACCCGCTTGGGCTTCACCGGTGGGCGGCAGCAGTCGCGGGTCTCTGACTTGTCGGGTGGGGAGCGGCGCCGGTTGCAGTTTGTGCGCTTGCTGATGGATGAGCCCAACGTGCTGATGCTCGACGAGCCGACCAATGATCTGGACATCGAGACGCTGACCTCGATGGAGGATGTGCTTGACGGATGGGCCGGGACGTTGCTGGTGATCTCGCACGATCGGTACCTGCTGGAGCGTATGACCGATCGGCATATGGCCATGCTGGGGGATGGGTCGCTGCGCGATCTGCCTGGCGGCGTCGAGCAGTACTTGAAGCTGCGCAAAGCGATGACCTCTGGTGGTTTTGTGCGCACCTCGGCCCCGAAGACCACCTCGAAGCCGGCCGCTCCTGCTGCGACGCCCGCTTCTGCGTCGGCGACCCGTGAGGCCCGCAAGACGGTGGAGCGCATCGAGCGCCAACTGGCGACGGTGACCCGCCGCGAGGGTGTGCTGCACGACAAGATGATCGCCGCCGCCACTGACGCCACCGCGATGGTGCGGCTCAGCGCTGAGCTGAGCGATCTGCATACCGAGAAGGAAACCCTCGAACTCGCGTGGCTCGCGGCCGCCGAGCTCGTCGACTAGCGGCGCTCCGGACCGTTCCCCTCACCTACTGCGCTGTGTGCCGAGTTTCTTTCCTTGTGCCGACGTGCAACTCGGCACAGGACAAGAAATTCGGCACACCGGAAAGGGAGTTAGCGGGACCGGCGGACGAGGTGGTCGATGCGGCGGCAAAGTGCTGGCAGATTATCGACGTCTCGCCACACCATGCGCTCAAGGTGCCAGCCCAGACTACGGATCCGATCCTCGCGAGCTTTCTCATTGACCAGCGCCTGACGACCTTGCGCTCCCTCGTATTTGATGGCGCCGTCGAACTCTAAGAACCCCCTCTCGGCACAGGCCAACGACGGAGCGTGCCACAGCAATACCGGGCGCGGCGCCGACCCGCTCTGCCTCGTGTTGAAGCAGGGCTCTATCGAGAACGTGGCGGCTCAGCGCCGAGTCGGCGGCCACAATCGC
>JBBSKS010000281.1:0-2432 GCA_038256095.1 Actinomycetales bacterium | reverse complement strand
GTGCGCCCAGAAACTGCCGAGCTGCCCCAGCTGATCCGCCAACGTCATGGCCTCAAGCAGCGCCTCGACGCGTTCCTTCGTCGGCAACGATGTGTCCTGCCAGGCTCCGCGTTCAGTCATTGGTCGATCGTAGGCACCGATCTCAGTGAATCGCCCATGAATGGCCTGCTGTTTGAGCGCCAGAGCGCGCAATGCACGGGCCGTGAACGTCTGCGAAAATGGACTAGCCTGCCACGGCCTGTCACAGTTTGGCCATGGCTGACGGCAGCGAGACCGAGACGCAACCGTCGTTCTTCCCCGCCTGGTTGCGATACGCCACCTTGGGACTCGCCGCTCTGTCGTTTGTGGTCGGAGCCGTCGCGGTCTTCACCACGGACAACGAGATTGGCACGGCCGCCATGGTCGCGGCCTCCGCTGGCCTGATCCTCGTAGTGGTCTTCGCCGATCGCATCCAGACCTTGGAGGCCGGCCCGATCAAAGCCACCCTTCCCCGCCAAGCCGCAAAGCAACTCGAACAAGCCGGGGCCGCAGATGCGCGCGGTGACCACGATCAAGCGCAGCGCCTCCGGGAGTCAGCGCGCATCCTGTTGGACGGCACGGCGCCTGTGTCCACCCGCCTTGACACCCTTCTGACGCAGGAGCCGGGCCCAAAGCGGACGGGTATGCAGCAGCTTTTGATGAGTCATACGCGCGCACTGGCCCAAGCCTCGACCTCCGCTGACACCGTCCGCGCCCTCTTCGGGGAGGGTAGTGACGGTGACCGACTGACCGCGATCGCCATCATGCAAGCTCGCCCCGAGTTGGCCGACCCGAAGACCCTTACGTCCGCAGTGGTCGACGCACGCAGCGCCCACGAGCAGTACCAAGCGTTGGTCGCGATCGAGAAAGTCGTTGATGCCGCCTCCGAGCCCCCCGAGAGCGAAGCCCTGGTCAACGTCGTGCGCGGGGCTCTGCATACCGACGCTGGCGTGTCTGACTCAACGAACCGACGCGCCGTCGCCGAGCGCATCGTCGGCGGGCCGACAAGCTGAGCACACAGCAACGGCCTGCGAAGTGTGCGCTTTAGCGCTCACTTCGCAGGCCGTTGTTTTGGCGTGCGTGTCTAGTTGAGGCCCTTCTCGGCCAACCAATCGGTTGCGGCATCGGCGGACGAAGCTTTCTCGTCACCCTCGACTCGGTTGCGCAAGGCGATGAGGTCTTCGGTGGTCAACTCGGCCGAGACCTTGTTAAGCACCTCGGCGAGCTCGTCGCTGTACACAGACTCAGCCACCAACGGGACGACGTTCTGCGAAGAGATCATGTTTTCCGGGTCTTCGAGGACGACAAGATCCTCGGTCACGATGGCCGGGGACGTGGTGAAGATGTCGGCAACCTGGACCGAATCATCAAGCAGCGCCTTGACCGTGTCCGGTCCACCGAAGTCTTCGATGGGAGTGAACTTCACGTCGGTAACGCCGTAAACATCAGCTAAACCGGGCAGGCCGTAGCCCAACTCAGCGAACTGGGGGCTGGCCCCGAGCGTGAAGGGCTCGAGGGCGCTCAGGTCGCCGATCTCGGTCAGGTCGTTGGCCTCAGCCTTCTCTCGAGTCACCACGTAAGCGTCTTTGTCCTGCGCCTCAGCCGACTCCAACACGCGAAGGTTGTCGCCCGCAATGGCCTCTTCGAGAGCACCGTCGACCTCTTCAGGGGTCCGCTCGGTGTATTCGGTGTTGTAATACGCCAACAAGTTCCCGTTGTATTCGGGAATCAGGTTGATCGAGCCGTCCTGCAACGCTGGGATGGTCTGCTGGCGGGGACCGATGTTGAACTTGGTCTCCACCTCCATTCCGCTGGCGGTTAGGGCCTGGGCGTAGATCTCACCGAGAATTTCGCTCTCGGGGAAGGCGAACGAGCCCACCACGATGGTGGATGCTGCTCCACCGCCACCGGATTCGGCTTCGGGGGCCGCGGTGGGGTCATCCGAGCCGCAGGCAGTGAGGGTCAGAGCGACTCCGGAGGCGAGCGCGATGGCGCTCCTACGGGTCAGTCGATTCGTGAACATTGGGCGAGGTCCCTTCGTATTACGCGTGGGTACGCGCGGGTAGTCGCAGCGCCCGGCGGACGCCGGAACGCTTGCTGCTTTTCTTTTCAGTGACGCCCTTGGTAGCGGTTTTGCTTTGCACCAGGGCGAAAATTGCGTCAATCAGAAGGGCCAGCGCCGTGACCAACAGGGCCCCACCGAGTATTCGATTGTAGTCATTGAGACCGATACCCGAAGTGATGATCCGCCCCAGACCCCCCAATCCGGCATACGAGGCGATGGTCACCGTGGCGACAATCTGCAGCGTTCCCGCACGGACTCCGCCGATGATCAGCGGAAGCGCCAGGGGGATTTCGACCTGGGTCAGGATCTGCCATTCGGTCATTCCGCTGGCTCTGGCCGCATCGATGGT
>JBBSKS010000280.1:0-2437 GCA_038256095.1 Actinomycetales bacterium | reverse complement strand
TTGTTGTCCTCCCAGGGCATGCGTGATGCCCTCTCCCTCTCCCGCGACTTGAGCCTGCACGTGACGACCGTGCGCTTTCACCTGGAGCATCTCGAGAGCGCGGGTCTGGTCCGCGTCGAATCGGCCGTCGAGAAGCAACGGGGCCGCCCTCGTCTGATCTATGCAGCGACAGGACAGGAAAGCAGCGACGCTCGCGCACAAACCCAACTCGTCAGCGCCCTCGCCGAGGCACTTGGCAACGATGCCAGCGATCGCGGTCGAGCCCGGTCAATCGAGGCGGGCCGGCGCTGGGCGGACCAGATTGTGCCCGTAAACCTCGACGAGGGGGACAACCCAGATGCGCTCGTCACGGTACTGACCGGCCTTGGTTTTGATCCTGTCACCGACGAAAGCGGAATGGACCTACTCAGCTGTCCCTTTCGCGAGGCAGCCAGGAACGATCCGCAGGTCGTCTGCTCGGTCCATGAAGGACTGGTGAAACGTATCGCCGAACGCACCAACCCTCTAGGAGCCCGTGCCCCCGAGTTGCTTCCTTTCGTGACGCCGACGGAATGTCGAATCGATTATCACTAACCTGCCCGACCGACACAGCGAGGACCCCAGGGAGAGCTGACGGCCATCATCGACAGAGCGACATCCAGGAAGACCGGATCGATTCCCAGTCCGGCTGGCACATCGCGGGGCCTTGGCTCTCGATTCGTCGGGGTCATCACGACCAATGACCATAAGGTCATTGGCAGCCTCTATTTTGTGATCTCTTGTATGGTTCATCCTCGGCGGCGTCATGGCTCTGGTGATCCGGGCCGAGTTGTTCGCGGGGTTCGCCAATGCGGTAATGCCTCCGCAGCTCGGCTCCCCAGACGTCGCGTTTCCCCGTTAAACATGCTCTCGTATTGGCTCTACCTCTTCGGCGGCTTGATCGCGGCCTCCTCTCCTCACGCCTAACGGGGCGGCTGACTTCGGGTGGTTCGCCTATCAGCCGCTCGCCGGGCCGGTCCATAGCCCCGGGCTCGGTGGTGACTTATGGGTGATGGGGTTGGCCTTGGCCGGGTTCGGCACCATCCTCGGCGCGGTCAACTTCATCACCACGATCGTCTGTATGCGGGCGCCAGGAATGACGATGTTACGGATGCCCATCTTCTGCTGGAACGTGCTGCTGACCTCACTGCTGGTCATCATGGTGTTCCCGGTGCTGGCGGCCGCATTCTTCGGGATGACTGCCGATCGTATGATGGGTGCCCAGATCTTCAATCCGCAATATGGCGGTGCCATGTTGTGGCAGCACCTCTTTTGGTTTTTCGGTCACCCCGAGGTCTACAGCATCGCGTTGCCCTTTTTCGGCGTCGTTTCCGAGATCATCCCGGTGTTCAGTCGCAAGCCCATCTTCAGCTTTAAGACCCTCATCTTTGCCGGTTCTTCGCAGTTGAGCGTGGTCGGGTTGTGATGCAAGGGGCTCGTGGCCCTGCTGAGATGGGTGTTGTCGAGACAACCATCGAGTGAGGACCACGAGCCGTGATTGACGCGGTCGATCTGCCCTGTGGCGGGCGCCGGGTGAAGGTGCAGGCGGAGGTGTTGGAAGACGGCTGCCCAGGGTGTGGAGTGATGTCGGCCCGCGTGCATTCTTGGACGCGGCAGCGAGTCAAGGATGTCGCTGTCGGCGGGGATAGGCCTGTGGTCGTGGTCCGTAAGCCGCGGTTGGTGTGCGCCGAGAGGGCCTGTGGGCGTAGGACGTTCACCCAGCTCAGCGACCAGTTGCCGTTCCGGGCTAGGTGTCTGACTCGGTTGCGGGAGGCCGCAGCGGAGGCGGTGATCGCGTCGGGCCGTGGACCAGGTCGGTGAAAACCTGGGGGTGGCGTGGTGGACGGTGCAGGACGCGGTGAACGCTGCTGCTGTGGTGCTGCCCCCAGTCGATGACCTGCGCGTGCACCACCTAGGCATCGATTGGGGGTACCTCCCGTTTGCGGGGGCGCACCGCTACCGCCGAGTTTGGTTCTTCCGCGACCCCGAGAGCGGGTCCTGGACTCGGGTAGAGCCCTGGATGACGACGTTTGTCAACGTGGCCTGTGGGCAGGTGCTGGGCGTCATGGCGATCGACCCTTCCACCACGTTCCGCAAAGCCATCACCACTGCGTTGCCGCACGCCAGGATCAGTGTCGATCCATTCCATCTAGTCCAGTTAGCCAACCTGATGGTGACCCGGGTGCGGCAACGCTTGGCCCAAGCCAACCACGGCCGGCGAGCCCGCTTGGACCCACCGGCTCCTGCTGCTGCGCGGAGACGACACTCTCACCGAGCGGGCCCAGGCACGCCTGCAGACCACCTTCAGGACCGATGACCCCACTCATGAACTGCCCGGGCCTGGGGCGTCAAAGAGCAACTACGCCGCCTCCTGAACAGTGCCGATGCCGCAACGGCCGAAGCCGAACGGAAACGGTTG
>JBBSKS010000279.1:0-2477 GCA_038256095.1 Actinomycetales bacterium | reverse complement strand
TCTAGCTTTTCGGCGCCACGCCCCACCCACGAAGGCATGGCCTCTGGGGACACCTCAATGCGATCGGTCGAGGCGACGGCGTGCGCGGGTTTGGTGACGGTGAGACCACTGACCCGCACTGCTGCCTGGGTAATCATGTCGTGGGCGATGCCGCGTGAGCGGGCAAGGCCCCGACTGACCAGTGCCCGGTCGAGGCGCTGTGTCATCGGGCCGCCCAACTGTGGGGCAGCGTCAGTATTCACGGTCAGCTGAGAGCCGAGCTTGGAGCTGCCGGTGAGCGTCCGTTGCTGCCTCGATGCACACCCCGAGGTCATCGTTATCCGCCGATTGCCTCACAAATTCTGCCAAGACTCCGTCGACGCGATGGTCGCCCGTGCCCGGCGGATCCGGCCATGCTGCCAACGCTGGACCTGCTGCGGAAGCCTCGGGAGCGGCCGCACCTGACGTGCTGACACCAGATGCACCGTGAAGTGCGCTCTCGTTGAATGCCTCGTGCACGCGCGGGGTCGACATGTCGCTCACGCTAGCGCCACAGGTGACGTAGGTCGGGGATCGTCGCTTCGATGTATGTCGGCGTTCTCTCATCGTCGGCGTTCTGCGCGTCGTCGCGATCGTTGACTCCGGTCAGCACCAGAGCATTCGGCAATCCTGCGGCGTTGGCTCCCTCAATATCGGTGTCCAACCGGTCGCCGACCGCGAGCACCTGATCGGCTGGGAGGCCCAAACGTTCGAGAGCGATCTGGTAGGACCGCGGGAACGGCTTGCCCACCACCTCAGGCTTCGCGCCGGTGCCGTGGGAAACCGCCGCGAGCAACGCACCGTTACCCGGGGCAAAGCCGCGCTGAGTTGGCAGGGTCGCGTCGGAATTCGTTGCCACCCAGAGAGCACCAGCATTAATCGCGTATGCCGCTTCGTGCAGGTCGAGGACCCGCATCTGGGGGCCATACCCCTGAAGCACAGCCCAGAACGGGCGTTCGGGGCCATCATCGGGCACGTCCGCTGCGCGGATGCTGCTGAACCCTTCAGCGCTCAGCGCACTCCAGACCCCGGTTCCACCCACAGCCAGGACTACGGGGTCGTGGAGCGAATCGTCTTCGTCTCGCATGGCCGCTAGGTGCGCCGCGCCAACTTGGGAAGAGTTCAAGACCTCATCGGCGGTGGCCGGTACCCCCAAATCGTTGAGGTGCTCGGCGACATCCTGCGGCGTCCGCGAGGCGTTGTTGGTCATGAACAACACGCCCAACCCGTCCTCCCGGGCCGTCGCGATCCCCTCGACTGCCCCAGCACACGCCTCACCACCGACATACACCACACCGTCGAGGTCAAAGATGACGGCTTTGATGCTCATCGCTGACCCGCTTGGCCGGTGCCCTCATCGCCTTCAAGATCCCAATAGTCCCCCACGTCCTGAACCTCATCGTCGGTGTCCAACGCTCCCGACAACCGATCAGCCGCATCCGTCTGGCCGACCTTGTCGACTGCGGCAGCGCGCTGCAGCCATACGGCTGCTTGATCCTCGTCTCCCTGAGCAGCCAACGCCTCGGAATACGCGTAGTAGATACGTGCCGCCCAGGCGTCGCTGTCCTTGGTCGCAGCCAAGGCATCCTTCAACCCCTGAACCGCAGCCCCGTGTTGCTGCAGGTCGCGTCGGGCGCCAGAAACAACCAGTGCCAATTCGATGCGCTCCTCGGCTTTCAACGTTGCGACCTCGGGCCCACGAGCCAATTCGATGGCTTTCTCAGGGCGGCCAAGCCCCCGCTCGGTGTCAGCCATGAGCGGCAAGAGGTGATGGGAGCCCGACATACGACGCGCCGTTCTGAACTCTGAGAGCGCTTTGCTCCACTCACCGCGTCGATAGTGAACGACACCGAGCATCTCGCGCACGATCGGAACCCGACCCGCTCGGCGCACGGCCGTCTCAGCGTGGGCCAAAGCACGATCGAAGTCTTCTGCCTCAAGGAACTCCGCGATCGCAAGGAGGTGGCGGGCCACCCCTTCGGCGTTCTCTTTGGTGAGGGTCCGCAACTCCCGGTGGACCGAGCGGTCGGCCAGATCCGCCGTCAAATGCTCGGGCAAATCCGGCTCCGGCTTACGCGCTGGCCCGTGCGAGTCCCCAGATCCAGGCCCACGCCCTGGAGCGTCGCGCGCCCCTCGGCGCTCCCCATCGCGGGGGCCTCGATCATCCCGACGCGGGCTATTACTGGATCGGTCGTACGGGGGCACAAGTCTCCTTCTTCACGGACACGATGAGCGACATCGTCTCACGATGATCACGCAGTTGGTGATGGCGACCGCTAAGGCCGTAAATGCCACTAACCCTCAACACGGTGTGTTGAGGGTTAGTGGTGAATGGGTGTTCGGCGGTGTCCTACTCTCCCACACCGTCTCCAGTGCAGTACCATCGGCGCTGAAGGGCTTAGCTTCCGGGTTCGGAATGTGGCCGGGCGTTTCCCCTTCGCTATGACCGCCGTAACGTT
>JBBSKS010000278.1:0-2511 GCA_038256095.1 Actinomycetales bacterium | reverse complement strand
GTTGGTCTTATGTTTGGTGGCCCCGGGATCCAGGCTCTTCGTGCACGTCGTGCGAAGAGCCTTTCGCATTCCCAGCTTGTGTCGATACAGACCTGACGAAGGAGCAACAACATCAGCGAACCTCGCATCAACGATCGCATCCGGGTCCCGGAAGTGCGCCTCGTTGGCCCCAATGGTGAGCAGGTAGGCATCGTGCGTGTCGAAGACGCGTTGCGTCTGGCCGCAGAGGCTGACCTCGACTTGGTCGAAGTGGCACCGATGGCTCGTCCTCCTGTCGCCAAGCTCATGGACTACGGCAAGTTCAAGTACGAAGCCGCCATGAAGGCTCGGGAGTCCCGCAAGAACCAAGTGAACACCGTGATCAAGGAGATCAAACTCCGCCCCAAGATCGACGCGCACGACTACGGCACCAAAAAGGGCCACGTCGTTCGCTTCCTCAACGGTGGCGACAAGGTCAAGGTCACGATCATGTTCCGTGGCCGCGAGCAGTCGCGCCCCGAGTTGGGTTTCCGCTTGTTGCAGAAACTCGCTGAAGATGTCGCCGAGTTGGGCTTCGTCGAGAGTTCCCCGAAGCAGGATGGCCGCAACATGGTCATGGTGCTAGGGCCGGCGAAGAAGAAGACGGCCGTGCGGAACGAAAAGAAGCGCGACGCCGAGCGCAGCGCAGAAGAGCCCGAGACTGACGTGACCTCCGATGAGGCCGCGGCGCCGGACGAGAACGAGCAGGAAGCTTCCGCCAGCTAGATCGGCAGTTGCTGCTCGTCCACAGCAGCACCACCACCGCCGCCCGAAACGCGGGCGGCCTCATATGGCAAGCGTCGTCACGACGCTGGCCCCAGCACGAAGGAGTCGGCTTATGCCGAAGATGAAGACCCACAGTGGCGCTAAGAAGCGCTTCCGTGTGACGGGATCAGGCAAGATCATGCGTCAGCGTGCGCGTCACGTGCACAAGTTCCAGGAGCGCACCTCCTCGGCAGCCCGCCGGTTGGTCAACGACGTTCCGGTCGCCAAAAGTGACGTCAGCCGCGCCAAAAAGATGCTCGGTCTGTAACACCAGCTCAATCCCCACACCATTCTTAGCAACACTGAAACGCAAGGAGTTCTCACGTGGCACGCGTGAAGCGGGCGGTTAACGCCCATAAGAAGCGCCGGGTAATCCTCGAGCGGGCCAGCGGTTACCGCGGCCAACGTTCAAGGCTCTACCGCAAGGCCAAAGAGCAGGTCATTCACTCCCTGGTCTACAGCTACAACGACCGTCGCAAGCGCAAGGGTGACTTCCGTCGCCTGTGGATCCAGCGGATCAACGCTGGCGCCCGCTCGCACGGCATGACCTACAACCGTTTCATTCAGGGCCTGAAGGCCGCTGAGATTCAGGTTGACCGCCGCATGCTGGCCGACTTGGCGGTCAACGATGCACCCACCTTTGCGGCTCTGGTGGAGTTGGCTCGCGCCAACGTGCCCACGCAGACCCCCAAGGTCGACGCTGCCTGATTCCCCTCTCGGGACTCGGGTAGGTCTGTGACTTTGCCCACGACGCCCCGGCATCGCCCCCATGACTGAACGTCGCACACTGCTGGTCAGCCCACGCAGTGAACGTGTTCGCTCTGTGGGCGGGCTGGGGCGTCGTGCTGCGCGGGAGCGCAGTGGCCGATTCCTCGTCGAGGGTCCGCACGCAGTGCGGGAGCTGTTGGCGTATGCCGTATCCCAGGTTGTGGACCTCTACGTCACTGCGGATGCGGTCGAGGCTCACCCCGACATCATCGAGTCCGCTGAGAATGCTCAGGTCGGAGTGTACGAATGCACTGACGATGTCTTAACGCTGATGGCTGACGCCCAGCATCCCCAGGGCGTCCTCGCGGTGGCTCGATCCATTGACGTCCCGCTCGCCGAGGCGCTGGCCGGGGTAGACAACGGGTTTGTCGTGGTGCTCAGTAACGTCCGCGACCCTGGTAACGCCGGCACGGTCATCCGCGCCGCTGACGCCTTCGGGGCCGCTGCTGTCCTGATCAGCGATGCCAGCGTCGACGTCTACAACCCCAAGGTCATTCGCTCCACCGTGGGGTCCCTGTTTCACCTGCCGATCAGCGTCGGGTCGCCCATTGCCGAGGTCATTGACGCGTGCTCGGCGGCAGGGCTCGCCGTCTATGCCGCGGACGGAAACGCCGACACCAGACTGGACGCCGTCGACTTGTCGGGGGCTCACGCGTGGGTGATGGGCAACGAAGCCTGGGGGTTGCCTCAAGAGACACTGGACCTCTGTGACGCCAGCGTCGCGGTGCCCATTGTGGGCCACGCCGAATCGCTCAACCTCGCGATGGCGGCGACGGTGTGCCTGCATACCTCGTCGCGCGTGCGCTCAGGAGCGCCCGAACCTCTTTAGACTCTTCTCCGTGGCCAACACCCCAGAGCAACCAACGCCTTCGAGCGCGCCGGACCCCGAGCAGATCGACAGGCTCGTCGATGAGGCCATCTCAGCCATTGAGGGCGCGCAGTCCCTGGAGAGTCTCAAGG
>JBBSKS010000277.1:0-2547 GCA_038256095.1 Actinomycetales bacterium | reverse complement strand
GAGCCTGGGCCTCCGCATGCGTGAAGAGCCCGGTGGGACGCAGGTGGTCGAGAGCGAAACGATCCAGGTCCATGGCGTGACAGTGCCGGGCGCCCCTCGTTGGCGCTCGGGTCGTTCCGGCATCTGTGTATGGGGAGGGCTGGGCGCCTGGGATGTGGAGAGCCTGACTGGTCAGGGCATTTATGCACTAGTCCTGTCGCGCCACGCGGGACAAGTGGCAATTGCGCATGACAAGTCGCTGGCCGACCGGCACCGCTGATCGTTTAGCCGCACGAAATGGTTGCGGCGGCTCGGGGGTGGCACAGTGTCGGTGTGACTGACGCAACCGCAGACATCGCCGTCATCGGCGGCACCGGCTTCTATTCGTTCCTCGACGACCCCCAGGAAGTCAGCGTAACGACGCCGTATGGCGACCCGTCGGCCCCTATCTCGGTGGGCACCGTGCGGGGCCGGTCGGTGGGGTTCGTGCCACGGCACGGTCAGCACCACGAGTTCCCGCCGCACACCATCAACTATCGGGCCAACGCCTATGCGCTGCGCAGCCTGGGGGTGCGCCAGGTGATCGCACCGTGCGCCGTCGGCGGCCTCAGCGCCTCGGTGAAGCCGGGCGATCTGGTGGCCCCCGATCAGCTCATCGACCGCACTCACCGGCGAGTGGGGTCGTTTGTCGAAACCGGTGCGGTCCACTTGCCCTTTGCCGACCCGTATTGCGCGGGTATCCGAGGGGCTATCCACTCGGCAGCACCGGATGTGATCGACGGTGGGGCGATGGTGGTCATCGAAGGACCCCGCTTCTCCACGCGAGCCGAGTCTGCGTTCTACGCCGCCTCCGGGTGGTCACTGATCAACATGACCGGCGCCCCCGAGGCGGCCCTGGCCCGTGAGATGCAGCAGTGTTACGCCGCGATTGCCCTGGTCACAGACATGGACGCCGGAGCCGACAGCGGTGACGGCGTCGGCCAAGCCGAAGTGTTCGCCCTCTTCAAAAAGAATCTCGACCGCCTCAAAGGTCTCTTGGCCGACACCATCGAAGCCCTACCCAACCCCGACGGCTGCAGTTGTTCCACGTGGGCGAGCGGAATGGACCTGACCTACAACGTGCCGAGCGCCCGATGAGGGTCCTATTGACCGGATCGGCCGGGTTCATCGGCGGTGAGATTGGCCGCCAACTCGAAGCGCTTGGCGACGAGGTGGTGCGCGTCGACCTCATGCTCCCTATGGCGCACGGCGAATCCCATGCGCCCGAAGGAACGCACCAACTCGACGTCCGCGACTCCAGCGCGGGAGGTCCGTGGCCGGGGCTGCTCGAGGGCATCGACGTCGTCTGTCACCAAGCCGCCGTCGTCGGTGCCGGGGTCACGGTCGCCGACCTGCCTGCATACGCTGCACATAACGACCTCGGGACAGCCGCGCTGCTCGCCGCGATGCACGAAGCGGGCGTGACTCGGATGGTGCTGGCCTCCTCAATGGTCGTTTACGGCGAGGGCCGCTACGACTGCGCAGAACACGGTCAGCAATGGCCACCTCCACGCACGGCCGACGCGTTGGCCTCAGGCGACTTCGACAACCACTGCCCGGTCTGTGACTCTGCGCTCGTGTGGAATCTTGTCGACGAATCCGCCGCGATGGACCCCCGCAGCACGTATGCCGTCAGCAAGCTGGCCCAAGAGCACTACACGCTGATGTGGGTCCGGCAGGCCGGCGGCTCAGCGATCGCGCTGAGGTATCACAACGTCTACGGCCCGGGTATGCCGAGGGATACGCCATACAGCGGAGTGGCGGCGATGTTTCGGTCGTCGTTGGAACGTGGTGAGGCGCCCAAGGTCTACGAGGACGGCACCCAGATGCGGGACTTTGTGCACGTCAGCGACGTGGCCAGGGCCAATGTGCTTTCGATCCGTGCGCTCGCTGAAGGCAACGGGCCGAGGTTCGATGCCTACAACGTGTGCTCGGGGCAGCCGGTCGCGATTGCCGATGTGGCTCGGCAGGTGGCTGCTGGTACCGGGACAGACGTGGAGCCGCAGATCACCGGCGGCTATCGGCTCGGCGATGTGCGACATATCGTCGCCTCGTCGGCCAAGGCCGCTGATGAGCTGGGGTTCACCGCCCAGGTGTCGCCGGAGCAGGGCCTGGCAGAATTTGCGACGGCCCCGCTACGTGCCTGACTTCTGCTGCACAGCGGGCAGATGTCCTGCGATGTGCCCGGCCCTTCACCAACTGGTATAGAGCAACGTCTCGATGATCAGCGCGGTCGCCAACTGAAGCCCCAAGGCCGGGCGAAGCCAGCGCTGCGGAAGCAACGCCAGCGACAGGGTGAGCCACGGTATGAACGGCAGCCAGATGCGCTCGACTTCTGCCTTGCTCATCCGCGACAGGTCCGCCACCAGGATCATCACGACCGCCGCACCAGCGAGCCAGAGCACCACCCGGGTGTTGTCGCGGTTCAGCACGTCGCGCCGCGGCACTGCCACAAGCAGAGCTACCCCCGACCCGACCATCGGCCCGGCGGAGATCAGCAGGGCCCCGATGTTGCCCCATACCCAATAG
>JBBSKS010000276.1:0-2547 GCA_038256095.1 Actinomycetales bacterium | reverse complement strand
CCCGCTCCCGCATGGCCCTGATCACCACCGACGACACCACCACCGACAAGGAGGACCTGACACCCGCCGAACTCACTGCCTAGAGTGCGACCACCGGATCACGCGGTGGCCCCTTCATCCACCACGACCGTGGACTCGACCCGAACGCCGCGTCCCCGGACGGTGCCTGCAGATGACCGTGGTCCTGCCCTGAGCCGAGCCTAATCGCGGCGGTATGACGTGGTTCCGCTCTTCCCGGCAGGCGACGGCGAATCTATGGGCTACAGGGTCGCCACGTAGCCACGCGCATCGAAGTCCTCGAGCGGCGCGTCGGCCCTTACGTAGAGAGGATGGTGGGGATGACCGGCCTTGCTACGGGCGCCTCGGCTCACCCATGTGCAGCTCCTCAGCTCAGGCAGACCGACGATCTCCGTTAGAAGGCCCGCCAGATACTTCCGTTTGCGGATGAGCGTTCCCCAAGCCGCCCAGACGGTCAGATCGCGCCCATTCGCGAGGGCCGCGATCGAGCGCATGTTCCACTCGTGAAGTTCTGAGTCAACGGTCGCGTGCAGATCGTCCGGGTCAGTTGCCCTCTGGGGGTACACGTTGAGCATGACGAAACCGTCGTATCCCTGTTGCACCGATACCCGTTCCACGGTGGCAACAGTGCGATCTAAGTCGCCGGGAGTAGCAGTCGAAGGGTTGATACCGACGCACACAAGGGGCCGCGGCCCCTCAATGCCAAGTAGCGTACGAGCCGTGTTGTCCGGACTGGGGTCGTAGATCCACTTGGACTGCTGCATGGGCCGAACGTATCGCGAGGCATCGGACCCTCGGCCGTAGATGACCCAGAGACGACTTGTCATCCGGCGGGTGCGCGGAGGAAAGACGCGAGCCGAGGACACGCTTGGCGACCTCGTTTTGATTGGGCCATAAGGACGGCATCCTCAACGAGGAGGAGTTCTCAACGAAAAAGGATGGAGCTTCTAGCGCGGCTCTGAGAGTTCTTTCGCCTCGCCAGCAGGCCCGCTGACCACATGACCTAACCCCGGTAAACCTCGACAGGTCGGGCCATCCAACGGTCGGCGAAGCATTCTTATGGACCTTGCCTTGGCTCAGCCGGTCGCGGGAGAAGCCGGGATAGGTACCCCACATGGGTCCGGGTGAAACAAGGCTCCTTGCCCCGGGAGGTCCCCCTAGGTTGGGGCGATGAGCCGTTTTCCCGTCTGGCTGGCACTGCTGTCCGTTCTCGCCATGGGAGCCTGTGGCGGGTCAACCGATGAGGCCCAGCAGGAAGCGACCGACCCGGCTGGTTCGTCGGCATCACCGGAGTTCGCGGAGAGTCAGACCTGCCGGGACGAGATGTCGCCCCTGGTCGATGTCATGCTGGCCAACGACACCAACGGCTTGACCTTCTCGACCTTCAGTGATCGTTTCGACCGGCTCCAGCAGGGCATAGACGACGCCCTGACAGCATGCTCGTCGGCCCCGGCGCGACCCGCCCGCCTCGTCCTCTACCAGTACTCCCTCGGCAACGCCTACTGGACCATGTGCGACAACGGGACCGCTGGGTGCCCCATGGGCAAGATCGAGGCGGCCCTCGGAGAAGGCAACGACGCCGCCTACCGACTACAGGACGTGCTCCAGCGCCCCATGTGAGCCGTCGTGGTGCGATGCCTGACAACGGAGACGGCGCAGATTGCGAGGCATACTCATCGAATGTCGCTCTCCAGCAGGTCCGGATCGGTTGCGGTAGTCGCTGCGCTGTTTCTCAGCGGGTGCGCTGCGACCGAGGAACAGGAAGAACCAACTCAGCTGAGCGATAGGCAAGTCCGGCGCGCAATCAGCATGAATCCAGGCGAGAAGTCTGAGCAGCGTCAGGCTCGAAAAGAGCAGCAGTGCATGCGGCAGGCACTTGAGGAGACCCGCACCGGTTCGGTCCGGTGCGGGGAGCAAGAGGTTATTGTGTGCAGCGAGGACGGGACCTTTGAGGTAACCGACGCCGAGGGATACTACAACGTCGTCTGCGAGGGCGACGAGTTCGTCGGGCTCGCGTGGGACTCCGATGTGAACCACTTCTTCAGCCGCGTCCGATTCATGGGCCGGTGGATCGGCAAGGCGGTCCCGGCGGGTCAAGGCACGCGACTTGCTCGCCCTTCGCCTCCGCCGCCACCTCCCGCGCCAGCACCTCCTGCGCCGATTCCTGACGCCCCATCGTCTGATGACGACGGGGGCTCAGGAGGTTTGGTCTACACAACGGATGACGATCACGGATACACCGGTCCCCGCTGCTACGAACCGGACGGTTACACCTTCGTCCCCTGCTAACGGGCCCTTCGGGGCCAGGTCGGAACCGGCTCAGTGGCGAGCGCAGCGCAGGTTCTAGCCCCGTTGGCGTCATCCGGCCGGGAGCTGAATGCAGAGCGCAGGAGAGTCCCCTGGAGTGGTGGGGTTTGAGGACCGGCGTGGTGGCGTGAAGTAGGCGGCCATCGGCGGGATCTTCGGTGTGAAACGACCAAGTCACGCACTGAAGGAGAACCACCGATGGCCTTGTCCCAGTCTGCCCTG
>JBBSKS010000275.1:0-2550 GCA_038256095.1 Actinomycetales bacterium | reverse complement strand
GCCGAATCTCCAGCTGTGGGCAGCCAATTGTGCGACTTCCGATGCCGTCACAGGTGACATCGGCTCGGCGGTCCTCGTAACAATTGAGTGCACTGATCCCGATGGATCGGTCACCCCAAACATTTTCGTGGCGTCAGTACTGCCGACGGACGTGGCGGCGACCGCTCAGATGGTGACGGGCTGTCGCTATGGGCGGTGCCCTTTGGGCCCGTACGGACGGGGGTCCTCGCGAATCTAGAGGGTATAGACCTTGACGGCGACGGCGTCGTTGACGAGCCACCACGCTTCTTGGAGTGAGCCCGACAAGCGCACGGCATACCCGATGGGCGTGTCGTGCGTCAGTCCGTTGGTGGATTTGCGCGTTGGGGCAGTGACTAGGCGCAACTAGACTCCACCCTCGTGACCCACGTCTTATCTGCCGTTGCCTGGCCGTACGCGAACGGCCCCCGCCACCTTGGCCACGTTGCCGGGTTTGGGGTCCCATCCGACGTGTTCAGCCGGTATATGCGTATGGCCGGCCACGACGTGTTGATGGTCTCCGGCACCGACGAGCACGGCACGCCGATCCTGGTGGCCGCCGACCAACTAGGTGTGACGCCGCGCCAACTGGCCGACACCAACAACCGGATGATCGTGAAGGACCTGGTCGATCTTGGTGTGTCGTACGACCTCTTCACCCGCACAACCACGGCCAACCACTACGAGGTCGCCCAAAAGATGTTCCTCGCGGTGCACGCGGGCGGTTACATGGTGGAACAGACAACCTTCGGCGCGATCAGCCCTTCGACGGGTCGTACCCTTCCGGACCGTTATATCGAGGGCACCTGCCCCCTCTGTGGGTATGCCGACGCGCGCGGTGACCAGTGCGACAACTGTGGCAATCAGCTCGAGGCCACCGAGCTCAAAGACCCGCGCAGCAAGATCAACGGTGAAACGCCGACGTTCGTCGAGACGCAGCACTTCTTCCTCGACCTACCAGCGCTGGCCGAAGCCCTCGGGGAGTGGCTGGATGACCGAGCCTCGTCCGGCCTGTGGCGGACCAACGTCATCAAGTTCAGCCAGAACATCCTCGAAGAGATCCGCCCCCGGGCGATGAGCCGCGACATCGATTGGGGCATCCCGATCCCGCTTGACGGATGGCGCGACGAGCCGACCAAGCGGCTCTACGTGTGGTTCGACGCGGTCATCGGCTACCTGTCGGCGTCCATCGAATGGGCTCGCCGCCTCGGTGATGACGACCGCTGGCGCGAATGGTGGAACGACCCGGCGACGTTGTCCTACTACTTCATGGGCAAAGACAACATCACCTTCCACTCCCAGATCTGGCCCGCCGAGTTGTTGGCGCACAACGGTCAGGGCGCTCGCGGGGGACAGGTCGGCCCGTTCGGCGAGCTGAACCTGCCTACGGAGGTCGTCAGCAGCGAGTTCTTGACCATGGAGGGCCGCCAGTTCTCCTCCAGTCGTGGCGTCGTGATCTACGTCAACGACGTGCTCGAGCGCTATCAGGTCGACGCGCTGCGCTACTTCCTGTCCGCCGCTGCCCCCGAAAACAGCGACTCCGACTTCTCGTGGCCGGAATTCGTGAAGCGCACCAACAACGAGTTGGTCGCCGGGTGGGGCAACCTGGTCAACCGCACCGCCACGATGATCGCCAAGAACGTGGGGTCGATCCCGGCTGCTGGTGAGTTGGAGCCCGTCGATCAGGCGTTGGTGGACGCGATCGCTGAAGGTTTCGACACCGTTGGTGGCCTCATTGCCGCTCACCGCCAACGGGCGGCGCTGACTGAGGCGATGCGCCTGGTCGGTGAGGCCAACGCCTACGTCTCGACCACTGAGCCCTTCAAACTCAAGGGCGAAGACCAGCGCGAGCGACTGCATACGGTGTTGCACGTGTTGGCCCAAGCCGTTGTCGACCTCAACACGATGCTCAGCCCGTTCTTGCCGCACTCGTCCAACGCGGTGCATCTGGCGATCGGCGGCGAAGGCGACTTCATGCCGATGCCGCACAGTGAAGAGGTGCACGACCTCGACGAGCCGGACCGGTCGACATACCCGATCATCACCGGCGACTACAGCGCCATGCCGGTCTGGGCTCACCGCCCGGTCGTGGTGGGTGCGCCGGTGGCTAAACCGACCCCGATCTTCACCAAGCTCGACCCGAGCGTGGCCGACGAAGAGCGCGCCCGCCTCGGCCTCGGCGCGGCTGATCCGGCCTGATGTCGACACAGGAGCGGCCGCCTGCCCCTGAGCCGCTGCCCATCCCGGTGGTCGATAACCACTGCCATCTCGACATGAGCCGCGACGACCACCCGGCGACCCCGCTTGCCGAGGCGCTCGCTGCCGCCAAGGCCGTCGGGGTCGATCGGGTGGTCCAGATCGGCTGCGACCTGACCAGCGCCGCCTGGACCGTGAGCGCCCTTGACGACCACCCCGAAGTGCTGGGTGGCGTGGCGATCCACCCCAACGGTGCCCCGGCTCTCGTGGACGCAGGCACCTTGGACGACGCCCTGGCCCAGATCGAGGGGTATGCCGCGCACCCCCGCATCCGCG
>JBBSKS010000274.1:0-2556 GCA_038256095.1 Actinomycetales bacterium | reverse complement strand
TCTGGGACGCGATGAGCGCGCACCACCAGCAGGTCTTCGAGGACATGCCCGAGATACTGACTGCGGTGGGCCTTCCTGCCTCCCTATTAGACGCTGCGACCGACACCTCCTTCGATGCGGCGTTGCAGGCCTCCACCGACGAAGCCATGGAGCGGACCGGCGGCAACGTCGGGACCCCGATCTTGGCCTGGGGAGAAGCTGGCGGGCCCGCCTTCTTCGGCCCGGTGATCTCCTCCACTCCCAGCGACGAGGACGCAGTCAAACTGTGGGACGCGGTCACCACCATGACCACCTTCGACGGGTTTGCAGAATTGAAGCGCTCTATGCGTACCCCGCTGGACAATGGCCTGATGAACGGCCTCACGGGCAAGTGACGACAAGGGCTGACCTCATGTGAGGTCAGTCACGACGCGGCGTGTCGCAATCCGACACGCCGCGTCGGATTCCGGCTCAGGGTTCCCGAGGGCGCATGCTTACAGGCATGGTTGCTTTGGTCTTGGGGATGCTGGTATGTGTGACTGCAGGCGCTGTCGTGTTGGGGTACGTCGCCCGCGAGGCACGCCGCGATTCGCGTGAGTTCTGGACGCCAGAAGGCGAGCAGTTGATTTCGGATGCGGTGCGCCGTGGGGACGAATTGAGGCACCGTGGCGACGCTCTACGCGAGCGCGTCGGTGTGCTCACGCACCGTTCGAAAGAGCACGACAACTCCTGACCCACCCCGTGCGTCTGTGAGAATGGGGACGTGCTCAATGAACTCTGGGAATACCTATCCGTAGCCACCGCAGTGGCCCTTCTTGCCCTCGCCGTGTTGGTGGGCCTGACCCGCTCACGGCGCTCTGGCACCAAGACTCTCCCACCCCAGCAACCAACGGCCCCTCCGGCCGGAGGCGACGCTGATGAGCCGGGTGGCCCCTCGCCGGAAGCCGACGTTGACTCTGTCGGCGGCGGTAGTGGCATCGACACCGATGTTGAGCCCGAAGTTGATGCCGAAATCTCGGTGGAACGCCCCGACTCGGCCCGAGGCCGACTCGCTCGACTGCGAGCGCGTCTGGCTCGCTCGAACTCCGCCATCGGCAACGCGCTTCTCGCGCTGCTATCCCGTGGTGGTCTGGATGAGCAAGCGTGGGAGGACGTCGAAGACACCCTGCTGCAGGCAGACCTCGGCGTCGAAGCCACCGAAGACTTGGTCAACGCCCTGCGGGCGCGCGTCCAGGTTGAAGGCGAGAGCGATGCCGAGACGGTGCGCGGTTGGCTCCGCGAAGATCTACTCCGCTTGGTCGATCCCTCGATGGACCGCCGGATCAGTGCGTCGCGGGTCGGAGAACGACCGGCTGTAGTCCTCGTTGTGGGCGTCAACGGCACCGGCAAGACCACCACCGTCGGCAAGTTGGCCAGGGTGCTGGTAGCCGAGAACAAGGACGTTGTGCTTGGTGCGGCCGACACCTTCCGGGCCGCTGCCGCTGATCAGTTGCAAACCTGGGGGGAACGCGTGGGGGTGCCCACCGTCCGCTCGGACCGCGACGGCGCTGACCCGGCAGCGGTGGCCTTCGACGCGGTCAAGGCAGCGGCGGAGTACGAAGCGGACGTAGTGCTCATCGACACTGCTGGGCGGCTGCATAACAAGGTTGGCCTGATGGACGAGCTGGGCAAGATCAAGCGGGTCATCGAGAAGCAGAGCCCGATTGACGAGGTGCTGCTGGTCTTGGATGCTACGACCGGCCAGAACGGCCTGCGCCAAGCGGAGGTTTTTGCCGAGGCGGTGAACGTCACCGGCGTGGTGCTGACCAAGCTCGATGGCACCGCCAAGGGAGGCATCGTCGTCAACGTGCAACGCAAACTCGGCGTCCCGGTGAAGTTGATCGGTCTGGGCGAGGGCCCGGACGATTTGGCGCCCTTTGACGCGGCAGCCTTTGTGGAGGCCATCGTCGGCTGACAAGGCCGTTAACCTTGGGGCGTGTTCAATAGCCTTTCAGACCGCCTGACCCTGACTTTCCGCAACCTCAAGCGGAAGGGCTCACTGTCAGAATCCGACGTCAACGCCACCGTGCGTGATATCCGCATGGCGCTACTGGATGCCGACGTTGCGCTACCCGTGGTGAAGGTCTTCACCTCAGCGGTGCGTGAGCGCGCCATGAGCGCCGAGGTGTCGAAGGCGCTCAACCCCGCCCAGCAGGTCGTCAAGATCGTCAACGAAGAACTGGTTGCCATCCTCGGCGGTGAGACCCGCCGGTTGAACCTGGCGAAGAACCCCCCGACGGTCATCATGCTGGCGGGTCTGCAGGGATCAGGTAAGACCACGCTGGCCGGCAAGTTGGGCTTCTGGCTCAAGGAGCAGGGGCACACCCCGATGCTGGTCGCTGCGGACTTGCAGCGCCCCAACGCGGTCAACCAGTTGCAGATCGTCGGTGAGCGGGCCGGGCTACACGTCTTCGCCCCCGAGCGGGGCAACGTCTTCGGACACGACGCGGCGCTGGAGTCAGGGGAGGGCACGCGCTCGTTCGGCGACCCGGTCGATGTGGCCATCGATGGTGTTGCCCACGCTAAGGACAAAAACTA
>JBBSKS010000273.1:0-2564 GCA_038256095.1 Actinomycetales bacterium | reverse complement strand
GGCGGGGTGCTGGAACGTCCGGGACATACCGAATCCGCCGTCGAATTGTGTGATCTCGCCGGGCTGACCCCGGTGGCTGCGATCGCCGAGCTGGTCGACGACGAAGGCGAAATGTTGCGCGGCGACGCCGTGCGAGCGTTGGGAAGGTCCTTCGACCTGCCGGTCTTGTCCGTGGCCGACATCGTGGCCTACCGTGCGGCGCAAACTCCCACTGACGACGACACAAGGAGACTGGCATGAGCGGAGCAGGCGCACCCACGGTGAGCGTGGACGGCACAGGTATGCGGGTCGCCGTGGTCTCCGCGTCCTGGCACGCCGAGGTGATGGACGGGCTTCGCGCCGGCGCAACGGCAGCGTTGGAACGGGCAGGAGTGGCGCGCGTCGACGAGGTGCGTGTGCCGGGGAGTTTTGAGTTGCCGGTGGCGTGCGCTCGCTTGGCCCGCTCGGGCAAGTTCGACGCGATCGTCGCTCTCGGAGTGGTGATCCGTGGCGGGACCCCGCATTTTGAGTATGTGTGCCAGGCGGCTACCGATGGCTTGAGCCGGTTGAGCATCGAGACTGGCTTGCCGATCGGATTCGGATTGCTGACCTGCGACACCGAGCAACAGGCTCTGGACCGAGCTGGCCTGCCCGGGTCGGTGGAAGACAAGGGCGACGAAGCAGCGATGGCGGCCATTGCGACGGCCTCGGTGCTGCGCCCCTACTGAGTGCACGGCATACACCCCTGACGTAGCGATGGGCGGTGCCGGTTGCCCGGTGCCGCCCATCGTCGTGTGGTGCGTGTGACTATAGGTTTTCGGTGATGTCACCCTCGTCGCGCAGGGTGGTTAGTAACGTCTCCACAGCTTTGGACTGAGCTTCTTGAGTGAGCTGCCCTTCTAACTCGGCCTGCACATCCTCGAACGGCGGCAGGGTGGCAGAGGCTGGGTCTTCGCTCTGAGTTTGCTGCTCAGCAACCGTGTCGTAGAGGTCACGCGCATCCTGTTCGGTCGGCTTCTCGACGTCGCCTTCGGCCTCGATAAAGTTCTCGATCTTGACCTTCCTTTCGACCTCGTCCCGGACCTCGTCCTCGGTGAAGCCTTGACCCTGCACCAGCGCCAGGAATTCCTCAGCGGAAGCGGCGCCGTTCTCGGTCGCCAACGCCTCGATGTCGGCGTCGATCGCTTCGTCAGTGACGGTGATCCCAGCCTTATCCGCGGCCTGGACCAGCAACAAACTACTCACCATGCTATCCAGCGTCTCCTGTTTCAGGGCGGCCTGGTCGATCGGCTCACCTGTCTGCTGGGCAGCGGCGGAGGACTGCTGGAACTGGCCCTCATAGGTCTCGACAAACATTTCTTGGGTGATGTCTTCACCGTTGACCGTGGCGACAACCTCGGGCAGGCCCTCGACATCGGCAACTGGCACCTCTCCGGGGCCTTCCGTCGTCGCCGAAGCCTCGTCGGGGCCAGCGGAAACCGCGGCCGAGTCTTGTGCCGCATCGTCAGTGTCGTCAGACCCGCAGGCAGACAAGGTGGTGGCGGCCACAAGCACGAGGGTGGCAGTGGCAATACTTCGGCGCATTCAAAGAGTCCTAACGAAGGTGGTGAGCGGGTGACGCTAACACGAACGGATTAGGTCACTACCCAGTGTGAGGCCACTTCGGCGCTAGCCTTAACGACCCGCTGGTGCGAAGGTGAGGCGATGACCGCATCCTTGCCGATGATTGCCCCCCTGCAGGGTATGCCGCCTCGCGTCACGATCTACGAGGTTGGCCCCCGCGACGGTTTGCAAAACGAGAGCGTGGCGCTGCCGGTTGCGACCAAAGTTAAGTTCATCACCCGGCTGATCGAAGCAGGGTTGGGCACCGTGGAACTGACGTCGTTCGTGCCGAAAAAGTGGGTGCCGCAGCTGGGGGACGCCGAAGAGGTCATCGCCGCGCTTGGTCCGCTGGCTTCCACTGGGCGGCGCCCTGTCTTGGTGCCCAACGAGCGAGGCCTCGATCGGGCGCTCGCAGTCGGTGCGTCGTCGGTGGCTGTCTTCGGTAGTGCCACCGAGACCTTCGCGCAGCGCAACCTCAACCGCAGCGTCGCCGAGTCGATCAATATGTTCGCCCCTGTCGTTCGCCGGGCAGCGGACTCGGGCGCGTGGGTGCGGGCTTACGTGTCGATGTGCTTCGGCGACCCGTGGGAGGGGCCGGTGCCGTTGGTCCAGGTGGTGGATGTCTGCTCGGCGATGATGGATCTTGGGGCCGATCAACTCTGCATCGGCGACACTATCGGGGTCGCGACGCCGGGTCATGTCGTTGCACTTCTGCAGGCACTAGAGGTGGCGGGCATCGGGACCGATCGGGTTGCGGTGCACTTCCACGACACCTACGGTCAGGCGTTGTCTAACACGATGGCGGCGATAGGCCACGGAGTGCGGGTCGTTGACGCCTCAGCTGGGGGCTTGGGTGGGTGCCCCTACGCCAAGTCGGCCACCGGCAACCTTGCCACCGAGGATCTCGCCTGGGCGTTGCAGGGGTTGGGTATTGAGCACGGCGTGGATTTGCCCTCCCTGGTCGCGACGAGCACCTGGATGGC
>JBBSKS010000272.1:0-2594 GCA_038256095.1 Actinomycetales bacterium | reverse complement strand
GGTTGACCGTGGCGCAGATCACCAAGCTGCGTACGTCGATGCGTGAGCACGCGACCTACGTCGTGGTGAAGAACACGCTGACCAAGCGTGCCGCCGCCGAGGCTGGGGTAACCAGCCTTGACGAGCACTTGCAGGGCCCCTCTGCCATCGCCTTCGTCACTGGTGACGCAGTCGAGGCAGCCAAGGGCTTGCGGGACTTCGCCAAGGCACACCCCGCATTGGTGATTAAGGCAGGTGTGCTCGACGGTAAGCCGTTGACCCCAGCCGAAAACATCAAATTGGCAGATCTGGAATCGCGCGAGACGTTGCTGGCCAAGTTGGCCGGCGCAATGAACGCCTCGCTCAGCCAGGCTGCCGCACTGTTCGCTGCACCGCTCTCGCAGACCGCACGGGTCGTCGAAGCGTTGCGCGCCAAGGTTGAGGAAGAAGGCCCGGCACCTGCCGAGGCCGCCGACGCTGCACCGCAGGCTCCGGCCACCGAAGCAGTCGAGGCATCTGCCGACACCGCCACAGACGTCGCCGAGGGTGGCGACAGCACCACCGACTCGGAGTAATTCGAGTAAGCCTAGGTCCGTCACCGCTTGGCGCGACCCATGCAGCACAACACCACAAGCCACTCAAGGCATGACAAGGAAGGAACGCCCCCATGGCGAAACTGAGCACCGAAGAGCTTCTTGAGAACTTCAAGGAGATGACCCTGATCGAGCTGTCTGAGTTCGTGAGCCAGTTCGAGGAGACGTTCAACGTCACCGCGGCGGCCCCGATGGCGATGGCTGCTCCCGCAGGCGGCGGCGCCGAAGCCGTAGTCGAAGAAGAGCAGGATGAGTTCGACGTCGTCCTCGAGTCCGCTGGCGACAAGAAGATCCAGGTCATCAAAGAGGTCCGCACGCTGACCTCGCTGGGTCTGAAGGAAGCCAAGGACCTCGTTGACGGCGCCCCCAAGGCCATCTTGGAGAAGGTCGACAAGGACTCCGCGACGAAGGCTAAGGAAGCGCTTGAAGGCGCTGGAGCCACCGTCACGATGAAGTGAAGTCGTCCCGGGTATCCCGGGATGCACAGCTAACGCGGGTGTGCGGCCTCACGGTCGTCGCCCGCGTTTTGCGTTTCCAGGGTACAAAGTTGGCGTGTCGGAGCCCTAAACACTTGACGGGACAGCCGCGAAGGGGCACGATCATCGGGTTCAACGCCGGAATCCGTGATCGGCGTGGCTGCACTCTTTCCGTGGGGATGGAAGCGTGCTAGGGGATCGGGTGGACGAGACCTGCCTGCGTGTGTATGGTAGACCTTTGCGCTGCCCACTCCGCGCCCCTTCCAAAGCCTCACGGCCCTCAGCGACTGTCGTACGCATCTGACACCGCTGATCGTCCGTGTGATCAAGGCAGGGTCGATGTGGGCAGCGATGACCTAGCCGCTTGTACAGGCCCGTGGAAGGACCCTCCTTGGCTGCCTCGCGCACTGCGAAAAAGACTGTATCCACCGCTCGAACCGCTTCAGGTCGACTGAGTTTTGCAAAGATCCGCGAGCCTATGGAGGTCCCAGACCTCCTCGCCTTGCAGACCGATAGCTTCGACTGGTTGCTCGGAAACGAAGACTGGCAGGCGCGTGTCGCTGCCGCTGAGAAGGAGGGACGCACTGACGTCCCGGACCGCTCCGGTCTAGAGGAGATCTTCGAGGAGATCTCCCCGATCGAGGACTTCTCCGGCTCGATGTCACTGTCGTTCCGCGATCACCGATTCGAGGAGCAGAAGTACTCGATCGATGAATGCAAAGAGCGGGATATGACGTATTCCGCCCCGCTCTTCGTCACGGCTGAGTTCATCAACAACTCCACCGGTGAGATCAAGAGCCAGACGGTCTTCATGGGTGAGTTCCCGTTGATGACCGACCGAGGCACCTTCATCGTCAACGGCACCGAGCGCGTCGTTGTCTCGCAGTTGGTGCGTAGCCCCGGCGTGTACTTCGAGCGCTCGCTCGACAAGACGTCCGACAAGGACATCTACACCGCCAAGGTCATCCCCAGCCGTGGTGCATGGTTGGAGTTCGAGATCGACAAGCGCGACATGGTCGGCGTTCGCGTTGACCGCAAGCGCAAGCAGAGCGTCACCGTGCTGCTGAAGGCGCTCGGCTGGTCCGAGGCTCGCATTCTCGAAGAGTTCGGCCACTACGAGTCGATCCGCCTCACCTTGGACAAGGACAACACCGCCGATCAAGACGAGGCGCTCCTTGATATTTACCGCAAGTTGCGCCCCGGCGAACCGCCGACCAAAGAGGCCGCCCAGAACTTGCTGGAGAACCTCTACTTCAACCCCAAGCGTTATGACCTCGCGAAGGTTGGTCGCTACAAGATCAACAAGAAACTTGGTCTCGAGGCCCCGCTGAGCGAGTCGGTGCTTGGTGTCGACGACATCGTGGCCACCATTCGCTACATCGTGGCGCTGCACGCAGGTGACACCAGCATTGAGGTCACTCGTGCCGGCAAGCGCGAAGAGCTGCTGGCTGAGGTCGACGACATCGACCACTTCGGCAACCGTCGCCTTCGTAGCGTAGGCGAGCTCATCCAAAACCAGGTCCGCACGGGCCTGTCGCGGATGGAG
>JBBSKS010000271.1:0-2609 GCA_038256095.1 Actinomycetales bacterium | reverse complement strand
CCAGCGTCGAGGGCGGCCTGCACACACTTAGCGGCGACGTCGTTTTCCACTTGGGAGCCGTGGGTCAGCCAGTTGCCGTAGGTGATTTCGGAGATTTTGAGTCCGCTGTTACCGAGGTATCTAAATTCCATGCCTTCACGCTACGACCTTGGTGCAGGTTCTGCTCGGTGGGGTGCGCGATGATGGCCCGATGAGCTCGCTTCAGCCGTTAGTCGAGGTCGGGGCGGAGCTGAGTCACGACGAGATCGAGCGCTACTCACGGCACTTGCTCGTGCCAGGCATCGGTATGCCGGGTCAGCGGCGTTTGCTCAACGCGCGGGTCGCCGTGGTCGGCGCTGGGGGGCTGGGCTGCCCGTCAATGGTCTACCTGGCCGCGGCCGGGGTCGGACACATCACGATCATCGACAACGACGTGGTCGAAGTGTCAAATCTGCAACGCCAGGTGCTGCACCGCACCGTCGATGTCGGCACCCCGAAGGTCGAGAGCGCAACCCGAGCCCTAGCCGAGTTGAATCCTGGGGTATCGGTGACGACTCGACAGACGAGGGTCAGTGCCGACAACGTGCACGACCTGCTCCGTGGGCATGATCTGGTGCTGGACGGGACCGACAACTTCCCGACGCGCTATCTGGTCAACGATGCGTGTGTCGATTTGGGGTTGCCGCTGGTGTGGGCTGCGGTGTTGCGGTTTGACGCGCAGGTCTCGACGTTTGTGCCTGCGCCGTGGCTGCCGGTGGGCGAGGCGGTGCAGCTGCGTGACCTCTTCCCGATGGCGCCGCCACCTGAGGTGGTGCCATCGTGCGCGGACGCCGGGGTGCTGGGGGCGATGGTCGGCCAGGTCGGCTCGATCATGGCCGCCGAAGCCGTCAAGCTCATTACCGGGGCGGGCCAGCCGCTCCTGGGTCGGGTCATGCTGATTGACGTCGCCGGTATGACGACGCGTGAGATACCGCTGCGCCCGAACCCCATGCGGGCGTCGGCGAGCGAGCCCAGCGGCGCGCGGCATACGAATGAGTCGTTGGGCGCGGAGTCGTTGGTGGGGATGTCTGCGACCGAGGTCGCTTCCCGCCCAGACGACCTTGTGGTGGTGGACGTGCGTGAGCGGGCTGAGCACGAGCTCGGCGCGATCCCAGGGGCGCTGCTGGTGCCGCTGCAAGACCTGCTGGATTGGAGCGACCTATCGCCGCTCGGGGGGCAGTCTGTGGTGGTGACCTGCAAGGTTGGGCCGCGTGCCGAACGGGCCGCCCGCCACCTTCTGGGCCTCGGCCACCCCGACGTGCGAGTGATGACCGGCGGGATGCTGGCTTGGATCGACGAGGTCGACCCGACCCTTCCGCGGTACTAAACGTCGTGGTCTAGTACTCGAGATTGATCGAAACCTGCTCATCGATGAACGGCGCGAAGTCCTGCTCGTTCACCTCATCGAAGGGCACATTGGCCGAGCATGCCGTGTAGATGATGAGCGCGTACTCACCCGCTCGGTAGGCATATATGCTGCCACTGGCACCGGCCTGCGAGGTGTAGTCAATGGTCGATACATCGGCAGTGGCGACGCCCACTTCGTTGCCCGTCACTGGGACACTCTGAGTCTTGATAGGGCCGGAATCGATGGCGAAACCAAGTGCATTCTGAATCTTCATACCGGTGTCCTGCAGCACCTGCTCGACCGGGACCTGGTCCGGGTCGATTCCCGACGGCTGGTCCATGGTGAAGAGGCACTCTTCGGCAACCTGCCACTGTCTCTCCCCTTGGCCGACGTCGAGCGACACCCAGGAGGCCGGCGGGTCGCCCACGCTCCAGGTCACATCTTTGACCGGTGCCGATGCTGCCGCATCACCGGTAGCGTCCTCGACGGCAGGTGCGGGAGTCGCTTCCGGCTCTGAACTGCAGGCCGCCAAGGCTAAGGAAAGACCCGACGCCGCCAGCAGGTAGCGACCGGACGCGGTGGTGGTGAATACGCGCATGTGAGCACTCTACAAAGGGTGGCCCCCTCAGCGCCGGTGCGGTTTGATGGCAACATGCGCGCCCGGACCCCCATCTACGTCGAGGCCCGGGTGCGTTGCGACATGGATGAGATGTGGCGGCTCACTCAATAGCCGAGGAGCACCAGCCCGAGGGAGTCCCGGCGGCTCTGCTCCCACTGCGCGAAGAGTCCCGCCGCTAGCGTGCGTTCGCGTCCGGGTGCCACTCCAGAAGGTCGCCGGGCTGACAGTCGAGAACCTCACACATGGCCTCGAGGGTGCTGAAACGGACCGCCCTGGCGCGTCCATTCTTGAGAACCGCGACGTTGGCGGCCGTGATGCCGACCTTGTGAGCGAACTCGTAGACCGACATCTTGCGCTTGGCCAACTGCACGTCGATCCGTATGACGATGGGCATCAGATAACAACGTCTAGCTCGCTGCGCAGGGTCGAGGCTTGAACGAGCAATGTGCGCATCACCAACATTAGTAAGGCCATGCCGAGCCCTGCGACGGCGCCCAAATATAGAAGAAGGACCCAGGCCGGTGGGCCGCTCACGGTTGAGGCATTGTGAAACGCGGCGGCCAGGCAAACCCCGCCGCCCACAAGAAACGCGGCGATGATGCCGTCGACCCAGCGCAGGGCGTG
>JBBSKS010000270.1:0-2631 GCA_038256095.1 Actinomycetales bacterium | reverse complement strand
GCGCGGTCGCGCTCGCGGGCCGGGCATGGTCGCGACGATGATCGCGGGCTATCCCACCCCGGCTCTGCTGGCGCTCGCGGCAACGCTAGTGCTTAACGCGGGGTATGCCGTCGGCGTGCTCTGGGCGCTCGTGGCCTTGAGTGTCGCAATGGCTCTTTTTGTCCGCAACGCCTACGGCTTCGGGGTGCTGCTGGCGCTTGGCGGGGGAGTTGGCGTCGTCAGCTGGACGATGCCCTCGGTGGTGCTCTCGGGCTGGGCGTATCTGCTGGTGTGGACGCTGCTGCTGGCCGCTCCGCGGTCGGTGTTCGAGCTGTCGGCCCAGCGCCGCCGGGCGGTGCGAACCGGACGTCGCGATGTGACCTCGGATGCCGCCCAGTTGGCGGGCCTCACGGGGGTCGCCGCTGCCGTGTGGGTGCTTGTCTTCTTCGCGGTCACGTCGGTCTCGGCTGTGGCCGGGGCGTTCGTCCTGCTTAACCCGTAGGTCGTCCGCAGCGGCTCGGGAACGCGGGCGTCGTCGACATACAGACAGGTCGTCGAAACACCCGCTATATCGCGACTCTCGGCGACTTTCGTGTGTGCCGAGCGCGTGGCTCCTACTCTTCAGGCTTGGCGATGCGGTCGAGCCAATCGGCCCGCAACGCCTTCTCGCCATCTGAGAGGTTGCTGGCCTGCAACAACACCGAGCGCAGGTGCACCGCCGCCATCGTTGGCCCGTTGTCGACTTGCGGTGGGGAATCGGTCGACACCTGAGAGAGGACGTGCTCTCGGATGCCATGGTGCCAGGCGTCGTTGTCCTCACCCGCCCTGGCGATGAGCTGGAAGGTCGCGCCGCAGATGGCGGCGGCGATGACGCGCGCTGCGCGGTCCTCGGTGACCCGGAGTTGACCATTGGCCGCAACCCTTTGGACCAGGTCGGCAATCACCGCTTGAGCGGCCCGCGCAGTGGGAGTGGTGGCGCCGGGTATATACGTAGACGTCGATATACATACACCTGGCCTATGACGGAGAAGGTGATCGACGTAGACGAACAGGTTCTCGACGCCGCGCGGGCCCATCTTGGGACGCTGACGATCAAAGACACAGTGGACCAAGCGCTGCGACGTGTAGCCGGAGATCGCACAAGTGAACTAGCGAATGCTCTCGACGTGCTTGGGAGTGCTGATCTGGAGATCGGGTTCTCAGCGCGGACAGATGCTGAGTGGTCGGCGCTGACCGGCGCTTGTGCCCTCTCGCTTCGGTGAGCATCGAGCCGAGACATTTTGAGCGTGCCAAGCAAGTGCAGCGCTTGCTTGCAGGACGGTCTCTACGGGGTCGGAAGGTTCCGGGCTTAGTTATCGCGGCTGTTGCGGAGAGCTATTCGCTGACAGTCCTGCACTACGACGGCGACTTCGACCACATTGCGTCGGTCACTGGTCAGGAAACACAGTGGATCGTTCCTCGAGGGTCTATCGACTAGATCGCCTGGCACATTGAGGGATTTGTTTAGAGGATGAAGCGGAACATCGGACTGTCCGGGGGGATCTGCTCGACGTCCATGGACGAGGCGCGCATCCGGTCCATCAGCGGCCCCAAATCTGATGGCGAGCCGAGCTCGATACCGACCAGCGCCGGCCCCGTCTCCCGGTTGCTGCGCTTGGCGTATTCGAACAACGCAATGTCGTCGTCCGGACCGAGCACCTCGTCCAAGAAGCGCCGCAACGCCCCTGGCTCCTGCGGGAAGTTCACCAAGAAATAGTGCTTGCGGCCCTCGTGCACCAACGCGCGTTCCATCACTTCGGCATACCGGAGCACATCGTTATTGCCGCCGGACAAGATGCACACGATGCGCTGACCTGGCCGTATGTCGAGTTGCTCCAGAGCGGCCGACGCGAGAGCCCCTGCGGGCTCGGAGACGATGCCCTCGGTCTGGTAGAGCGCCAGCATCTCCATGCAGATCCGGCCCTCGGGCACGGTCACCATCTCCGCACCCGCGGCCTTGACGAGTGGATAGTTGTTCGCCCCGACCCGTCGCACAGCGGCACCGTCCACGAAGCCGTCGATCTCCGGCAGCATCACCGGCCCACCTGCGGCCAACGCTGCGGTCATGCTCGCGGCGCCCGTGGGCTCGGCACCGACGATCCGCACATTGGGATAGTGAGCGTGCAGGTATGTTGAGGCACCGGCAAGCAGACCGCCGCCACCGACCGGGACGACCACGACGTCCGGAGTCTCGGCCATGTCCTGCATGATTTCGCGGATCATGGTGCCTTGGCCGGCAATGGTCATGGGGTGGTCGAAGGGTGGCACCAGCGTCATCCCGGCTTGATCGGCATACAAGGCAGCACTGGCCGCCGCCGCGTCGTAGGTGTCGCCGCCAAGCACCACCTCGACGAAGGACCCGCCGATCGCAGCCACCCGGTCACGTTTTTGTCGAGGAGTGGTGCGTGGTAGGTAGATCCGAGCCGAAACCCCGAGTTGTGCGCAGGCAAATGCGACGCCCTGGGCGTGATTGCCGGCGCTGGCACAGACCACTCCGGCCCGCTGCTGGGCCTCGGTCAGTTGGGCGATGAAGTTGGTAGCACCCCGACCCTTGTAGGAGCGAACCTGCTGCAGATCCTCACGCTTGAACCACACCTGCGCGTCAAACTCAGT
>JBBSKS010000269.1:0-2639 GCA_038256095.1 Actinomycetales bacterium | reverse complement strand
GTGTGCGGTGAGCGCGGCTTGGGCTAGGTCGCAGATGGCGCTGAGGTGGTCTACCTGGGCTTGGACAGTGACTCGTGCGGCCTGGGTGTCCCTTTCGGAAATAGCCTGCAGGAGTCGGCGCTGCAAGGTGAGCACGTCCTCCCGGCTGCGAAACCTGTTGATGATGAGGTTGGTGCTCGGATGGAGCGCTTCGAGCGCGAAGACCATGACGTAGTCCAAAACGGGGTTGTGGGCAGCCTGCACCACGGCCCTATGAAAGGCCACGTCGGCCTCGCAGAACTGTTCGTCGCTCAGGTCTTCTTGCTCCTGGGCCCCGACGATCTGGCGCAGCATCATGAGGTCGTGCTCGGTGCGGCGGGTCGCGGCGAGGGCAGCGCACTCGGCCTCCAGCAGCCGGCGGCTTTCGGCGACGTCGGCCAAGGTGAAGATCTGATGGCTGACCAGCAAGGTGGCCGTCGTGCGAAGGTCGGTGCGGACCTGCTCGTCGGTGGGAGCGCTCACGAAGTTGCCCCCGGAGACCCCACGCTTGGAGCGAATGAGGTTTTTGGCGGCTAAGCGTTTCAGCGCTTCGCGGATGGTAGGGCGGGAGACTCCGAACGAGTCAGCCAGCTCGGACTCGGTGGGTAAGCGCTCATGGAGGGTCAGCTCGCCGCTGAGGATCTGTGCGCGAATATCCTCGGCGATCTGATCGGGGAGGCTGCGTGTTGGGGACGAAAGCGCAACGGGCACATCGTAACGATGACATTGGTCGATGCGTCGGTCAATAGGTCAGATCTATTGAGAGTGCCACGATCCCACTATGGCTCGAAGGGAAAAGCGAGTGGTGGTCGGTGTGTTGTCGGGAGCCGGGCCGGTCTCTGAGCCCGGAGGCGGGCCGGCGGTGTCGACCTTTACGGTGTCGACCTACGCCTGGGGGAGGGGAATGCGCGGGACACTCAGGCTGTGTTCTTCCCGAACGCGTCCGGTTCAGAGTTGGGGCGCGAGTGGGCGGCGCAGTGCCCGGGGGCGGGCGCGCGGGAAGGGGCCGTGGTCAATAAAGACCCAGCGACCAAGCGCTTGACGACGAGCTCGGATACTTCTCGATCCCGAAAATTCTGAAGAGTTGTCCGCCTCGGTGTCGTTTCCCAACGGACCACCCTTTCGCTTTACAGCGGGGAAGAGGTGTCTCTCGGCGGCGGCGGTCGCCAGGCCGATGACCCACTGTGGACGGTCGATGTTCCCCTTCCGTGCATCGGCGTGCCCAAGATATAGCCCGACGAGAACATCGATCTTTGTCCGCTGTGGTGGCAGATTTGCTGGACGACGAGTGACACGGTTTTTCTTGATGCCAACGTCTTGATCGCTCTGGTCGTCGCGGCGCATGAGCATCATGAGGTGGCGAGCACATGGGTCGCGGACGTGGACAGTCTCTTCGTCTGCCCCATTGTCGAAGGAGCGCTCGTACGGACGCTGTTGCGCCTGACGGATCGGCATCAGTCGTTTTCGTTCTTGCTTGGATGACTTCGGCTCGGGCTAATGGGTCGCTGAAGACACAGCGGAGGGGCTTTGTTAGTTTTCGATGATGCCAGTCAACGATGTAATCGCGCAGCACGCTGATGTTCTCGTTGTCGGGGGAGGCAATGCTGGCATTGCGCTCGCGGCTCGCTTGCGCAACGCAGGGGTGGACGACGTCGCGATCATTGAGCCCAAGGTCACCCACCATTTCAGGCCGTTGCTGTCCTACGTGGGCGCGGGGCTCTCGAGCACCAAAGAATTGAGTCGCCGTCAGGAGTCGGTGATGCCGTCGGGAGTGCGCTGGATTCAGGACGCCGCGGCACATATCGACACCGAGAGCCGCGCCGTGACGCTGGCCACTGGTGGGACACTGACCTATCGAGACGTGGTGCTGACCCCCGGCTCAGAGCCAGATTGGGACGCGCTGCCGGGATCGGCACAAGCGATGCTCAGCCCGTCGGCCTCAACGAACTATGTCGTGGACCTAGCGCCCAAAACATGGGAGTTGATCAAGGCTCTGCGTTCCGGTCGAGCGGTTTTCAGCCTTCCCGATGGCCCCGCTCCCTGCCCCGGCGCGGGCCAAAAGATCCTCTATATGGCGTGTGACTACTGGCGTTCGCAGGGGGTGCTGAAGGACATCGACGTCACCCTGGTGACCCCAGATGCCGACATCTCGCAGAACAGCCATATCGCCTCCCGCCTGCACATCTGGGCCCGGCGATACGGCATACGGGTGCTGGCTTCGCATCGTGTCGACCAGGTTGATCCGATTGCGCAGACCCTGCAGGTCACCGGGCCAGATGGCACCACTGCCCTGCCCTACGACTTCTGGCATCTGGTCCCGACGCACAAGGCTCAGCCCTGGATCGCGGCCGCAGGTTTGAGTTCGATGCAGGCCGCTGGCTATGTCGACGTGGACCCGCTCACCCTTCGTCACCGACGCATACCCAGCGTCTGGGCCTGCGGCGACACGGCGGAGACTGGCGCCAGTCGATCAGGCGGGGGGCTTCGAGAGCAGACCGAAGTGCTGGCCAAAAACCTCATGGCGGCGCGCGAGGGGGAAGTGCTCGGCGAGCGCTACAGCGGATACTCGGTTTGCCCCTACACGGTGTCTCGGTCACAGGTGCTGTTCTTTGAGTTCGACC
>JBBSKS010000268.1:0-2685 GCA_038256095.1 Actinomycetales bacterium | reverse complement strand
TTCATCAACTCCGGTGTGGACTTCAACGCATCCGGCTTCTCAAGTATGCCGCTCACCCTGGCTGAGGGTGCCTCCAGTGCGGTAGGCAATGGATGGCCGATCGCGGCCCCCTTCATCGGAGCGCTGGGTGCTTTCGTGGCCGGGAGCAACACCGTCAGCAATCTGACCTTCTCGCTATTCCAGTTCTCCACCGCCACTCAGATCGGCGTTAGTCCAGAAGTGGTCGTGGCCACCCAGGCGGTTGGCGGTGCAGCGGGCAACATGATCACGATCCACAATGTTGTGGCCGCATCGGCCACCGTCGGGCTGCTCGGCCGGGAAGGCGACCTGATCCGTATGACGATCTTCCCCACTCTCTATTACTGTCTGGCCGCCGGCGGCATAGCGTTCGTGTGGGTCAACGGTTTCGGGTTGAACGCCGGCTCGATCCTGCTGCTGCTGCTCGTGCTAGCCATCGCGGCGATCATCGTCCGATTCGCTCGAGCCCCGAAAGGCTCCGCCGACGGTGCACGAGTCAATAGTCAGGATTGAAGTCTGCCCGCCCGCGTCGGGACACGACCCCACCGCATACCTCAGACATTAGAAAGGACGCACATGAGCATCGAGATCACCGCTCACCACATCGAAGGTCAGGGCGAGATCCTGACAACCGAGGCGCTCGAATTCGTCGCCGAGCTCCAAAACATGTTCGCCGGGCGACGGGACGAGTTGCTCGCCATGCGGGCTGAGCGCCGAACGGAGGCCGAGCGGGCCAGGGCCCTGAACTTCCTGGAGCAGACCCGGGAGATTCGCGAGAGCGACTGGACGGTCGCCCCCGCCCCTGCCGATCTGCAGGATCGGCGCTGTGAGATGACCGGACCGACGGATCGGAAAATGACTATCAACGCGCTGAACTCCGGCGCCCGGGTGTGGCTGGCCGACATGGAAGATGCCAGCACGCCGCACTGGAAAAACGTGGTCGGTAGTCAGATCAATTTGCGTGACGCCATCCGTGGAGACATCAACTTCACCGGGCCGAACGGCAAGGAATACGCCCTTTCCACCGAGCAGCGACTGGCCACCATCGTGGTGCGTCCGCGCGGGTGGCACATGAACGAGCGGAACATGTCGCTCGACGGAAGCCCATTAGTCGGTGCCCTCGTGGACTTCGGGCTCTACTTCTTCCACAACGCCGAGGCGTTGCTGGCCGCAGGCAGCGGGCCATATTTCTACCTGCCCAAGATGGAGTCCCACCTCGAGGCCCGGCTATGGAACGAGGTCTTCGTTCATGCCCAAGACACACTCGGCATACCGCAGGGCACCATCCGGGCGACCGTCCTGATCGAGACTATCCCCGCCGCGTTCGAGATGGAAGAAATCCTCTACGAGCTGCGCGATCACGCTTCGGGCCTGAACGCGGGTCGATGGGACTATCTGTTCAGCATCATCAAGTACTTCCGAAATTCCGGAGACGATTTCGTCCTGCCGGACCGGAACACCGTTGGCATGACGGTGCCCTTCATGACCTCGTATGCAGAGTTGCTGGTGGATACCTGTCACCGCCGCGGCGCCCACGCAATCGGTGGGATGTCCGCTTTCATCCCCAGCCGCGACGACGAAGAAGTGAACAAGAGGGCTTTTGCCAAGGTAAACGAGGACAAGCGGCGTGAAGCCGAGCAGGGCTTCGACGGGTCCTGGGTGGCTCACCCACGCTTCGTGCAGCCCTGCACCGAGATCTTTGACGCCGTGTTGGGCGAGCAGCCGAATCAGCTGGGCAAGCGCAACGAGAACGGTCAGCAGGTCGGGGCCGCCGAGTTGTTGGACTTCGGCAGCGCCAACGGCTCGATCACGCGACAAGGGTTACACGGCGACGTCGAGGTCGGCCTACGCTACATCGAGGCGTGGATCGGCGGCCTAGGCGCGGTCGGCATCCATAACCTCATGGAGGACGCTGCGACCGCGGAGATCTCACGCTCCCAGGTGTGGCAGTGGGTGCACAACGGCTCGAAGTTAGAGGACGGCACCACCGTCACCGCCGACCTAGTGCGCGAGGTGCTGGATGAGGAAATGGCAAAGATCGAGGACACGATGGACGGCGCGTCGGGCGAGCACAATTTCGAGACCGCCCGCAGGGTCTTCGAACAGGTGGCACTGGCCGACGAGTTCGTTGACTTCCTCACCGATGCCGCCTACGAGGCCGTGATGAGCCGCTGACCGCGTCGCGACCGTCGCAGACCTTCACCAGAGAGGGAGTCCGCATTCTCCACTGCCTGCAGTGACCCGTCGACTGCTCGGTCAAGTTCACCGAGCTGCCCCCGCTGGATCATCCCACCGCCGATAAGGCTGCTGGTCTAGCGTTCACGCGCTTGACGAAAGATTGAAGCCATGCCTCGTATGCGTACTGCTGATGCTGCTGTGCTGATTCTCCAGAAGGAGGGCGCTACTCAGGCGTTCGGTTTGCCTGGTGCTGCGATTAATCCTTTTTATAGCGCTATGCGTAAGAACCCTGTTATTAAGCACGTGTTGGCTCGTCATGTTGAGGCGGCTTCGCATATGGCTGAGGGTTTTACTCGCGCTAAGGCGGGCAATATTGGTATTTGTGTGGGCACTTCGGGGCCTGCGGGTACTGACATGATCACGGGCTTGTATTCGGCGATGGCTGACTCGATCCCGATTTTGTGCCTGACTGGTCAGGCTCCGGTCGCT
>JBBSKS010000267.1:0-2832 GCA_038256095.1 Actinomycetales bacterium | reverse complement strand
GGGCGGATGCAGATCCTTCTTCACGCTGCGCCTCTTCCATGTAGACTATGAGAATCGTTCTCGTATCGTACACGGAAGGTTGCTTATGTCTCGAACCTGTCAGGTCACCGGCGCTAGCCCCGGTTTCGGCCACCACATCTCTCACTCGCACCGCCGCACCAAACGCCGTTTCAACGTCAACGTCCAGGACAAGCGGTACTGGGTTCCCAGCCTCGGACGGCGCGTGAGGATCCGGGTAAGCCCCCGCGGGATCCGCACGATCGACCGGCGCGGCATCGATGCCGTCGTAACCGACCTCATTGCCCGCGGGCAGACGTTCTGATGGCCTCGCGCTCAGGTGAAGTGCGACCCAAGATCGTGCTGCGTTCCACTGCCGGGACAGGCGTCTCCTACGTCACCCGCAAGAACCGTCGCAACACCCCCGACCGGTTGGTGCTGCGCAAATACGACCGGTTCATTCGCGCCCACGTCGAGTTCAAGGAGTCCCGCTGATGGCCAAGAAAAGCAAAATCGTTGCACAACACCGACGCGAGGCGACGGTGGCCAGGTATGCCGACCGCAGGGCGGTCCTCAAGGAAGCCGTCCGCACCGCCAAAACCCCGGAGCAGCGACTGGTCGCGGTTACCGCGTTGAGCCGGCTCCCCCGCGACGCCAGCCCGGTCCGGCTGCGCCACCGGGACCAGGTCGACGGTCGCCCCCGCGGCTACGTCGGCAAAGTCGGGCTGTCCCGGATCCGCTTCCGGGAGCTAGCCCACCGTGGTGAACTGCCCGGAATCACAAAGTCCAGCTGGTGAAGCAGCAACCCGACAACCCGAGACCTAGACACCCCCGAGAGGGACCCGATGGTCCCCTGCTGGCCGTGTGCCAGGGCACCAGGTGCCGCGCGTTGTGGCACCTGGCCGGCACACAAGGATTATTCAAGGCCACCGTGGCCAGCACCACGGGCGGCGTCCTCATCGCCGCCGACTGCCTCGGACCGTGCCACCTCGGCGCGGTCGCCGTCATCGCCCGCCGACACGGGAACACCGGAAACAGCGGCCCAAGCCTCTGGCTATCCGGCGTCGAGCAAGCCCCCCGCGGCGAAGCCCTACGGTGCTGGGTCGCTGCGGGAGGACCAACGGCAACAGGAGATCCCACCGCAACCGTGCCTGCGGCGCTGAGCGAGGCCGTGATCGCCCAAGGACCACGCCTAGCCGCTCCACAACGCATCAAAGGCGACTAACCCCCACCAGTCCTGGGCAGGCGAGAGCCCGCCATCTGCAGACGAAAGGCAAAACACCATGGCTGTTCCCAAACGCAAAATGTCACGAAGCAACACCCGCCACCGCAGATCCCAGTGGAAGGCCACCCCACCAGAACTAGTCAACGTCCACACGCCCCAAGGCACCGTGCTCATCCCACGCCGGCTCGTTCGGGCGGTGCGGCGAGGCCTGATCGACATCGAGCCCTACCTCGACACCCAAAGGACCCGATGAACGACACCCCCTACCGGAACCACAAACCGAAAACCCGCAAGCGGCCGCTACCGACGATGCATCATGGAGCAGTGATGTCCGCAGGATGTGGGAGGGCGCTGACTATCCGGCCATCGCCGAAAGCTGGGCTACCGGTCGAGTTCAAAGAGGCATCCATGACGCAGATCCCTGCGGCGGACGCGTCGGTAGACCTGGTGATTTCGGTTTTGGTTTGATCTTCGCTCCAGACCCTCGGGAAGCCCTGACCGAGATCAGCAGGTCTTGCGGCCAGGAGGGCTGCTGGTCCCTCGGCTTGGACTCCGACAGGCACGATGGGGGAGATTACTAGCCTGGTCGGTACCTTCCTGGACCGCCCCAAATTCGCCATGGCACCCTTCCGCTGGCGAGACCCGGCGTTCTCCGACACCTGGTTGCAGGTTCCACTTCTGAGGTGTCCCCCAAAAGAACAGAAAGCAGATGTGTGCAGGTAGGGGGGTTCTTAGATGCACACATTTCAGGTGACCTCGACCGGGTCGCGTGGGCCCAGGCATGGCCCCGCACACGTTCAGGCTCTGCGCGACGCTGTGGCACCGTCGCGCCCCGCTTCGGCTCACGCTCCGGCGACGCCAGCGAGTCTTGGTTTTACGCCACAGTCAACGGTCCGCTGGAGGAAGTTCGCTACCGACCGACCTCATCAATCGTCGATGAGGTGCGAACTGACGTCCTTATTGCAATAGAGTTGCAATAAGGACGTCGACGAAGGAGTGTCCATTGAGGCTGGCCAAGGACTCATACCCTGCTGATGCGCCCCGTCTGTCCGTGACGCGATCGCACCTTCACTTGTGGACCCTCTCCGATGGCACGGGGTTGCACGCTCCGTATGCCGAGTTGGCTGTGGACCCGGAGACGCTGCGGCTGTGTTGCCACCTGTGCGGGAAGTGGTTTGTTTCATTGGGATCGCACGTGCGGGCTCACGGGTACACCGCAGACTCCTACCGGCAGGCCATGGGCTTGTGCGACACCACTGCGTTGACCTGCTCCGCGCTTTCCGCCTCGATCGCTGGGCGACAATCCGTTCGTTACCGCCGTGATCCACAGGTTAGAGAGAACTTGCGGGATGGTCGCGCTGCCCGGAAGACTCAGAATTTGGCGCTCACTGTGCTGGATGATCCGACGAAGCCCCCGGCGCCAAGCGCGGTGACTGGTGAGCCGGCGCAGCGTGTCCGTCGACGCCGCTCTGCGCTGGCGGCGGGACGAGTCACGGTGGCCGCGCGACGCGAGCAGACTTTGGCCGTGATGCTGGCCGAGCGGGACTACGACTGTCTGCATGATTTTTTGCGACGGTCTTACGCAGAGGGTGTCGACTTAGAGGGCCTGG
>JBBSKS010000266.1:0-2842 GCA_038256095.1 Actinomycetales bacterium | reverse complement strand
CCCGGCACTCGGCGAGCAGCGCGTCCGTGTCAACGATCGGCCCGCGCCCGACGTTGACCACCAAGGCGTCGTCCGGAAGGAGGGAAAGCATCTGCGCGCCGAAGGTTCCGCGGGTCGTTGGCGTCAACGGGGCCGTGATGGCGACCACGTCCGCGCGGGGCAGCAGGTCGGGCAGGGACGAGGCCGCATACACCTGGTCCACGTAGTCATCTCCACCTCGGGCAGCGCTCGCGACCGCGATCACATCGACCTCGCAGGCACGGAGCCGAGCGGACAGAGCGCGACCGATGGAGCCGTATCCGAAGATGACGGCGGTGCGGTCGGCCAACGAGCGACGAAGCGTCGGCGCCGGCCATGTTCCTTTGGCCTGGCCGCGCACGAAGTCGGGAATGTCGCGTTGAGCGGCCAGCATGAGGGTCAGTGCCATCTCGGCGGTGGCCGTGTTGTGGACTCCCACTGCCGGGGCGAGGTCAACGCCGGGCGGCAGAAAGCGCAGCGCATGCTCATGGCCGGCCGAGCCAAGTTGCAGGGCGCAAAGCCGTGGCAACTCATCGAGCCTTTTGATCCATGGCGCATTCCAGGCGGGCAGGACGACCACGTTGATCTCCTCGCGGTGCACCGGGGCTTCGGCCAGGTCCCAGGTAAGGATCTGCATACGGTCAACCTCGCCTACAGCTTCGCGCAACGAACTGGGGACCGTCGCCGTCATCATGGGCTCACGCTATCGGCCCGGTTTGGCGCAGCGACCACCAGCAGCGCACTCTTAAACGATGACGACACGCCGACGTCCGATCACCCCCCGGGCCCTCACCGCTTCCCTGGCGGCGATCGGCATACTCGGGCTCAGCGCGTGCTCCGACTCTGACTCGGACGAGGGCTGGTTCTCGTACGCTCCGATCAATGAGTCCGATCTCGGCCCCGTCGAAACGCTGGCAACCGACTTTGAGGTTCCCTGGGGCTTGGCCGTGCTCGACAACGGTGATGCGCTGGTGGGCGAGAGGGACAGCGCCAAGGTATGGCGTGTGCCAGTCGGGGGTGAGCCCGAACTCGTGACCACGGTGCCCGGCGTCGTGCCCGGTGGCGAGGGGGGTCTGCTCGGTCTCGCGGTGCCTGAAGGCGGCGACGGAAGTCAGTTCTATGCCTACATCACGGCAGCATCCGATAACCGGGTGATTGAGGTGAGCACCGCATCCGGCTCCCCCGCCGAGTCACCGAATGTGCGCCTCGTCCTGAGCGGCATACCCAAAGCGGGCAATCACAACGGCGGCCGGATCGCGTTCGGGCCGGACGACTTCTTGTACGTGACCACGGGCGACGCCTCGGAAGGATCGAGCGCTCAGGACCCCGGCTCCCTCGGAGGCAAAATTCTGCGCGTCACCACGGATGGAGAGCCCGCCGAAGGCAACCCCGAGGCCGACTCCCCCGTGTGGTCCATGGGTCACCGCAACGTGCAGGGCTTGGACTGGGACGGTGAGGGTCGGTTGTGGGCCAGCGAGTTCGGGCAGAACGATCTCGACGAGGTCAACCTGATCGAGACTGGCGGCAACTACGGATGGCCCGAGTGTGAGGGTCCCTGCGATCGCCCTGAGTTCATCGACCCTGCGGTGACGTGGCCCACCTCGGAAGCTTCCCCGTCAGGCCTCACCGTCGGGCCCGACGGCGCGCTCTATATGGCAGCCCTCCGGGGGCAGTCGCTGTGGCAAATTCCGCTAGATGGCGCGACTCCTGGTGAGCCCGAGAGGTTGATCGACCGTGAGTACGGCCGCTTGCGCAGCGTGGTCAACGGACCCGACGACTCCCTCTGGGTCTTAACGAACAACACATCGCGCGGCGATGCTGAGGCGGGCGACGACAGACTGCTCTCACTCACGCTCCCCTGACCGGGGTCGCCAGGGGGCCATCGACACCTCGGACGGCACATCTGAATTCACGTGATCTCGATCGGGGTGCCGAGAGGTAGAAGAGCGGACAACGTGGTGATGGCAGGGTTGGACATGCGGATGCAGCCGTGGCTGACTGCACGGCCGAGGCTGTCGTCGTCCTCGGTGCCGTGCAAACCGATCTGTCCCGGGCCACCACCGAAGCTGGTCAGTTCTTCAGAGAAGGCGGAGATCCCGTAGGCGAAGGGACCGTACCCCTCGTTGGTCGGCGTGATCAGTTCGGTCAGGTAGAACGTGCCCGTCGGCGTGGGGGTGCCACCGGTACGCGTGGCAACGGAGAAACTCTCAATAAGTTCGTCCGCGCGATAGAGCCTCAACGTATTTTTTTCCGTCGAGACCTTGAGCGAGTAGGTGACCTCGGTCAAGGAAACCTCGTTGGTGGAAAACCACGCGGTCCGGCCGTTGGGACGCACGGGCAGATGCACCTCCACCCAGTCCTTCTTCGTCGAGACGACCGCGAACGTGAGCGGCACACCAGTGGCCGTCGGGTTCTGAAAACTGTCGGGTTCAAAGCCACTTCGATGTCGGCGATGTCTGCGAGTGAGGCATCCAACAAGGCGTTAGCCGTGGCGAGCGCGTCGTCGATCGACGCCTGCGTGTCGTTGAGATCGGCGTTGAGCCCGGCCACCACGTCGAGGGCTGCGTCTACGTCGACCTGAAGCGCGTCGGCGTCGGTTGCTGCGGCGATGTCTATAGCCGCGTCCAACGCCACCCGCGATGCGTCAGCGTCTGCATCGGCAGCAAGCGCTGCGTCAAGGTCCACTTGCGTCGTGGCGACAGCAGCGACTGCCGTCGTCTGATTGTCATCGGCCACCGCGACGTTGGCAGCGTCTATGTCAGCCTGAGCCGCGACCAGGTCATCCTCTAGAGCCGCTGCGTCGGTGGCGGCCGCGAGCCCCAGT
>JBBSKS010000265.1:0-2855 GCA_038256095.1 Actinomycetales bacterium | reverse complement strand
ACCGATGGCTTGATGTCCACTCGCACGAGGGCGGCAACCATGTCCATCAGGCCGGACGGTATGACGCCCCACACGGGTCCGCCCTTGGTTCCGTTGGGGTCGGGGATGACGCTGCCGAACCGTTCGATGGCCTCGATCGCATGCTGTCTGGCAAAACGGTCATCCTGGGGCATCTCGACGGTGGTGAGTGCCGACTGAACCTTGGTGAAGCGCGTGCCGAGGGGCGCGCCCCACTGAGGTGGCTGCCACGGGCCCGCGGCAGCCACGGTGTCGCCGCTGATCCGGTCAAGTGCAAGCGCCTCTCCAGGACTTAATTCGTACTCGATCTGTGTCGCCATCCTTGGCACGTTACGCCACATGGAGTCTCGCTGCATGTGGTCAGGGCCAGTTGGGTGATTTTGTCTTCGACCTCAGTGGCCCGCGCCTCGTTGCCGAAGTAATGAACGAGTACCTCCATGCCGGAGGCCGGCATGGGCGGCTTCACCATTCACGCGGTGGCTAAACGGTCCGGGGCCAGCAAAGTCACCATCTACAAGCTGTGGCCATCTGCGGGACCTCTTGCGTTGGAGGGCTACTTCGCCACGGTCGAGGGTGCGTTGGAGTTCCCGGACCCTGGCGAGATCGAGGCCGACCTGCGAGCCCGACTCCGGTCCTTGGTGCTGCTGACCACGAACGCCGCCGGTCGCACCGTCGCCGATCTGATCGGACGGGCGCAGACGCACGAGCATCTTCGCTTCGCCTACCTTGAGAGCTACTCGGGCCCGCGACGGGCGGTTGCGGTGCAGCGTCTTGAGCCCGCCGTGGGCCAGCGGGCAACTGCGCGACGATGTTGACCTTGAGGTCATCGTTGATCAACTCTGGGGGCGTGTTGTCACCGTTTACTGCTGCCCGACCAGCGGCCGGTGGGGGTGCAGATGCATGACCGATTGCCGTCGCTGTCCGCGAGGACCCAGTAGGCCGGCGCCTCGGCCTCACTCACAAGTTGGCCGCCCGCATCGAGCGCCGCTTGCACACGGCGCTCGGCTTCGTCGTGCGCCACCCAAACATCGAAGTGCCAGCGTTGCTGAGGAGTTTGCTCCGCAAGAACAGCATCGTCGGAGGCGTCCGGGCCCTGCCACCACAAAGTCGGGACCTGTCCGCTGGAGTCGACGGGTTCGCCGTGGACAAGCCTCGAACCGAGCAGGGCGGCATAAAACGGCGCGAGGTGCTCGCCCTGCGCGGTGTCGAGCCCTAGTTCCAGTTGGGTTAGCCCCGAAGGATCGGACTGGACCTCCAGCTCGCCGGCACATGCGGTGATCTGACGCGCAAGGTCGATGTCCCGGCTGGTGATGCCGCGTACGTCGTGGCTGCTCAGCGTCACCACGAGATCGGTGTAGGTGAGGGTGAGATCAGGGTGGTGATCCGCTTCTTCGGCGGCCGCACCGATCTGATTCAGCAACGTCAGACCGGTGGTGAAAGTGCGCGTTCGGAATCGTGCCTTGAGTCGGCCCTGGATCTGACGCCAATCATCGAGACCGGCATCGTGCACCTGCTGCGCGTTGAGCCTTGTCCGCCCGTTAGTCATGGTTCCCCTTCGTAGGAAGCGTTGAGCCGACTGACATTCAAGCCTTTCTCGCTGCATGCCTTGCGGTTGTCCGGCGACGCGCCCGATGAAATGCGGCCACAGCGCTCACATGAACCCTTGAGCCGATGTAGTTATCCATCAGGCTCTCCTTCGCTGAGTCGAGCGAGCAGGTGCGGGGCAAACGCCTCCGCAATGGCGGCATACCCCGCGTCGTTGGGGTGGAACACGTCGGAGGCCAGCCGCCCCCGCCATGATGATGGCCCCGTGACCCGCAGGTCCACCATCTCGATCGCCCCGCGGGCGGCGGCACGCTCGACGTGGTTGTTGGCCGCAGCGGTGACCTTGGTGGGCTGGGTCAGCGTGCAAACGATGGTGCTCGGTAGCAACAGATTAAGCATTTCGGAGTATGTCGAGGGCAGGCTGGTGCGCGCGGCCCGACCTCCGAAGAGGTCGTTAGAACCGACCATGACGGTCACGATGTCGCCTTCTTGCGGCTCCAGCGAGGCTAGCAACGGCAACTGGCCGTCGATCACGTCCCGAACCCGAGCGCCCGTGGCCGAGAGGTTGATGACGTTCACGGTGTAGCCACTGCGATCCAGTTGCGTGTTCACCTGCCCCACCCACCCCCGGTCGTAGGCCGATGCGCCCACGCCTTGCGACAGCGAGTCACCGAGCGCAAACCACCGCTTCCCCGGTTGCGCGAGAACGACGAGGTTGTGCGCTCGCCAGGCGTCGGCATACGGCTCGACCTGAGACCACACACGGGCCACTGCAGGCAACGCCGCGCTGAGTGCCCTGACGGTCAACCCCGGCGCCCGGCCCGTCCTGTTGGTGTAGGTGAAGTCCGCATGGGTCACGTTGCTATCTTGCCTTTGCGTCTAGGCGCTTCGCCTCTTGGTGTCGACGTGAGCGGGCAGAAAAATGTCCACGACGGAAGTTATCCACAAGGGGACCAGAGATGTCGGTGGCACCTGTCATAGTGGACACATGTTCGATACCAACCGGATGACGGCGCTCCACAAGAGGATGCGTCGTCGAATGTTGGTGATGTGTGGAAGCCGCTAGGGGAGGCTCTGCGTGCCTTGGTGGCGCAAGGATCGCGTGCCGTAGACCGGGCCCTCCACGCGATAGCGGAGGTCGCGCCGCGGGTGGGTGAAGGTGATCCGGCCGGGGGGCTCGAAGACATCGACCGGCTGGGGGCGCGTACGGAAACATTGACCTTGCGGCTGGTGATGGCGGCCCTGGACAGGGGCGTGCCGGGAGTCAATGGGCTAGATGCGCACGATTGGTT
>JBBSKS010000264.1:0-2871 GCA_038256095.1 Actinomycetales bacterium | reverse complement strand
TTAAGGCCAACCCCGAGGTATGGGGCCAGTTCACCGTGCTCGATCAGTCGCGGTTAAGCGCGGAAGAGCAAAAGGCGTTCACCGACCTGCCCGCCTCGCCCGTGGTGCCGCCGTATGAGGAGTTGTCTGTCAACGCCAACCCCGAGTTGTCGCCGGAGTGGGTGCCTGCACTTGATGAGGGGTGGCGACGGTCGGTGCTCGCCGAAGAGTGATGACACGCTCTATCAGCGGTCGCCCCGGCGTCGGCTCCCTGCTAGCACTCATTGCCGGTGCCTTCAGTGCGGCCGTCGTCGCCAGCGCCGTCATCACTTTGGCGTTGAGCGCCGCCGGTCTGATGCCGTTGGTGGGTCAACCGGAGCTACGCGGCGACGCCTTTGTCGCGGTGGCGCCTGACTTATTCGTCGCCACCAGGGAGTCACTGCTCATCGCCGGAGCCTCGTCGCTTCTGGCAGCGGTCATCGGGATGTCCGTGGCGTTGGTAGTCGTCGCCAGCGTCCCGGGCGCTCGCATTCTGGCGGCACTCGCGGCAGCACCCATTCCGATCGCTCACATCGTCGGAGCCGCGTCGTTCGCGTTGCTGCTCTCCGACGCCGGGCTGTTCAACCGCCTCAGCGGAGCGTCAACGTCCTCGTGGCCGGCTCTGGTGGCAGGCCCTTGGCCGGTGGCCTCCGTGGCGGCCTTCGCCTGGAAGGAGTCCGCCTTCGTGGCCCTGGTTGTCACCGCTTCGTTAGGGCCGGGCGTGCGCAACTATTCCGAAGTCGCCGCAATGCTGGGTGCTGGGCCCCTGGATCGCATACGCCGCGTCGTCATCCCCCTGGCCACCCCTGCGCTGCTCGGCTCGACCATCATCGTCTTCCTCTTCACGCTCGGTTCCTACGAAGTGGTGTGGCTCCTCGGTCAGGCCTACCCCGAGCCGCTACCGGTCACCGCATACCGGCTCTTCACCTCGGTCGATCTGCAAGCCCGACCCCAAGCCGCCGCGGTGGCCCTGGTCACGGTGCTCTTGGCTCTCGCTGCCGCCGTCGCCACGGTGCCGCTATTACGTCGACTGGGATCGGCCCGATGAGGTCCCGCGCTCTTGCCGCTGCCGCGGTCACCGTGCTGATGATCTGGTTTGCGGTGCCGCTGACACCCGTACTGCTGTGGGCCTTCGCCGACCGCTGGTCCTTTCCCTCGGTGCTGCCCGATGCCTGGGGGCTCCGCGGCTGGCGCGAGGCCGGGGACGCCGGCGTGCTCGGCGCCTTGGCCCGCTCGACAGTGCTCGGAGTGATTGTGGCAATCCTCGCGGTCGCGCTGGGGGCCGCGGCTGGACGTGCCTTGGCCTGGGCGCCCTCGCGCTGGAACTCACTCTTGGCCTTGACCTTGCTTGCGCCCGTCGCCCTACCGCCCTTCGCGCTGGCCATGGGCCTCGACGTGCTGCTGCTCCGCCTGCGGGTGCCCCCGCTGGTCGCCCTGGTCGCGCTGCTGACCGTCTTCGCGCTGCCGTACACGACCTACACCATGCGGGCGGCGTACACCGCGCTCGACCGAGGGCTGGAGGATCAGGCCCGGTTGCTCGGAGCAACCCCGGCCCAGGCATTCGTGCGGGTGACGCTGCCTGCTCTGGCCCCGGCCGTGGCCGCCGCGGCCTTCTTGGCGTTCTTGATCGGTTGGAGCGATTATGTCGTCACGGTCGTCATCAGCGGCGGACAGTTCACCACGTTGCCGCTGCTCATCGGCTCAGCGGCATCACGCACCGGCAACGAATCCCTGCTCGCTGCGCTCTCCCTGTTGTCCCTCGCCCTACCGTTGGCCACATTGCTGCTGGCCGGGGCGATCACCCGCCGCCGCGACACGGGTTCCGATTCTTCCCCCGCCTCTACCGATCCGGAGCGTGCCCATGTCAGCTGACCTCGAACTCCGAGACGTGTCGTTCCGGCACGCCCAGGCCAGTGAGTATGCCGTCCGGAACTTCTCCCTCGACGTGCCCGCCGGTCAGCTGGTTGCCCTCTTGGGCTCCTCAGGCTCAGGCAAGTCCACGGTCCTGCGGTTAGCTGCTGGCCTCGAAGAGCCGATGAGCGGCGACATCCTCATCGGCGGATCAAGCGTCCACGGCGTAGCCCCCGAAAACCGGGGCATCACGATGATGTTCCAGAAGCCCTTGCTCTTTCCCCACCTCTCGGTCATCGACAACGTGGCCTTCGCCGACCGCATCGCGGGGCGATCGCGACGAGAGGCCCGAGCCAATGCCGCGCGCTTCCTCGATCTGGTGCACCTCGGCCACGTGGCCCAGCGCAGATCTCGCCAACTCTCCGGAGGCCAAGAGCAACGGGTGTCCTTGGCTCGGGCCTTGGCCGCAAACCCTGCCGTGCTGCTGCTGGACGAACCCTTCGGTGCGTTGGACGCGGCCGTTCGGGCCTCGATGTACGACCTGCTCGAAGAGGTGCGCGCAGTCCTTGACCCCACCATTGTTTTGGTCACCCACGACCTGACCGAGGCCGCGCTCGCCGACCGCGTCGCGGTGCTCGGAAACGGTGGCGTGGCTCAGTTGGGAACCGTCGCCGAGTTGCACGCGAAACCGCACACGGTGGATGTCGCCCGGCTTCTGGGGGGGTTCAGCGAGATCCCCGGCGAGATGGTCGACGGGCAACACCGCAGCAGCGCCGGGATCGTTCATCTGCGCGATCAACGCAACCTTGCCAGCGGCCCAGCGACGCTCCTGGTGCATCGACACAGCGTGCGGCTTAGGCAAGAGGGCGAGAGCTCGGATAGCGACCTTGTCGGCATCGCCACTCGCCTGCGACCCACCGGTCTGCGCACCACGGTGAGCATCGCGCTGGGGCCCGACCCTCGGCATACCGATGGGGGTCCCGTGATTGAGGCCGACCTTGC
>JBBSKS010000263.1:0-2873 GCA_038256095.1 Actinomycetales bacterium | reverse complement strand
TTCCAGGCCTCGATGACGCGGTCCTCGTGGTGGTGACCCAAGATCGCGACGGCACCGGTCTCGAAGGTCACTCGACGACCCCAGCGGGGGTTCTGACGGAGGTACACGCCCGCCAGGATGCGTAGGCAGTGACCGTGGCCTACGAGTGCGACGTCGCCCTGGTGAAGGTATGGGTAAATCTCCTCCAGCACCCGGCTAGCGCGCCCGGCAACCTCTTCGACGGTCTCGCCGGGGGTATCACCGGGGATGACACCGTGCTCGAAGACGTTCCAGAGGTAGCCCGTGCGCTCACGGATGTCCTTGGTGGTGACGCCCTCGTAGCCGCCGTAGTCCCACTCGCGAAGGTTCTCGTCGATCAGGTCCGGCTTCAAGCCCACCAGCTCAGCGGTGCGTCGCGCGCGCTGAAGCGGTGAGCATCGGACGTGTACCAACTCGAACTCATCGAGCACCGGACGGGCCTCTTTGGCCGCGGCTTCCCCCTCGGGAAGCAGCGGGAGGTCGGTGAGCCCGGTGTGTTGCCCGGAGCGCGACCATTCGGTTTCCCCGTGCCGCACCAAAATAAGGCGGCCGGCCGGGATGACTGGTTTTCCGTTCTCGTCAAAGTCCACGCCTGCGACCTTAGCGAAGTCTCACTACGTCCGATAGTGAAAACGCTGTTTGCCCGCACGTCACCTGCCCGCCACCTTGGCGTGGCACAGTGCTCCCATGCTCCTGCAGCCCGAGTCCTCCTCGGCCTTGGCCCGGACGCTGACTCGACGCGACGCTGTGACGATCGGGATGGGCTCGATGATCGGCGCGGGAATGTTCGTCGTCTGGGCCCCCGCGGCCGCAGCAGCTGGGTCGTGGATGTGGCTGAGCCTGTTGATCGTGACCGTCGTGGCGGCGTGCAACGCCTACTCCTCGGCCATGCTGGCGGCTCGCTACCCGTCGGCGGGCGGCACCTACGTCTACGGAACCAAGAGGCTCGGCGACCTCCCCGGCTATCTCGCCGGTTGGTGCTTCATCATCGGCAAAAGCGCCTCGTGTGTGGCGATGGCGCTGACTCTCGGGGTCTACGTGGCACCTGGCTACGAGAGAGTGGCGGCGGCGATTGCGGTGGTAGCCGTCACCGCGGCCAATCTGAGCGGGGTGCACCGCTCGGCTTGCGTATCTCGGGTGATCGTCTCGATCGTGCTGGCCGTGTTGCTCGGCCTCGCCGTCAGTGTCGTCACGGCCTCGGTGGCTGGTGACCCCGTCTTCGACCTCTCAGCCGGGTTGACCTCGGAGGCAACCGCGTCGGCATACGGGGTGTTGCAGGCCACTGGGCTTCTCTTTTTCGCCTTTGCCGGGTATGCACGGATCGCCACGCTGGGGGAGGAGGTGCGCGACCCGGAGCGCGCCATCGGCCAGGCTATCGGCATCACCTTTGTGGTGGTCCTGGCGATTTACGTCGCGGTCGCGGCGCTGGTCGTGGGGGTGATCGGCACCGATGCTGCGGCGGGCACTGCGACGCCGGTTGCCGACGTGGCCCAAGAAGTATGGGGCTCGGGCTGGGTGTGGCTGATCCGCTTCGCGGCGGCGTGTGCAGCCGCCGGGGCCCTGCTCAACATGCTGCTGGGCATCTCGCGCACCACCATGGCGATGGCTCGTGACCGACACTTCCCGGCGGCTTTGGCCGCCGTCGGTGGCCCCCGCCGGGTGCCGCGGGTCGCCGAGCTCAGTGTGGCTGCTGTGGTGTTGGTGGTCGCGATGCTGGTGGATCTGCGGGGGGCGATCGGCTTCTCGAGTTTTGGGGTGCTTCTCTATTACGCCGTGGCCAACGCGAGCGCCTGGACCTTGAAGGGCGAGAAACTGTGGCAACGCGTGGTGCCGGTCGTTGGCCTCGCCGGTTGCGTCGTCTTGGTGGCGTCGTTGCCGTGGGCGTCCGTGCTGGGGGGATTGATCGTGGTTGCGCTAGGAATTGGGTGGTATGCCGTCGGTCGCCGGAGCAGAATGGCCGAATGATTGACCCGGGGACGCCGCTGCGTTGGGACATCTGCGCATCGAGAATGTGGAGCAGTGGTCTGAGCAACTCGTCGCGATCGGCCAGACTTTCTTGCCGGAGAGGTCAAGCAACGAGGGCCTGGCATGGGCGTACCCCTTTGGCGGCGTGCACCTCGACGATCGGGGCTGGGGGATCAGCCGCCAACTCCTCGCCGCGCAAGAGCGTCGTGGGGCCAAGCTCGCTGGTCGACGCTACCCCTGCAATCCCAGGATCTGGTTCGTAGACGGCGGAATTCGTGGGGCGGTGGTGCAGCCGATGCTAGATCGACGTGGCTAGGAGGTTGCTCGCTACTTTGCGCACATGGTGCCCTGCTAGCGCTGGGCCTGCGGGAGGTAACCGCGCCACACGGCATACGCCTCGTCACCCCGACGCTTGCGATGTTGCACGAGCTGCGCTTGCTGCACAACCTCGCGTTTGCTGACTATTCGGGTTCGGCGAAAAGACCGAGCGAGGGTGGAAACAGGAACGTGAATCACGCACCGCTTGGTCGCAGTTCAGCACGGTCGCGGTGACGCCGACGGAGCGGCGCTGTCCTACGTCTGGGCTTGGCCAGAGCGTGCCTGGCACAAACCGTCACCAAAGCGCTCACCAGTGGTGACTACGACAAAGTGGACCTGGGCGTGGACTCGGCCAGCCCGACGAGTGCGCCCCGGTTGTACGAGCAGCTGGGATTTGCCGTCGACCGGACCTTCGCGCTCTACGGCTGGCATGTGCCCGACGAGGCCGACTGCCGGCGAGTCGACCAAGTAGGACATCGATTCCAGCCTGGTCACCGTGGCGCTTTGGCCGAAGACGAACTGTTCGCCTACTCGACCTTGGGTCACCTCACCGGTGGCCATACCGGTTACGA
>JBBSKS010000262.1:0-2910 GCA_038256095.1 Actinomycetales bacterium | reverse complement strand
TTGCTCAGACCTCGAGCCTGCAACAACACTTCACCGTGCGACATACCGATCCAATCTCTTCTCTAGGACGCTTTGACCGCTGGACAGCACCAGACAGAAGACCCAATACACGGCCGCAGCCTCGGCATACAACAGCATGAACTCTTGGCTGAAAGCTGCGATCTGCTGAGCCTCACGGAACAGTTCGGTGACCAAAATCAGCGAGGCCAGCGACGTGTCCTTCACCAACGAGATAAAGGTGTTCGACAAAGGGGGCACCGACACCCTGGCCGCCTGCGGCAAGATCACCCGCACGAGTGCCCGACGATCCGACATACCGATCGTGTACGCCGCCTCCCACTGCCCTCGCGGAACGGACAGGATGGCGGCTCGAATAATCTCAGCCGCGTACCCGCCGACGTTCAGCGAGAAAGCGATCACGGCGCTGGGCCATGGGTCGATCAGGATCCCGATAGAGGGCAACCCGTAAAAGATGATGAACAGTTGCACCAGTAACGGCGTGCCGCGGATCAACGAGACGTAGAAACGAGCCAATCCAGACAGAATTGGATTCTTCGACAGTCTCATCAGCGCTACCGCAAGTGCCAATAGCAAGCCGATGACAAACGAGCCCAGCGCCAACGGGATGGTGCCGGTCAGTCCGCCACGCAGGATTGGCCAGAACGAGTCCAGTAGAAGTTGAGCTTCATCGCTCATGCGTCACCTACTGGGAGACGTCGGCGCCGAAGTACTTCTCGCCGATCTCGGCCAGGGTGCCGTCGTCCTTGAGTTCCACCAGCGCCTCATCGAAAGCGGTGACGAGTTCCTCTTTGTCTTTGGTGAAGGCGAAAGCGTTGAGCGAGGACTCTTCTGTCTCGGCGGCGATCTTGATCGGAGCGTCGGGGCGCTCGGTCGTGTAGTCCAGGAAGGTCAGTTTGTCGTTGACCGTCGCGTCGACCCGGCCCTGCTCCAGCAGAGCGACGGCCTGCGCCCAGCCTTCGACGGCCTCCACGTTGGCGCCATTGGTCTCGGCCACCTCGAACCAGTTGCTCGTCAAGGACTGCGCGGACGTCTTGCCGTCGAGGTCGCTCACGTCTGCAATGTCGTTGGTGGCCTCAGCCACGACCACCACTCCAGGGGAGACGGTGTAGGGCGTGCTGAACAGGTATGCCTCTTCGCGCTCGGGGTTGATCGAGACCTGGTTGGCGACAACGTCGAACCGGCCAGCCTCTAGCCCTGCGAAGATCGCGTCGAACTGGGTCTCTTGGAACTCGACCTCAAGGCCGAGTTTCCCGGCGACGGCTTCGACGATCTCGACGTCGTAACCGATCAGCTCGCCGCTTCCACCCTCATGGAAGGTGAAGGGACGGTAGGTACCCTCGGTCGCCACGACGAGTTTCCCCTCATCGATGAGGCCGAACTCTCCGCTTCCCGCGCTGCCCTCTGCGCCGTCGCTTTCGGCATCCCCAGAGGAGCAGGCAGACACGGTGAGCGCGGTGAGGAGCGCGGCGGAAGCAAACAGGATTGTGCGAGACATGGTGATGGGGCCCTTCGAAGGTGGGGGACCACCGGGAGTGCCCAGCGGTCAGCGTTCGTCGGCATAAAGGAGCGCCTTTGACCCCAAGCCGGTGTAACCGAGTCGACAACGCTCCGTTATGGCTTTTTCTTCCGCCCCGACTATTCGGCCACGCGCCAGTCGGCACACCTCGCTCCGGCTGATGACCGCTGTGCGCCCCCTGCCCCGCTTGTTGGCGGGGGGTTGCGCGCACTTCGGTCGTCGGTATCACCAGCGATCACCTGACACATCTGAACTACTTCAGAACAATTGGTAAATGGTCACATCCGGCACTGCCACTCTTTCTGAGCTCCTGCGCAACCCCCGTGAGGTCATCGCTCAGTTGGAGCAGGGTGACGTCATGCTGACACGACGCGATGGTGAGGCACTTACCCTCACGAAGGCCTCCCGCAGTGCCGAGAACCAGGACGCACTCGACCACCTTTCCCGCCTCATCGCAGCGAGCCTCGATGATGCGACGCGCGCGCGGCTTGCGGAGAACCTTAAAGATGAGCACCCATGGTTGGCACTGATTCCGGCCGAGCAACAGCAGCGGTTCGTCGGCGACTATTTTCGGATCCTGCGGGCGAGCCTCAGCGCAGGTGGCTACACCAACTGGCGACATTCTTGGCTTCCTGGCGTGGCACCGCCGAGGTCTACGATCTCGGCCACGCTCCGGTGGAGTTCGACGTGAATGACGACCAGGTAAGCGAGCCAGTGGCACGACCGACCGATCAATGAGCGGCAAAGACCCTGTTCAGCGGCCACTCAAGCGAGTCGTGCACGAGGTTCGCTTCGCCAACAGCCACGCCGGAAAGGGTGGCGTGATCTCTTGGTGACCGCCCGTAACGCAACCATTGACGCGTGGGATCGCCTGACCAACCACCCTCACGAGCGCTTACAGCGGTGCTATCCCCTGCAAGCGGACTACGAGCATGTCCTCATCCGCGGCCCAACAAGGCGGTGGCCATTCGTGCTCACCCCGCGCCCTCCGACCGCTGGATCGACGTCTTGAAGCCCGCGCACCCCACCGCCTGGCAAGCCGATCTGCGGATGCTCTCTCAGGTTACCGAACTCTCAGCGTTCGTGACGGCATACCTCGGCGGTGTTGTTGTGAACGTTGCCGATAGCGGGCCGACGGGCGTGTTCCACCTGGCGACGGTTCCGCGCGCTCAAGGCTTCGGGGTGGCGCACACAGTGCTGGGCGCCATCTCCGCGTGGGCATCAACGATGGCGGCGGGCGGGGTTTGAACTGCTCACCGACTACACGTACCCAATCATCCCCTCGGACCTGAGCGTGACAGTCGATTCGCGCTAGAGACCTGAGGTGGCCAAAGACCCTGTTCCAAACCGGGCCGCCTCGGTAAGGTCAGGTA
>JBBSKS010000261.1:0-2913 GCA_038256095.1 Actinomycetales bacterium | reverse complement strand
TGGTGCAACCCGTCGTGGCGTGGGTGCGTGGCGACGCGTTGTCCGTGTCGTACCCGGGGGAGATCACGGTGCCCGAGCTTGATCGGGTCGGGACGGCCTACGACAACGGGGTGTATGACGTGGCGGTCGCTAACCCGACGGACTGGCAGCGTCTGGCCGATCTGGCGCCCGGTGTCCTCATGGCGCTGCTGATTGCGGCTGTCGTGGTGCTGCTGCAACGAGTCCTGCGACATATCGTCACGGGCGAGCCGTTTGCGCCAGGCCAGGTGACCCGACTGCGGCTCGTCGCCTTTTTGCTCGGCCTAGGAGTGCCGATAGTCCTCGCCACCGAGTTTGTCGCAGGTGGGGTGCTGCTGGGATCGGTGGACCTCGGCGGGATGGACATCAGTGCGGCCATCAACTTTCCCTGGCTGATGCTCACCGCGGGAATGGTCGTGGCCCTGCTCGCTGAGGCGTTTAAGAGCGGTGCCGGGCTGCGCGATGACGTCTCGGGCTTGGTCTGAATGCCGGTTGACGAACCGCACCGCATCGCCTCCCGCTTAGACGAACTCCTTGAGGCTCGGGGGATGACCCTCGCGGCGCTCGCCGACGAGGTCGGAGTCAGCGTGGTGAACCTGTCGATCTTGAAGAACAATCGGGCCAAAGCGATCCGGTTCTCCACCCTGACCGCGGTATGCGACGTCCTAGGCTGCGGAGTCGGGGATCTACTTGTGGTAAGGCCCGCTGGGATCACCGACGCCTGACCCGGCGACCGCGTTGTTGGCGGAGTCGGGCGCGGTCCTGCAGCCTCAGCGGCTCGATGATCTGCTCGACCGCGACTAGAATCGACCCCCGGAGCAGCCACAGCGACGTTTCGGCCCGTGCGTCCACCATCAGCAGATCCGTCAAGATCGCCTTAGCCTCGCCGCTCGCCTCAAGGCTGGCCGCAAGGATCCGACCGACCTCCTCGTCCGCACCTTCGGCATCCGCCTGGACGACGGCCCCGAAAGCGTCCACCGAGTCGGCGACGTGCTCAAGCAGCACGGCAAAGGCCAAGCGCACGTCCTCGCCATACCCGTCGTCGGAGGTCCGGGCCCGTGGTGCCTCGCGGTGCATCGTGAAATAGAGAGCGCGCAGGGCAAAGAGTGAGCGATCGAGGGCGTCGAGTCCCGAGACCAAGATCGGCTCGACGTGTGGGGCACCGATTGCTCGCGGATTGAATCGCCGCACCTCCTCCAGGGAGGTCACGACATCATGAGCGCTACCGGCGACGGTGGTGACGCTCCGAGCACCGTCCAACCACGAGGCCACTTCGTCGCGGCTGATCGGTCGTTGCGCCATCGACCACCCCGCTTGCCGCAATGACTCGGCTTGCTGACTTGCCACGTCTCGCACCTGCCGCACCGCAGTGTCGATCGGAAGGCGAGGGGGTAGGAGCAGGTTGAAGGACACCCCCACGCCCGCGCCGATGAACGTGGTGAGCAACCGGGTCTCGGCGGCGATCTCCTGACCGCCGACCGCCAAGATGAGCATGGCGCTGATCGGGGTCTCTAGGGCCTGGTCGCCGAGTCGCAGCAGGGCAGCCAAAACCAACGACACCGCGATGACGGCCCCGAGTGACCACCAGCTCAAACCCACCCAGGACGAAAACGCAATCGCCACCAGCACGCCGGTCACGACGGCACCGACCCGGACCAAGCCCATCTTGACGGACGAATGTGCGGTGGTCTGCGTCACGAGCAAGGCGGTGAGCGAGCAGGTCAGGTCCACCGGTCCGTCGATCAACCACACGGTGATGAGGTAGGCGACGATGGCGGCGGCGGTGAGCCGGACTGTGGAGGTCAGGAGCGCCCGAGGGGACTGTTCTAGGCGAAAACGGCGGGCGAGTAAGGCCCACAACTCGGGTCTACGGACTGTGCCCTTACTCATGAGCTATCTTCCGTCAGCCATCGTGGCGGCTCGTCCACAGGCGGAACGAGGCGGTCGGATCTTCGACGCGGATGTGGGTCGAGGGCAGATTTTGCTCGGAGGAGTGCTTTGCGTATTCGCCGTAGAAGGACATGAGCGTCATCTAGCGCCCACCGTCCTCATAGTGCTCGCTCTCCTGCTCACGGCTCGCTGCGTAGTAAACCCGTTCCGGAGCCGCGTAGTAGAGCGCTCCGAGACACATCGGGCAGGGGTATGCCGTCACGTAGACCTCACACCCCTGCCAGGTCGGTGCGCCCCGCGGCAGCGAGCGCGCGGATGGCAGTGATCTCGGCGTGGGCGGTTACGTCGCCCGTTTGCGCGACTTGGTTAGTGGCCTCGTGCACGATCTCCAGGGAGGCTTCATCGACGACGATGCAGGCAAACGGCTTGCCGCCGTTCTCGACGTTTTCGAGGGCCAAATCGACGGTGCGCTGCACGAGCCTGGCCAGGACGGGTTCCTTTTGCACGGTGCGTCTGCTCCTTATGAAGGTCTGGCGCCGCTGAGTCAATATCTTTGGCTGCAACGCTCGTACACAGAAGTTACCGCCGATGCTCCTTCGGTATGCCGACGAGGGCCCAAGCGTGCGCCGATCTTGGCGCTGGGGCGCGAATACAGGCGAACGCTTGAGGGTGTCCCGACGATGATCCGCGTGGGTGTGCGCTGCACCGGATGGTTAAAGTCCATTGGATGACTGACGAGCAGCCGTATGACGTCCGCAGCGCCCACGAAGGTTTTGAGGTGCGCCGTTATCCGGCACACCTGGTGGCCGAGGTTGAGGTGCGCGGGAGCTTCGACAGCGCAGGCAGCACCGCCTTCTCGGCCCTGTTCGGCTACATCAGCGGGGACAACCAGGCGTCGGCATCGATCGCGATGACGTCGCCGGTGGTGCAGCAAGCCGCCGTGTCCGAGGAGATCGCGATGACCTCGCCTGTGGTCCAGACTGCGACTGCCGACGGCACCTTCAC
>JBBSKS010000260.1:0-2964 GCA_038256095.1 Actinomycetales bacterium | reverse complement strand
CGAAGGAAGTCATGACCACCACGCACCACACCGGCGATGTCCTTTACGCTGAGGACATGACTGCTACCACCACGGCCGCGCCCGAGACTCTTCACAACCAGACCTTCATCGACCTGGAGAACAAGGTCGCTGCGCATAACTACAACCCGCTGCCGGTGGTGGTCAACCACGCTGAGGGCATTTGGGTCTACGACGTCGAGGGCAACAAGTACCTCGACGCGCTCTCGGGCTACTCCGCGCTCAACTTCGGGCACCGCCACCCCGCGCTGGTGGACGCGGCCAAAGACCAGTTGGACCGCTTGACGCTGACTAGCCGCGCCTTCCACAACGACGCGCTCGGCCCGTTCTGCCGCGACCTGGCTGCCCTGGTCGGCAAGGAAGCGATCCTGCCGATGAATACCGGCGCCGAAGCCGTCGAGACCGCGCTGAAGATCGCCCGCAAGTGGGGTTACACCGTCAAGGGCGTCACCCCCGGTCGCGCCAAGATCATCGTGATGGCCGGCAACTTCCACGGCCGCACCACCACCATCGTGAGTTTCTCCGATGACCCCGAGGCGCACGACCACTACGGTCCCTACACGCCCGGCTTCGAGACCGTCCCGTATGCCGACCTGGCCGCCATCGAGGCCGCCATCGACGACGACACGGTCGCCGTGCTAGTCGAGCCGATCCAGGGCGAGCAGGGTGTGCAGATCCCCAAAGAGGGCTTCCTGCCCGAGCTGCGCGCGCTGTGCACCGACCGCAACGTGCTGATGATCGCCGACGAGATCCAGTCCGGCCTCGGCCGCACCGGCACCACGCTGGCCTGCGGCTATGAAGGCGTCGAGGCTGACATGTACACCCTCGGCAAGGCCCTCGGTGGCGGTATCATCCCGGTCTCCGCCGTCGCTGCCAACCGCGACGTGATGGACGTCATCACCCCCGGCACCCACGGCTCCACCTTCGGCGGCAACCCGCTGGCCGCCGCGGTCGGCCACGCAGTGGTGAAGCTGCTGGCCACCGGTGAGCACCAAGCGCACGCAGCCGAGTTGGAGCCGATCTTCCGCGAGCAGCTCGAAGCGTTGATGGGCAAAGGCCTGGTCGGCGTGCGAGTGCGCGGCTTGTGGGCCGGCGTTGACATCGACCCCGAGGTCATGACCGGCAAGGCTGCCTGCAAGGCCCTGATGAAGAAGGGCGTGCTGGCTAAGGACACGCACGGCTCGACGATCCGTCTGGCGCCGCCGCTGACGATCACCAAGGACGAGTTGCTGATGATCACCGACGCTGTTGCCGCAGTGGTGACCGAGGCCATCGCCAGCAACTAACCAGTGATGCTGAGGCGCCCGGGATGAGAGTTTCGCTCTCAACCCGAGCGCTGTGCGCGTTCCGAGCGCCCAAACAGGCACAAAGGTCCTTCGAGCGTGAAAGCGCCGGGTATTCGCCCGTTCTGCCTGGTTGAGTGCCCTGTGGATAAACCTCACTTCGCCAGGGCGGCATGTCGCACACTCGTGGAATGCCCTCACCCGCCGACGCGCTGCATGCGTTCGGGGGCATAGCTACCTTCGCGGAGTTGCGCGCTGCGTCGTCACGAAAGTCCATCGAAACGGCCCTGCGCCACGGCAAGCTCGCCAAGGATCGGCGTGGCCGATACGTGCTGGCCACCACCTCCGACCACCTCCGCGTGGCTCATGAGTTGAGCGCTGTGCTGTCCCACGAAAGCGCAGCCTTGCACCATGGGTGGAAGGTGAAGCACTCCCCGGAGATGCCAATGGTCACCGTGCGCCGCAAACGGAACCTCACCTCGGCCGACCGAGGCCGGGCCTTGCCGCACTACAACGACCTCCCAGCGGACTGCATACGTGAAGGGGTCACCACCCCGATGAGAACGGTTCTCGACTGCGCCCGTCATCTCCCGTTCGACCGGGCATTGGCCGTTGCAGACTCGGCCTTGCGAAACCAAGACCTGGCCCTCGGTGCCGTTCGATCGGAGGCGGCGAAGTTGCGGGGCCCAGGAGCCGCTGCTGCCCGCAAGGTCTCTCACCATGCGATCTACGTTTCGGCCAATCCCCTGGAGTCCGTGCTGCGTGCCCTCGTGATGGATGTCCCTGGCTACTCATTTGTGCCGCAGTTGCGCATCTGGGACAACGGCCTGTCCGCCATCGTCGACCTGGGAGATCCCAAAGTGAAAGTGGTTATAGAAGCGGAGGGGTATGCGTTCCACGGTGGGCGCAAGGAGTTCAAGCGGGACTGTCGCCGGTACGACGAACTGGTGGCCTGGGGGTGGACCGTGTTCCGTTTCACCTGGAAACACGTGATGTTCGACCCGGCCTTCGTGATCTGGACCCTGGAATCGTGGTTGCGGTCCTCTCGCGACGAGCAGGTGTGTCCTGCTCCGGCTCGCCTGGCATGACTTCTCCTGCCCGCCCGCCAGGCTCGGCGCGAGAACCGAGCATTCAGACACGCAGAACAGGCCAGAAACCCGCCTTTTGGCTCTGTTTGTGCCCTTATGCCTGTTTGGGTGCTCGGGGGAGGGGAGCGCAACGGGGTATGCGGACGCTCGGGGTGGGGAGGGGTGCGCTGGGAAGGGTGGTGAGAGGGGCAAAGTTAGATGCCGGAGCGGCCGGCGCGGCGATCCGCTGAGAAGAGGATGCGCAAACACACCATGGTCAGGATCGGCGGGAGCAGCACGAACGCCAGGAAGGTCCAGAGGCTCGGCCCCGTGAAGAACATCAGCACGTTCATCAGGGCCGGGACACCCAGCATGATCTTGAGCGTCTTGTTGGGTCGTGACTCCGATCCCACCACGCGGCGCATGATCAGCCCCACGATCAGACCCTCGACCAATCCCGCCAGAATTCCGAAGCGGACAAAGGAGAAGTAGAACGCCCCGGGACCATCCAAGCTCGCATCAGCGGCCGAGACGGTGTCCGCAAAAACGTAACCGGTGACCAGCCCCGCGAGTGCCCCGATGATCGGCCCCGCGAT
>JBBSKS010000259.1:0-2989 GCA_038256095.1 Actinomycetales bacterium | reverse complement strand
CGACTGGCAGTCGGCGATGCGACGGCGGGCGGCAGCGGCCCGACAGGTTCTCGCACGCTACCCGTGGGCGAACGGCCTGATGGAGTCGCGGACATCACCGGGGCCCGCGAACCTGCGCCACCACGAAGCGGTCACCACCTGCCTGCGCAGGGCTGGCTTCCCGGTCTTGATGGCGACGCACGCCAACTGGTTGCTCGACAGCTACGTCTACGGGTTCGCCCTGCAGGAAGCCAGCCTGGCGTTCGACACCGCCGACGAGTTCGCGGACATGGCCGAGGACGTCTTCCTGCCCCAGCTTCCTGCTGACCAGTTCCGTTACCTCAACGAGTCCGCCAGGGCGCTCGTCGCTGCCGACTACGACCCGGCAGAGGAGTTCATCTTCGGCCTCGACCTCGTCCTAGCCGCCCTCGAGCCCCTGAGAGCCTCCGCATAGCAACGTTCACGGACCGTCGCGCGGCCCTCTGAACCGCAGTTCCGATCGATAACCGCCGCACCGAGTGTTCCCAAGGGCGTTCTTCTCGATTTGCGTATGCCTTGGTGAGGCGGGCCTCACGCCTTGCTGATCCTGGCGATGGCCTGGGTGGCTTCGGTGACCATGTCACCGGCCTTGTCCCGGTCGCGGCGGCGGCTGCGTTAGCGACGCGGCCGACGTGTTCGTCGAGCAGGCCGGTCGCGACGTTCTGCAGCGTTCCGCTGACTGCGGCAATCTGTTGCAGCACGTCGATGCAGTAGGTGTCCTCCTCGATCTGGTGTTGTAGTCCGCGTACCTGGCCTTCGATCCGTCGTGCGCGAGTCGGGAGTTCGGCGCGTCGCAGCAGCTGGGCGTTGAGCGCGAGGACGACGGTGGAGGTGCTCATGAGCACAACGCCGAGTGCCATCGGAAGCACGAACCCGATCGGTGCGAGCACGCCTGCCGGGAGCGAGATGCCAGGATGTTGTAGCCCGCGGCCCAACACAGGTCCTGGGCCTTCATGCGGTCGCTGACGGCGGACAGTCGGCGTACTGCGACCGCGCCGCGGGGGTCGCCGGATGCGAGCATGATCCCCGCGGATCCGATCGCGACGTCGGTGCCGGCACCGATTGCTGGAGTTGGTCTTTCAGCGGGCTGAGTTGGCATCACCCGGCGAGCAGACGCAGTGTCTCTTCTGGGGGTACATGCCGAATTGTGACGCTGTGGGCCACTGCCGTCACGCGGTTGGTCGCATTGGCGGTCTCAGGTGCGGCCGGTCTCGTGGGCCCACATGGCGAGCTCGACTCGGTTGCGGGCGTTGAGTTTTCGCATGAGGCTGGCTAGGTGGGCTTTGACGGTGCTTGGGGTGATGTACAGCTCGCTGGCGATCTCGTTGTTGGTGCGGCCTTGTGCTACGGGCACGAGGACTTCCTCCTCGCGGGCGGTGAGCGGTTCTATCGGCTGCCTCGGTGGTGAGGTCTGTGTGTGGGCGAATGCTGCGAGGAGTCGGACGGTGACGCTGGGTGCGATCAGTGCGTCTCCGTCGGCTGCGGCGTGGATGGCTTGGGTCAGCAGGGCGGGTCCGGCGTCCTTGAGCAGGAACCCGCGGGCGCCGGCTTTGAGGGCCCCGTGGACGTACTCGTCGAGGTCGAAGGTGGTGATGACGACGATCGGCAGGGGGTCGATGACGTCGGGGCCGGCGAGTCGTCGGGTGGCTTCGATGCCGTCCATCAGCGGCATTCGGATGTCGAACAGGCCGACGTCGGGGCGCAGTTGGAGCGCCAGGCGGACTGCCTCGCGCCCGTCGGCGGCCGCGCCGACCACGTCGATGTCGGGTTGGGCGTTGAGCAGCATCGTCAGTCCGGTGCGCACGATGGGTTGGTCGTCGGCGATCAGGACCCTGACGCTCATCGTGGCATCCCGGTTCGGGGCAGGGTCGCTTCTACCCGCCAGGCCCGCTCGGCGGTGGGGCCTGCGTGAAAGGTGCCGCCGAGCAGCGTGGCGCGCTCGCGCATGCCCACCAGGCCGTAGCCCGCTGGGGCGCGGCCGCCAGCGGGCGAGGAGCCGTCGTTGTCGATGGTCAGTCGTACACGGTCGGCGTCGCCTGTGACGGTGACGGTGACCTGGGTTGCGTGGCGGGCGTGCCGCCTGGCGTTGGTGATGGACTCCTGGGCTAGGCGGTAGATCGCGGCCCCGACCGCCGGGCTGAGGTCGTCGAACTGGCCCAAGAGCGCCACCGTGACGCAGGGACGCGTCTGGCCATCGGTGGCGAGCTGCTCGACCTCGGCCACGCCGGGCTGCGGTTCAAACTCGGTGTCCTGTGAGGCGCGGAGCACGCCGACGATGGCGCGCAGCTCGGTCAGCGTTCGGGTCGCTGCTTCCTCGATGATGGCCAGGGCCTCGATGGCACGCTCGGGGTGGGAGGCCGCGACGGCACGTCCTGCTTGGGCCTGGATGGCGATGCCCGAGACGTGGTGGGCGACGGTGTCGTGGAGCTCGCGAGCGAGCTGTTCGCGTTCGCGGGCCTTGGCCTGGTCGATGTCACGGACGCGGATCTTCGATCGATAGCGGAACGCGGCACCGAGCGCGGCGGCAAACAAAAAGACCGCATACCCTGCGACCTTCTCCGCCAGGCTCAGTTGGTCGACAACGAGGGTGATGGGCAGCCAGACCAAGATGACGCCGAGGCCGCTTGCGGCCTCGCGGCCCGAGCCCCACCGGAACAGGGCGTAGGTAAGGATCAGCACCGCGGAGGTGCTTGCCAGTAGGGCCCCTTGTGATCCGGTAAGGATCCTGACGGTGTCGATGATCATCAAGGTGCCGAAGGAGACCGCAACCGCGACGAGCGGACGCTCGCGTCGCCACAGCAGGGGGCCCAGGACCGCGAGAACCGCGAGCAGCTGCAGCGTGGGCGGTGCCAGATCCTCACCAAGCACCGCTTCCACCACGGACCAACAGATCAATGCCGCGACCAAGGCCCAGTCCCGATGCCCCCTGCCCGGGGGGTTCGTGGGTCTAGGTTCGGCCCACAGCGAGCGG
>JBBSKS010000258.1:0-2989 GCA_038256095.1 Actinomycetales bacterium | reverse complement strand
TGCCTCGACCAGCCACAGATCTTCTTGCCGGACGAGTCGTGAATCGGGCACAGGGGTGTGGATCCGAGTTGCCAGCCCGGCCCGGTTGCTGCTCTTCCCTCGCGGGACGATGTGCACCCGGTGATCGACGGCATACACAGGTATGCCGAGCACAGCCAGAGCGCTGTGATGGCTCAGCGCAAAGGGTGCGCCCCGCCAGGCTCGGGCGGTGACGCGCGCCCGCAGTTCGTGGCGCTGCCACGAGGGTGCCGCCGCCCACAGCTCTGGCCGGATGACGACGTTGCGGCGGAGGCGGATCAGCAAGCCGTCCTTGACCGCCCGATCCACGACATGTCGGGAGACGTCGAGCTCAAGGAGTTCGGTCACCGAACTCACCCCATGTTGGGCGCTCAGACGGTCCGTGATGCGCTGGTCGAGGTCCATGGGGCCACTGTGCCGTCACGATGGCAGGTGTCCCGGGGTTATCCACAGACCTGATGACCGATGTGCTCGCCGATTGCGATGTGCACGCGGGGGTGGGCGCGCACAACGGTCATCGGAGGAAGCGGCTGGGCGGTATGCGGTGGGTCAGGCGGCGTCGACGTCGGCTCGGGACGCTACGAACGCTGCGACACAGGTGCGGACGTCGTCTTCGCTATGCGCGGCCGAGAGCTGCACGCGGATGCGGGCTTTGCCTTTGGGCACCACCGGGAAACTGAACGCGATGACGTACACGCCGCGGGCGAGCATGGCGTCGGCGATCTGGGCCGCCCGGCGAGCGCCGTCCTCACCCGGGAACATCACCGGGCTGATCGGGTGGGAGCCCTCCAACAGCTCAAAGCCCTCATCGTCCATCAGCGACCTAAACAGTGCTGTGTTGGCCTTGAGCTGCTCTCGGGGCTCGCTGGCCTCGCGGGCGATCTCCAGGGCCTTCAGCGACCCGGCAACGACCGCGGGGGCCACTGCATTGGAGAACAGGTAGGGCCGCGCTCGCTGCTTGAGCAGCTCGACGACCTCGGTGGGGGCCGCGACGTAGCCTCCGCTGGCACCGCCGAGGGCCTTGCCGAGGGTGCCGGTGATGATGTCCACGCGGTTGCTCATGCCGTCCAAAACACCGCAGTGCTCGGCGGTCCCTCGACCGTGCTCCCCGACAAAACCCGTCGCGTGGCAGTCGTCAACGAAGACCATCGCCTCAAACTCATCGGCCAGGTCGCAGATCTGCTCCAGCGGTGCGTAGTAGCCGTCCATCGAAAAGACCCCATCGGTGACGATGATCATCCGTCGTGCACCACCCTCGCGGGCACTGATCAACTGGGCGCGCAGGTCGTCCATGTCGCGGTTGGCGTAACGGAATCGCTTGGCCTTCGACAACCGGATGCCGTCAATGATCGACGCGTGGTTGAGCGCGTCGGAGATAATCGCGTCCTCAGCACCGAACAAGACCTCAAACACCCCACCGTTGGCATCGAAGCACGACGCAAACAGGATCGAGTCTTCGGTGCCCGAGAAGTCAGCGATCGCGTGCTCAAGGTCGCGGTGCTGGGTCTGGGTGCCGCAGATGAAGCGAACAGACGCCATACCAAAGCCCCACTGGTCGAGCGCATCGCGAGCCGCGCTCACCACGTCTGGGTGGTCCGCGAGCCCGAGGTAGTTGTTGGCGCAGAAGTTCAGCGCCTCGCCCGCCGTGGTGGCGATGTGCGCTGACTGCGCAGTCGTGAGCTGCCGCTCGTTCTTGTGCAGCCCCGCGTCGCGGATGCCCGTCAGCTCAGCGCGCAGATCGTCTTTGAAGGCAAACATCGGGGGCTCCTTAGATGCACGGGGTGAGGGTCAACTCCAGTCCATGATGACCTTGCCACATTCGCCAGAACGCGCGGCAGCGAAGGCATCCTCCCACTGCTCGGCGGGGAAGCGGTGCGTGATCACTGAACGGATGCGCTCACGCAACTGCTCCGAGGACTGCAGCATGAACATCATCCGATACCAGGTGTCATACATTTCGCGCCCGTAGATGCCCTTAATGGTGAGCATGCGGGTGATGACGGGCCCCCAGTCGATGGCGAAGGGCTCCGAGGGCAAACCGAGCATCGCGATCCCGGCACCGTGCTGGCAGTTGTCGATGAGCTCTTTGAGCGCGGAAGGGTTGCCTGACATCTCTAGGCCGACATCGAAGCCCAGCAGCATCCCGAGGTCGTCTTGGTAGGGCTTGACGCGCTCGTTAGCCACGTTGATGGCGTAGTCGGCGCCAACCTTTCGGGCCATCTCGAGGCGATAGTCGCTGACGTCAGTGGCCACGATGTATCGAGCGCCGACGTGCCTAGCTATGGCCACCGCCATGACCCCGATCGGGCCGCAGCCGGTGATCATGACGTCGTCGCCGGCGATCGAGAACGTCAACGCGGTATGCACGGCGTTGCCGAGAGGATCGAAGATAGCGCCAAGGTCCGGATCAATGTGGTCGGGCTGGACCCACACGTTGCTGTAGGGCACGCAGACGTAGTCAGCAAAAGCGCCGTCGCGGTTGACGCCGAGGCTCGAGTTATTGACGCAGACGTGCGGGCGCCCCGAACGGCAGTTGCGGCATACGCCGCAGATGACATGCCCTTCGACCGACACGCGCATTCCGACAGCGAGGTCGTATTTGCCGTCGAAGGACGGAACCGAGGAGCCCAACTCGACTATTTCGCCGTAGAACTCGTGGCCGATGATCAGCGGGGGCGCGAGCATCCCGGCGGCCCAGTCGTCCCAGGATTCGATGTGTAGGTCGGTGCCGCACAGGCCCGCCCGGAGCACCCTGATCTTCACGTCGGTGGGGCCGGGGGTCGGCTCGGGCATCTCTTTAAGTTCCAGGCCAGGGCCTGCGTGGGTTTTGACCAGTGCGCGCATCTGCTCATCCTGAGGCATCGTGATTTATGGCGCTAGGGGTTGCGGTGATAAAGTTCTGCGCTGTTGCGCCAATAGCTCAATTGGCAGAGCAGCTGACTCTTAATCAGCGGGTTCGGGGTTCGAGTCC
>JBBSKS010000257.1:0-3048 GCA_038256095.1 Actinomycetales bacterium | reverse complement strand
TCAGCCATCTCAGGCCACCTCAGAACTCAGTTGGGAGGACACAATTTCTTGGTATGTCGTGCAGCCGGCCAGCAGTTCGTCGTGCGTTCCCCGTCCGACCACCCGACCGTCTTCGAGCACGATGATTTGGTCGGCGTTGATGATCGTGGACACCCGTTGGGCCACCACCAGCACGGTCGAGGAGGCCGTCAAGCCGCCGAGGGCTGCTCGCAGCCGGGCGTCGGTGGCGACATCGAGCGCCGAGAACGAGTCGTCGAAGACGTACACCTCGGGCCGCTTGACCAGCGCTCGAGCGATAGCCAGTCGTTGGCGTTGACCACCCGAGACGGTGGTGCCGCCTTGGGCGACGGAGGCTTCAAGGCCACCGGTCATCGCGGCCACGAACTCGTCAGCCTGGGCGACCCGCAGGGCCTCCCACAGCTCCTCGTCGGTGGCTTCGGGGTTGCCGTATCGAAGGTTAGAGGCCACCGTCCCGGAGAACAGGTACGGCTTCTGCGGGACGATCCCGGCCTTGGACCACAGGTCCTCCAACCTTGTCTCGCGCACATCGACACCGTTGAAGAGCACGGCCCCTGATGTGACGTCATACAGCCGGGTCACCAGTGAGATGGCGGTGGTTTTGCCCGACCCGGTGGAGCCGATGAGGGCAGTCATTTGGCCGGGGCGGGCCATAAACGACACGTCCTGCAGCACCGGAGCGTCGGCCCCCGGGTAGTGGAAGGCCACCCCGGCGAACTCGACCGTGACGGGGCCTTCGGGGATCTGCGTCGCCTGAGCGGGGTCGACCACCGTGGTGTCGGTCGAGAGGACCTCCATAATCCGAGTCGCCGAGACGGCCGCGCGCGGGATCATCGTGGCCATGAAGGTCGCCATCATCACCGACATCAACACGAACAACAGGTAGGCCTGGAACGCGATCAGGGAGCCGATCTGCATATCGCCGTCCTCGACGCGCCGGGCACCGAACCACAGCACCGCGACGCTGGAGCCGTTCAGCACCATGGTGACGATCGGGAAGACCATCGCCATCAACTTGCCGACCGCCAAGGCAGCCCCGGTGTATTGCGTGTTGGCGCGGGAGAACCGGGCTTCCTCTTGGTCTTCGCGGACGAACGCGCGCACGACCCGGACGCCGGTGATCTGCTCGCGCAGCACCCGGTTGACCAGGTCCACGGACTTCTGCATGATCCCAAACTGCGGCACCATCTTGACCAGGATCAGGCCGATGCAGACCGCCAGCAGCGGCACCGCGACGGCCATCAGCCAGGCCAAACCGGCGTCCTCACGCAGCGCCATGATGATGCCGCCGATCATCATGATCGGCACGGTCAGCATCATCGACAGCCCCATAAAGGTGACGGTCTGCACCTGCGTGACGTCGTTGGTGGTGCGGCTAATCAACGTGGGGGCGCCGAACCGGTTGACCTCTTGGGCGCTGAAGCTCACTACTCGATCGAAGACGTTGCCGCGCAGATCGCGGGCCATACCCGAGGCGGTGCGGGCGGCGAGGTAGGTCGCGGCCACCGTCACTGAGATCTGGACGAGGGAGAACATCAACATCTGACCACCGAGGGTGATAATCATGCCCGTGTCCCCGACCGCGATGCCCTCGTCGACGATGCGCCCGTTGAGGCTCGGCAGATAGAGAGAAGCCAGCGTGGAGACGAACTGCAGCACCAACAGGACGGCAATGAACGTTTTATATGGCGCAAGGTGCTTGCGTAGCAACGTGATCAGCATGAGGTGGCTGCCGTTCGGGTGGTGGTGGTTTGCGCTAAGACGCCATCGAGGAGGACGTCGACGATCTGTTGGGGGGCGAGCAGGTCGCCGTGAGCAATATGTTTGTGGCTGCCCGCGAAGGTCAGCATCCGCAGCAGCCGTAGTAGTTCGTGCGGGGAAATACTCAGTTGGTCGGCGTCCGGCTCTATGAGCGCCAGCATCGCGTCGTGGACCTGCGTCTGCGCATCGCCGTGGGCCTGGTGACCGTGGTGGCGCAGGGACTCCGGCGGGCGCACCATGCCGACGGCCCCCATGAGGCCAAACAACTCCGTCAGGTGGCCTTGGTGTGCGGTCACCATCGCCAGCAACCGCTGACGCAGGGGTCGTTGGGGGTTGATCTGGGCGAGATGCCCGATGAGTGGCACAGGGTCGAAGGCCCTGATCAATGCGGCTTGAACAAGGTCGTCTTTGGTGTCGAAGACCCGGAAGATCGTGCCCTCAGCGACGCCGGCCTGCTCGGCGATCTCTTTGGTCGTGGCGGCCAGACCCTTGTCGCGCAGCACTGCGATGGCCGCACCTTCGAGCTGCGCGCGGCGCTCGTCGGGGGTCATCGCTGGTGCCCTTTTGTGAGGGGCGGCGGTCGGCATACCGGAAGTCACAAGTGAGTGAGCGCTCACTCGCAGCGATATATTCCGTGGCTCATCGCCTCATCGCCCCTCAGTGCCAGCGACACGCCCGCCAAAAGCGGCCACAGCGTTCACGTGAGCCCGAGAGCCGATTTCGACGGGCGATCCTTGGGACGCAGTGACGCATTGACACGAAGGCACGAAGGCACGAAGGCACGAACAAGCTGTTGCTGTCGGTGGACGACAAGGCAACCGCCTTCGGAGGGTCGGCCTGGATCCACACCTTTGCCATTGTGGATGGGCTCGACGGTGACCCTCATTTTCGAGGTCTACTCGTTTCTCCGGGTTGTTCGGCAGGTCCAGAGAGGGGTAACGGATGGGCGATGTGGCGGGGCTGGGCCGTCTAGGCGCCCACTGGGTCGATGACGGCATGAGCGTGCGACGAGCCGCCAGCGATCTGGTCTCCGGGCTGCTCGGGGTGCAGATCACCGCCACGACGGTGCGCTCGCAATGGTTGGGGTTGCGACCGGCATACCAAACGCCGGAAGCACCCGCTGTGTGGGCGGCGATGGACACCCCCCGCACCCAGGCGCAGGCCACCCTCGGTGTGGGGCGCGAGGTCCGCGACGTCCTCTGGGCGTATGCCGACCGCCTGGACTCCCTGGCCGCCGTCTGGGTGGAGCCCGACGACGTTGCATCCTTT
>JBBSKS010000256.1:0-3139 GCA_038256095.1 Actinomycetales bacterium | reverse complement strand
TTTATCGGATGGGCCGATCGTCTGGCGCCGCTGCTCGCCGCTCACGCCGACGACTTCCACTACGCCAACTTGGCAGTGCGCGGTCGCCGCCTGAAGGACATTGCGGGCGAGCAGACCGATCAGGCGATTGCGATGCGGCCCGATTTGGTGAGCGTGGCCGGCGGCGGCAACGACATCCTGCGCCCCAAGGCCGACCTCGACGAGTTGGCGATCGAGCTCGAAGAGTGCGTGCGGGCCATTCGTACCACCGGTGCCGACGTGCTCATCTCGACGCCGTCGGACCCCATCGGTGCGCCGGTGATCGTGCACTATCGGGGGCGGATGGCGACCTACACCGCCCACATTTGGAAGATCGCCCAGCGCCAAGGCTGCTACGTGCTCAACCAGTGGGCCTTCGACTTTCTGCGTGACTACCGGATGTGGTCCGACGACCGGATCCACATGACGACCGAGGGACACCGTCGGGTGGCCCTAGCGGCCTACGCGGCCCTAGGTCACGACCCCGCCGAAGCCGATTGGCACGTCCCACCGCCACCGCACCCCGCGTTCGGACGGTTCGCCTCAATACAGCGCAACATGGCGTGGGCCCGCGAATACGGCGGCCCGTGGATGCAGCGCCGGGTGCAGGGCAAATCCTCCGGCGACAACCTGGTGCCCAAGCGGCCGCGCCTTACCCCATTGGGGCCCCTGCCCGACGAATAGCGGAAATAGAACGCACATGCAGCTGTATGCTGCGATTTATGACGCATTTGCGAGTGTCCGAGGCGGCCAACTTGCTCGGCATCTCCACCGACACCGTGCGCCGAGCCATCGAGTCTGGCTCGCTCGGCGCCTGCCGGGACGGCGCCGGTAAGACCGTCGTGTCCGGTCAAGACGTAGCCGCAATGGCTGCCGATCTGCATACTGCACCGGCGGTGGGCGTAGTGGGCGCGACCTCGTCGCGTAACCAAATGCGCGGCATCGTCACCGGCATCGTGATGGACACGGTGATGGCCCAAGTCGACATCCAGGCGGGCCCGTTTCGCCTGGTGTCGTTGCTGAGCGCCGAAGCGGTGCGTGAGATGAATTTATCTGTCGGCGACGTGGCAGTGGCCTCGGTCAAGGCCACCCATGTAACGGTCGGCGTGCCTGCGTGAGGAGGATCGTTGCGGCCTCCGCCGTGCTGACCTGGGGTCTGGCCGGCTGCGGTGGATCGGACGACACGGTGACGATTTTGGCTGCGTCGTCGCTGGCCGACGTCATGCCGCTCCTTGTCGCCGTGGCCGAGCAGACCGAGCCCGAGACGACCTTTGAGGTGTCGTATGCCGCGTCATCCCAGATCGTCCAGCAACTCAACGCGGGCATCGACGCCGACGTGGCCGTGCTCGCCGGCGAAGGCCCGCTCGACACCCTTGACCCCACGCTCGAAATCAGCAGCCCGCGCATCGTGGCCACTAACACCTTGGCCCTTGCGCTCGCTCCAGGAAATCCGGGCGGCGTGACTGCCCTCGACGACCTAGACCGAAGCGACCTCTCCCTCGTGCTGTGTGCCGAGCAGGTGCCGTGCGGGCAGGCGGCGGCAGCGATGTTCGAGAAGGCTGGGATCAAGCCGAGAGTCGCATCGTTTGAACCGGACGTGCTTGCAACCTTGTCCAAGGTCGCCTCGGGCGAGGCAGACGCCGGGGTGGTGTACGTCACGGATCTGATTGGTCAAGAGGTAGAGAGCGTTGCCGTGCCGCAGCAGGATCAAGTTTTCAACGCCTATCCCGCCTTCACCATCAATGACAGCACGAGCGGGGCAGCCTTTGTCGACCTCTTGGGTGCCGACGAAGCGCAGACGGTGTTGCGACACGCCGGTTTCGGCGCGCCATGAGTGCGGACGTGCAGAGGCTAGGTGCCACAAGGCTGGGTATGACGAGGCGCTGGCCCATCCTGATCCCCGCGTGGATCGCGGTGGCCGTGCTGCTCCTACCGCTGGCGGCCCTACTGGCCACGGTCGATTGGGCGCGACTACCCGCCAACGTCACCAGCCCTCTTGCCATCGAAGCTGTGCGTTTGTCCGCGATCACCACCTCGATCACTCTGGTCATCGTCATCCTGCTGGGCACGCCGCTGGCGTGGGTGCTGGCGCGCGGGACGCACCGACTGATGCCGTGGCTGCGAGCGCTGGTCACCGTGCCCCTAGTGCTGCCGCCGGTCGTCGGAGGCGTGGCGCTGCTGGCCGCGTGGGGACGTAATGGGGTCATCGGCGGCCCACTCGACGCCTTGCTCGGTATCACCATTCCCTTCACCACGGTGGCGGTGATCTTCGCGGAGGTCTTCGTGGCGTTACCGTTCTACGTCATCTCGGTGGAGGGCTCGATGCGCGGCCTTGACCCTCGCTATGACGGCATCTCAGCGACCCTTGGTGCCTCACCAGTGCGCACCTTCACGAAGGTGGTGATCCCACTGGTGGCGCCTGGGATGGCGGCTGGGGCCGCGTTGGCGTGGGCGCGGGCACTCGGTGAGTTTGGGGCGACCATCACCTTTGCGGGCAATTTCCCTGGCCGCACCCAGACGGTGCCGTTGGCGGTCTTTACCGCGTTGGAGCAAGACCCGGATGCGGCGCTGGCGCTGTCGGTCCTGATGTTGGCGATCTGTGTTGTGGTGCTCGGAGCGCTGCGCAGCCGGTGGATCCCGTGAGCGCGCCCGCGACCGCGCTGTCGCTCGACATTGCGGTCCGCCGCGGAGCGTTTGAGATGACTGCTGCGCTCGACCTAGTTCCTGGGACGGTCACGGCGGTGCTTGGTCCCAACGGATCGGGCAAATCCACGCTATTGCTGGCCCTGGCCGGATTGATCCCAGTCACCGGCGGCACCATCACCGGCGAACGCCCGTGGAACGATACCGAGACCGGCACGCTCCTGGCGGCGCAGGATCGCCAGGTGGGTTTGGTGCTCGCCGACCCGCTGCTCTTTCCCCACCTGAGCTTGCTCGACAACGTGGCCTACGGTCCCCGGTCGCGAGGGGTGCCCAAGACGGTCGCCCGCCAACGTGCCCTCGATGAGTTGCGACGGGTCGGTCTTGCCGAGATGGCTGACCGCAAGCCGGACGCCACGTCCACCGGTCAGGCGCAACGGGTGGCCTTGGCCCGGGCGCTCGCCACCAACCCGGGCTTGCT
>JBBSKS010000255.1:0-3167 GCA_038256095.1 Actinomycetales bacterium | reverse complement strand
CCCGTGGTCGGGAAAGCGGTCGGCATACATCTGGTATGCCGACTCCAGCGACTCCCTGGACTCGCACGGCTGCGATTGGGCTGAGGCCCAAGCACTAATCCTTGAGGCCCACGGCCGAGCCGCGAAGTATCCCTGGACATCGTCGGACGACACTGGGACCGCGACTCCGCGAAACCGGATCGACCGAAACATCGACGGCCACGTCAACGCGGCCGCAATCCGCTCGTTGTCGGCTATCTGCATGCCCTTGGCCGAGCCGGTATTGGTCAAAAAACCGATCCCACGGGGCTGGAGGAAGCGCATCAATACGGTCCGCACGTCAGGCTGACCACCTCCGTCGACCGTAGCCACCGATAGGGCCATTGGCTCGGGCACATCCCCGTGCTCTTTATGCCGAGCGTTGGCCTCATCGACCCACTTGGTGATCTGCGCCAAAGGAGTCGCCAACAGTTCATCCTCAGTCAATCCATGCCCGTCGTAGTCCGTGCGGTCACCAAGTCTCATCCGCGCATCACCAGGTTTCATCTGATCATTATCGAGTGCCATGTACTCATCATCGGCCACCGCTCCAGCACTTAGGCGGTCGGGCACTTAGAGTGGATACTCATTGAACAGCGAGGGAGTGCAACGTGGTGGCTGGTAAGGGCAAGGCTGTTGGTGCAGCGATCAAATACGGGCCGTTGGTCTACGAGGCGGGTCGTCGCTACGGTCCGAAGGTCTGGGACCAAGTGAAGTCCCAGCGTGAGCCCGCCGAGCGATACGTGCAGGCCAAGGTCGACAAGGGCAACCAGCATAAGAAGGCCGTGCAGCACGCCGACACCGTGATGGACGGCTCCACGCTGCAGGTCTTCCATCTCAACGCCGCCCATTGGATCGTGTTCTCTGGCGACGAGCCCATTGCCGTGCACCCCCGCACCTCAGCGCCATTCAGCCTGCTCTTGAAGAACGCCGACCTGGGCAAACGCGTGAAGCCGGCCGACGAGCCGACCGCCGTCCAGCGAATCCGCAGTGCGGCCAAGCGACGACCGACCCCCCGTCGCAAGGGCCCTCAACGGCATGCGCAGGCCGACATCCAACTCGTGCGCCCGCAGGCCACACCGGCCCCGGTGGACCGTCCGGACCCCAAGCAGGACTAACGCCCGACGGCATACCCCTGCATGCCGCGTGGGTTGGCCCCGGCACTGAGCAGATGGGTATGCGGATCGCGCGCCACCGCGCACATCCGCGACAACGCCCAGTCGCCGGCTCGCTGCACGACGTGGCCACGGTCCTGCATCCCACGCAGCACCGCCTCCCCCAACCGGTCCTCGGCGACCAGCACGCGCGGCTCCACGACGCGGGGGTCGAAGGACGAAGGGAAGCTGAGGGTATGAAACATCGGCGCATCAATCGCCTCTTGCAGCGTGGCACCCTCCATGAGGTGCCGGATCAAGAACACCGACTGCCACTGATCTTGCTGGTCGCCACCAGGGCTGCCACAGGCGAGAACGGGCCGCCCCTCACGTAGCACCATCGTGGGCGTCAGCGTCGTGCGCGGGCGCGCTCCCGGCACCAAGGACGACGGCAATCCCTGCTCCAGCCACATCATCTGCAGCCTAGTGCCCAACGGGAAGCCCAGTCTGGGGATCGTCGGTGATGACTGCAGCCATCCGCCCGACGGGGTCGCAGCGATCATGTTGCCCCAGCGATCAACGACGTCGAGGTGGCAGGTGTCCCCAAGAGGGGGGCCGCTCGATGCAGGCCGGGCCACGGTCGGCTCCCCCACCGATCCGCCAGCCGCGGGCCCGAGGTCGTCTGGAGTGCGCAGGGCGAGCGCCGCCATGGCAGGCACCCGACCACCGGGTTGCCCCGGGCGAACCTGGTGACTAGCGGTTCCGCGGATCAAGTCAGCCCGGACGCGGGCATAGTCGCTCGAAAGCAGGTCAGCCAAAAGATCTCCGCGGTCCGTTCTCCCCGTAGCCCCTCGGGTCGCGTTGGCCGGTCCGACAGGACTGTCGCCATACCAAGCCTCGCGGTCGGCCATTGCCAACTTCCAGCGTTCGACCACGCTATGCACGCCATCGACGCTGTCCACCGGCTCAGTCGCGTCAGCGACCTCCCCCATCGCCAGCATCTGCAGCAACGCCGGGCCTTGGCCCCATAACCCCGTTTTGGCGACCTGGTGCCCGTGCCAGTCGAGCAACGCGGGGGCCTCCCACGTCGCCTCGTATGCCGCCAGGTCGGCTCCGGTGATCACACCCGGGAGGATGTGGCCGCCGGAGTGCCAGTGCGGAAGCCGGGCGAAGGCATCCACCGCTTCGGCCACGAACCCCGAACGCCAAGCCCGTCGGGTCGCCTCGATCTGCTGGTCACGGCTGGCGCTGGGCGCTGACCCTTCAGCGATGAGAGAGGCCAGGGTGTCGGCCCAGGCGACATTGCGGTGCATCGTTCCGGGGGCAGGGGCGCGTCCCTGCTCCAGCCAGACCTCGGCCGACGTGGGCCAATGGGTGGTCAGCAGGTCACTGACGGCCTCTATAGTGCCGCTCGTCGCAGGCAACACCGGGTGTCCGTGGCGGGCGTAGTGCTCGGCCGGAGCCAGCACGTCGGCCAGGCGCATCGTTCCTCGGTCCCGCAGCAGCGTCATCCACGCGTCGAACGCGCCCGGGACAGCCGCGGCAAGGAGGCCCGAGCCGGGCACGACGTCCATCCCGTGTTGAGTGAAGTGGGTAGCCGTGGCCCCGTCTGGCGCAGGGCCTTGACCGCACAGGACCTGCGCGCCCGCGCCGTCGGCGTTGCTGACGATGGCGGGCAGGTCGCCGCCTGGACCGTTCAGATGCGGCTCGACGACGTGCAACACGAACCCGGCACAGACCGCCGCGTCGAAAGCGTTTCCGCCACGCTCCAGGATGCCCATCGCAGCGGTGGAAGCAATCCAATGCGTGCTGGAGACCATCCCGAAAGTGCCTTGCAGCGTGGGTCGAGTGGTGAAATTCATGACTCGGACCGCCTCATCGGTTGAGCATACTGGCCACTGCTACGGTCGCGAACATCGTAAACAAAGCCACGATGACGACGATCCGTCGACTACGAGCACCCATCAGCGTGCCTGCTCTGGCATGGCCTGCAGGTTCTCTCGTTCGACGACGACGGGCTCGTGCCATGAGGGGCCGCGCCGCAGGTGGAGGTGG
>JBBSKS010000254.1:0-3187 GCA_038256095.1 Actinomycetales bacterium | reverse complement strand
ATGGCCAGCCCGGCTATGAAGACCACGGTCGGCCCCAGCTGCGTCAGGCCGTCGGAGCGGCCTAGTGCCGTGGCCCAGACCGCCTCGAACACCGCGCTGAGCAGCAGGATCACCCAAGGCATCAGCTCACGACCTTCAGGCCGACCACGCAGCCGACCAGCCCGAGCAGCAGCAGCACCTTGGCGCCGGTGGGCCGCTCCTCGCCCCGCACCATCGCCCAGCCAGCGGTGAGCACGGCGCCGATACCGACCCACACGGCATACGCGGTGCCCGTCGAGATGCTGCTCATGGCGAAAGCCAGGCCAGCCATGCTCAGGGCCAGGGCCACCCCGAACACGACGGTGGGCCCGCGGCGGGAGAAGCCCTCCGAGCGCGACAGGGCCGTGGCCCAAACCGCCTCGAGGACCCCGCTGAGGATGAGGACGAACCAGTCCATGTCACAGACCTCCTAGTCACGGTCGCACGCGGTACGTGTGGATCATCTCGTGCCGAGCGGCAGGCCTGCGCGACGCCCCCACGCGTCAGAGCCGACGGCTCGTAAGCCCGTGCCGGCGACCGAGGCCACCCGCAGAACGGCAAAGGCGCTCCAAAGGCGCCAACCAGGCCCTAATGCTCCCCTGGCGGGGCCGTGTGCATCAGATGCGCTGCGGGTGCCTCTTGCTGGGATCTTTGACAATCAGGAGGTTGGGTAATGGCCGCATCGGAAAGCGCGCGCATCTCTGCCCTGACACCACCACCGGACACGGGGTGGCGTCGTATGTGGCGACCGTTCTGGACCCTACCCGTCGCGATGATCTCGGTGACCTGGCTCGTGTTCTCGGTGACGATCGTCGTCCTCCAGCTCGCGAGCAGCCAATTCACGCCGCGGATCATCCCGCAATTCCTGGCCAGCCGGATCACGCAGGGAACCCTTGGATTCTTCTTGGCGACGTTCATATTCGCGCTGCCCGTCATGCGCGCCGTGCGCGGCAGCAACGAAAACCTCACAAAGTTCGTCCCCGACGTCGCCGTCACCGTCGCATTCTTGCTGGTCCTGATCAGCGTCGGATACTTCCTCGCCTTTATCCACAACATCACAAGCTCGATCCAAGTGTGTCGGATCATCTCCCGGCTGGGGGAATCAACCGTTGCTGTCGCCGACCGGGTCTACCCCGAAACCGGCGATGCGGCCGGTCAGGACGACCCGGACAGGGCGTCCGGCACCAAGCTGTCAGCGGACGCGACATGGTCTCCAAGCCCCGACGCAAGCCGCACCGACATCGCGGCACCGCACCGCTACGGCCGGGTGACCTCGATCGACTACCCGACACTCGCCGACGCCGCCGACGCCATCGATGCCGTCATCGTGATCGAAATCGACCATGGACAGTTCGTCGCCGAAGGCGATCGTGTGGGGAGAAGAAGGCCCTGACGATGCGCGTAACCGCGCGATAGAGCGAGCTTTTCATCTCGGGAATGAACGCTCGATGGTCCAGGACGTCGCGTTCGGGTTTCGGCAACTCATCGACATCGCCGAACGGGCTCTGTCGCCTGGGATCAACGATCGCGGCGCAAACCATCGACGAACTGCACCGGACGCTTCGCCGCATCGTCCAGCGCGACCCGCCGAGCCGCTACACGTTCGATTCCGGAGGGGACGTGCGTGTCGTCAACCGGCTCCCGACACTCCAGTTCCTCCTCGATCTCACGGTCGATGAGATCGCCCACTACGGACGCGACTCGATCCAGGTCCCCGCCGTCTGCTCACGATGCTGGAGGTTCTACGTGAGTGCGGACAGCCCCGCTATGCGGATGCGATCGAGGCCGCCGCCCAGGGGCACGGTGACGACCCTGGCTGGATCCGATTGCTGTCTTCTGGTCGTGTTTTGGGTCCCCTCCGCACTCCTTTTGATAGTCGGTGCCACTAGTGGCGCTCGTCTGAGTAGTTATGACCGTCTGTGTCCTGCGGTGCGCAGTGACGATGAGGTCACCGAACGTGGCCGTTCGGGGCTCAGCTCTTGAGCGTGACGCCTGCGGGTTCGGCGTCGGGGAAGGCCGCGTCGATGTGGATCGGATTTTTGCCTGCGCGTTGCAGCAGGCTGGCCGCGACCCCGGCCCGGTAGCCCGAGCCGCAGTGCACCCATACCGGGCCGGTGGGCACTTCGTCCATCCGGGTCAGCATTTCATGCAGCGGGATGTTCACTGCCCCGACGATGTGGGCGGCCTGGTATTCATCGGCGCGTCGCACGTCGAGCACCGCCTCGCCGTCCGGTCGCTCGGCGAGGAAGGCTTCCCAGTCGACCCGGGGGTAGGCCGAGGTCGGGGCGGTCGGTGCCATGTCTCTGGGCCCATCCCCGATCGCTACGTCCGGTGAGTCGATGCCGATCCGCGACAGGTCGCGGATCGCCTGCTCCACCTCTTTTTTGTTGCCGGCCAGGGTGATCTGGTCTCCCCATGGCAGGACCCACCCGAGGAAGGTCGTAAAGCTGGAGCCGTCGCCGTACTCGAAGCTCACGGCACCGGTGAGGTGTCCTTGCGCGAAGGCCACCCGCTGGCGCAGGTCGACCACCCATTCCCCGGCCTCCAGTCTGCGATGGAGCTCGGTGGCGTCCAACGGTTGCGGCACGGACAGGTCCACCGGCGCCGGGCCTTGGAGGTTGGCCGGGCCCATGTGCGCGTAGTAGCTGGGGTAGGCCGTCAGGTTGGTGATGAGTTCGCGCACGAAGTGGGCCTCGTCGGTGTCGGTCAAGGCGTGGTTGTTGCTGCGCTGCTCATCGATGGTCGAGCTGTCGGCAGCGGTGGCCGGCCCGCTGGAGCAGAAGGAACCGAACCCGTGCGTGGGATAGAGCTGCGCACCGGACTCGGCCTCATCGACGATGCGCCTCGCTGAGGCGTATTGCGCGTGGGTCAGTTCTTCGGTCTTGGCGGGGTCGATGAGGTCGGTGCGACCGACCGAGCCGAACAGCAGGCTGCCACCGGAAAAGACGGCCTGCTCGCCGCCGTGCGCCACGACATAGCTCAGGTGAGACTCGGTATGCCCTGGCGTCGCCAACGCTCGCAGCGCCAACTCGCCCACGCGGTGTTGCTCGCCGTCGCTGATCGGGGTGCGTTCATAGCGCACCGGGTCGGCCGTGTTGACCAGGTATGTCGCGCCCGTGGCCGCCGCCAACTCCAGTCCCCCGGTGACGTAGTCGTTGTGGATGTGCGT
>JBBSKS010000253.1:0-3209 GCA_038256095.1 Actinomycetales bacterium | reverse complement strand
CTGCTCCTGCTCGGACTGCGCGATGCCGCGAGCGCCCGGGACCTCACGCAGCGACCGGCCTGGCTGACCTTTGTTGGTCGCGCCCTTAGCCTGGTGATCACTGTGGTCGCCGTCGGTTCGATGATCTATCTGCGGCCTTTTAGCGCATCGCCAGATGCGATCGAGGCCATGAGTGGCTCTGGCAAAGTGTCCGTAGCCGATGCAGCCACCTCGATCACGGTGACGCCGGCTAACGGCGTGTATTCGACCGGGTTGGTCTTCCAGCCGGGTGCCCGCGTCGATCCCCGCGCGTACGTTCCGATCCTGCGCGATATCGCCGAGCAGGGCTATCTGGTGGTCATCGTGAAGCAGCCCTTCGACATCGGGTTCGCCGCCGTCAACGCACCCGGCGGCGTGATCAAGAAGCACCCTGAGGTCGACCACTGGGCCGTCGGCGGCCACAGCCTTGGTGGCGTGACCGCGTCCACCTCCGCCGAGGATCGCGACTCGGGGATCGGGGGTTTGCTGCTGTGGGCGTCCTACCCGCTGGGCTCACTCGCCGACACCGACGTCATCGTCACGTCGATCTCCGCCACGCAGGATGGCCTGGCCACCCCGGCTGACATCGACGCGAGCCGGATCGACCTGCCGGCGGAGACGACATACGTGCCGATTGAGGGGGCCGTGCACGCCTTCTTCGGCGATTACGGCGAGCAACCCGGCGACGGTATGCCGACTTCTCCCCGTGCTGAGGCGCAGCGGCAGATCGTGGGCGCCAGCGTCGAGTTGCTGCAGGCTTTGGCCGCCCCCTGACCTGCAAACGGGCCCCCTGACCCCTAGTCTGGGGCCACACATCAATCGAGAGGCACCACCATGGGCGAAAACGCGTCAGGATTGTGGCCAGTTCTTGCGGCCTTGGCTGTGGTGGTGCTCATAGTCATCGCCTTGGCGATCTACCTCAACCGCAGAAAGGCTGCCTCACGCCGCGAAGCCACCGAGCTCCGCGAGCAAGCCAAAGCCGAAGCTCCCCGCCTCAAGGACGTCGAGTCGTCGGCGAAGCAGTTGCGCAACGAAGCGGCCCTGGCCCGACAGGAGGCAACCCGCGCTCAGGAAGAGGCCGACCGCGCCGAAGGCCGAGCCCAGGCATTAGAGCGTCGATCCGAGGAGGCCGTGCTGGCGGCCCGCGACGAACGGGACGCTCAGACCGACACCTACCTGCGCGCCCGCGAGATCGACCCCGACGCGAAAGATTAGGTCGCCGGCTCTGGGAAGATAGTCCGCATGGCCTCCCTTCTTGATGTTCAGCCTCCACTTGCCCTCGGCGCCCTCGATGGTCGATACCGCAAGGTTGTCGGCCCCCTGGTGGAGCACCTCTCCGAGCCTGCGCTTAACCGCCAGCGGTTGCACGTCGAGATCGAATGGCTGATTCACCTCACGAGGCACTCGATCGTTCCTGGCGCCGGAATCTTGAGTGCAAGCGAGCAGGTGGAGCTGCGGGTTCTCGTCGACGACTTTGACGGCGAGACCATCGCTGAGTTGGCCGCCATCGAAGCCGAGACCGTGCATGACGTCAAGGCCATCGAGTACTTCTTGCGGCGTCGGTTGACCGACCGTCTCCAGGGTCGCGATGACCTCGCCGAGTTGGTGCACTTCGCCGCCACCTCCGAGGACATCAACAACCTGTCTTACGCGCTGATGATTCACGGTGCCGTCACGCAGGTCTGGCTTCCGGCGGCCCAGCGACTCGTCGATCAGGTGAGCGACATGGCTCGCGAGCTGGCCGACATACCCCTGCTGGCGCACACGCACGGTCAGCCCGCGACGCCGACCACGATGGGCAAAGAACTCGCCGTCCTCGCGCACCGCCTCAAGCGCCAAGTACGACGCGTTGAAGGCGCCGAATACCTCGGCAAGTTCAACGGCGCGACGGGCACGTATGGCGCGCACCTCGCCGCCGTGCCCGGTGCCGATTGGCCGCAGATCAGCAACGACTTCGTCACCAGCCTGGGGCTGACATGGAACCCGTTGACCACCCAGATCGAGAGCCACGACTGGCAAGCTGAGCTGTATGCCGACATGGCCCGCTTCAACCGGGTGCTGCACAACCTGTGCACCGATCTGTGGTCCTACATCTCGATGGGCTACTTCGCGCAGGTGCGCGGTCAGGGCACGGTCGGCTCGTCGACGATGCCGCACAAGGTCAACCCGATTCGGTTCGAGAATGCCGAGGCCAACCTCGAGGTCTCGAACGCGCTGCTCGATGTGCTGGGCTCGACCCTGGTGAACTCCCGGCTGCAGCGCGACCTCACCGATTCGTCCATGCAGCGCAACGTCGGCACCGCCTTCGGGCACTCGCTGCTGGCGATCGACAACGCCGGTCGCGGGCTCGCCGGTCTGGACGCCAACCCCGAGGCGATGGCTGCCGATTTGGACCGCAACTGGGAGGTGTTGGCCGAGCCGATCCAGTCGGTCATGCGCGCCCTGGCTGCCTCAGGTGTCGAGGGCATGGCTAACCCGTACGACCGGCTCAAAGACCTGACCCGGGGGCGTCGCATCAACGGCGACGACCTGCGCGAATTCGTCCGCGGTTTGGGTCTTCCCAAGGACGAAGAGCAGCGGTTGGTCGAGCTCAGCCCGACGACATACGTCGGTCTGGCCCCGAGCTTGGTCGCCCACCTCGACTGACCCAGCTACGTCAGATTCAGCTCGAAGGCGTCGCTGATGGCGCGAGCCAATGCCTCTTCTTGGTCATCGAGCAGCAACCCGATCGTGTCGCCCACCGCCGATTTCTGCACCGTCATGATGTTGTCACAGGTGACGACGCTCTCCTGATCAAGGCCATTGCGCGGTCCGACCTGGACCTCGCTGGTCAGGCCACGAATGGTGCTGGTAATCGGCGCCACAGTGACCCACGTCATCAGATGAAGCTTCGAACTGCGCGTGAGGATCAACGCTGGGCGACGCTTCTCTAATTGCACCAGGGCAATGGTCCGCATTCAGTCCAACACCGGATAAGGAAGGTCAGTCCTGCCTTCGAGATCGGGGTAGATTCGCTCGCCACGACGTGCGAGCTCGACGAGAACCGCCTCCTCGGCCCGGTACCGGTGTTCGCGCTCAAGGCGGGCGATGGCTTGTCGGACCGCCTCGGATCGGTTGGTGGCCCGGCCTTCCAAAACCTCGACGTCGAGCGCGGCGATCTCGTGAGCTTCGAGACGAATGGCGATCTGAGT
>JBBSKS010000252.1:0-3209 GCA_038256095.1 Actinomycetales bacterium | reverse complement strand
GTTCATAGGTCCCCAAGCCGTCTGCATTGCGATTGCTTTCATAATTCGAGCTCTAGACCACTGCTGGTTAGGCCGAAACGCGCTAACGACTCCTGGTGCGAATCATGAAATCGGCGATCAAACCGATGATCAGAATCACGGCGATCAGCACGGGCGCCAGTGGCATGTCCTAGCGGCGCATGACCCAGCCCAGCAGACCGATGCCGAGCACCAGCCAAAGGTCCACGCGGGTGGCGCTCGTCGGGTAATACCAGGCACTTCGGAGGTGCGCTACCCCTCGCGCACAGTGACTTTCGAAGTAAACGCTGTCAGTGCGCCTGGGACACCGTGGACATCGTGAAGTCTGGGATGCGCAGCGCGGGCGCGATTGACCTCGTGAAGTAGTCATTCCACTCGCGACACAACACGTGCTCAGACACGCTTGCTTCGGTAGCTCGGCGAAGCAGGTCAATCGGCGACTCGTTGAAACGGAAGTTGTTGACGGCCCCGACGACTTCGCCGTCCTCGATCAGGTAGACCCCGTCGCGGGTCAGACCGGTGAGCAAAAGCGTCTGCGGGTCGACCTCGCGGACATACCACAGACACGTCAGCAGCAACCCACGTTTCGTGGACGCGATCATCTCCTCCAGCGACGCGGAGCCCTCGGCGTCAACAATCAGATTGTCTATCGGATAGGGCAGCGGTCCTTGAAGCCCAGCGCGCTGCATACCTGCACGGGTGCGGATCAGCGACGTCAACTCACCCTCGCGCAGCCACTCGACCCGCTCGACTGGGGCGCCGTTATCGAAGACCGACACCAGCCCTGGGTACGACGTCGGCGCCAGCGCAAATGGCGCGACCGGCAACCGGGCATCACTCGGGTCCGACGCCATCGTGATCGGCAGCGGGCTCAGTTTTTCCCCAACCCTGGTCGCGCCGCGTTCTTTGCCCGCGAAGACGGTGCGCCCCTCTTCGGCGTCCCGCGCACTCATCGTCCAGTACGCGTTGATCAGGAGGTCGACCACCGCGCCAGGGGGCAGGATCGTGTCGTAGGAGCCAACGGGCAGGTCGATCCGGCGCTCACCCCACCCCAGTCGGCGCGCCGCCTCGTCGTGCATGGCGGCGATGTCGACGTCGGTGAAGTCGTTGCTTTGAGCACCGACCCACGCAGAATTAATCAGATCCGGCATCTTCGCGTTGAACTCCACCCGCCCCGTCGGCTCCACCGCACGACGCCGCAAACCGGTTGAGTTCGCTAGCCAGGTCGTCGTTTGGCGGTATTCGGCGAAACCGAACAGCAGATGGCCCTCCTTGCGCGCTCGCTCGAAGGCGTGACCAAGCTCGACCGCCACGGGGGCGAAAGCCTTCGGCCCCACCCGGTATGCCGACTCATCGAAGTCCTCGTCGCGCCCGCCACTGACCAGCGGCTGGGCTTCGTCGTCGGCTGGGGCACCGGGCGCCGCGGCATCCGCCTGAGCCACCAACGTCAGCAGGTCGTCGAGCGAAGCCAGCGGCCCGGTCACCGACGCCGCCGAGGTGCCACCCTCGACCTCGGCTGTGCTGATCACCGTTACCGTCCGGGCGGTCATCGCTCCGTTGGTCGTCAGCGCATTGGCCGCCCACCGGAGGTTGACCTCGTGCGACTCCTGCACGATCACCATGCAGCCACGGGCGGTGGTCGCGGCGAGGGCCCGCTCCATCCATTCGCTCTGCATCACAGCACCCCTACCGCGGCGGTGTTGAGCACATTGACGTCTCTAAATCGCGCGGCTGGGGCGCCGTGGCTGACCGGTGCACCTTGGCCCGGCTGCCCCTTGCCGCAGCTGAACGTGCCCGCCAGCAGGTAGGTCGAGGGGCCGCCGACCGCATCCATGGATCCCCAGAACTCGGTGGTCGTGGCCTGGTAGGCGGCGTCTTTGACTTGACCTTTGAGCTCGCCGTTCTCGATGAGATAGAACCGCTGGGCGGTGAACTGGAAGTTGTAGCGCTGCATGTCGATAGACCACGAGTTGTCGCCAACGACGTAGAGGCCACGCTCGACTCCGGCGACGAGACCGGCGACGTCGGGACCGTCCGGGTCCGGCGCCAAGGAGACGTTGGGCATTCGTTGCAGTGGGATGTGGCCGGCAGAGTCGGCATACGCGCAGCCGTTGGAGCGGCCCAGATCCTTCTCGGCCGCCATCTGCCGGTTGAGCTGATAGCCGACCAACACCCCATCCTTGATGATGTCGAACTGCTGCGCAGCCACCCCCTCGTCGTCGAACCCGACGGTAGACAAACCGTGCTCGGTGACCCGGTCACCCGTGACGTGCATCATGTCGGAGCCGTACTTCAGCGTGCCGAGCTGGTCGAAGGTCGCGAAGGACGTGCCTGCGTAGGCCGCTTCGTAGCCCAGTGCCCGGTCGAGTTCGGTGCCGTGCGCGACGCTTTCGTGCAGCGTCAGCCAGAGGTTGGTGGGCTCGATGACGAGGTCGTAACGGCCGGGCTCGACCGACGGCGCGTTCGCGTGCTCAAGAAGGAGTTCTGGCAGGCGGTCCACTTCGGCGTCGAAGTCCCAGCCGGTGCCGGTGAGGTATTCCCAGCCGCGCCCCGCCGGTGGCGCGACCGACTTCATACTGAAAAAGCCCTGCTCACCGACGTGGACTGCCTCGATGGACGGCTCGACCCGCACGCGTTGTTGCGTGGTCGAGGTGCCGGTGATGTCGGCGTAAAAAACGTTTTCTTGCACCGCGAGCAGGCTGATCGTGGTGTGGTGCACACCCTCACCCGCCAGGAGACGCTCGGAAAGGTCCGTGAGCCTTGCGACGCGCTCGGTCTCGGGCCCGTCAAAGGGATTGATCTCGTATGCCGACACCCAGGATTGGGCGGCGTGCACCGGCTCGGCGGCAAGCGAGACGGCGGCAGGCACAAGCGGCTGAGCCACTTCGGCCATGCTGACGGCCTGCTGGGCCAGCCGCTCGGCCTCGTCGACGGTCAAGACAAACCCGGCCGCAAACCCCCACGATCCTCGATAAACGACCCGGACGCTCAAGCCCAACTCACTAGCGTCCGAGGCGCTCTCGAGTCTGGCATCACGCAGGACCCGGTCGAGCGACTTCGTGCGAACCACCCGCACATCGGCGTGCGTGGCGCCAGCGGTCTGGGCACGGCTCAGCGCCGCATCGGCAAGCGCTTGGAGAGGCAGGTCGGTGAATGTGGTGTCCATTGCTGGCATGTCCTCGACCCTACGC
>JBBSKS010000251.1:0-3225 GCA_038256095.1 Actinomycetales bacterium | reverse complement strand
GGCTGCCGACGACAAGGGGTCGTCCACGTGGGTGGACCCGGACGCCGACGGTGCTCTGCACTGGGCCCCACTGGGCCACGTCGGCTACCGCGACCGCATGAACGCTCTCGCCTCCTGGGTGGGCACCCATCGCCCAGACGCCGTCGTGGTCGACGTATCGGTGGAGGTGGTGTCCTTTTTGCGCCTCCTCGGGGTGCCCACTGTCCTCATCGCCCAGCCTGGGGATCGACGCGACGAGCCGCATACCCTGGCGTTCCGGTGCGCGAGCGCGATCATCGCTCCGTGGCCCGCGCAGGCACACCCATGCCCCGCGCTGGCCGACTTCGACCCCAAGGTCTTTCACGTCGGAGGGATCTCCGGCCGCCAAGGAGCGTCGGCCCCCCGAGACCTGGGCCTGATCCTCAGCGGGCGCGGTGGTCCGACCGCTCCGGATCTTTTGGCGCATCTGCGTCGCGAGGTTCCACGGATGCAGTGGGTCCAGGCCGGCGCAGGGGCGTGGCACCGTGATATCGGCTCGCTGCTGGCGCGCGCGGAGGTGGTGCTAACCCACTGTGGGCAGAACGCCATTGCCGATGTGGCGGCCTTCGACGTTCCCGCGGTCTTGTGCCCTCAGCCTCGACCGCACCAGGAGCAATTCCACCTCAGCACCGAGTTGTCCCGGATGGGCCTAGCCCACTCCGCATTTCCTGACGGCGGCTCCCTCGAAAGCGGCGCCATCGAGTGGGCCGCCTATGTGGATGCCGCGATCTCCGGCGGATCACGCTGGGCGCGGTGGGAAACCGCCGGAGCCGCGTCGCGGGCCGCCGAGGTTATTGAACAGGTAGCCGCAATGGCGCCCCACGAGCAGGCATCGTGAGTGAGGTGTGTGTGGTCACCGTGGCCCACGGTCGGCATACCCACCTCCAGCATCAGTTGCGCCTCCTCGATCTTTCGGACCCCGAGAGCGCACACGTCATCGTTGCGATAGAGGATCGGAAAATCCATGAGATCGCGGCGACCCACAGTGGGCGTCGAGATATAGATGTTCTGCCGCTGGCCAATCAGGATCTGGGGTTGCCGCTGGCTCAAGCACGCAACGTCGGGGTGCGTCATGCGATCAGTCGTGGCGCAGACCTGGTGGTCTTGCTGGATGTCGATTGTGTCTTGGGGCCCGATACCCTGACCCGGTATGTCACCGCAGCTAGTGTCTGCGGGCCCGCCTTGCTCTGTGGGCCGGTGACCTACCTTCCGCAGGGCATCACTCCGCCAGCCGCCCTCTCCGGGCTACGAAGCTGGCGGGACCCGCACACAGTCCGACCCGACCCGCCGGACAACGCTGTGTGGTCGCGCGGAAATCACGAACTGTTCTGGTCGCTTAGCGCGGCGCTGACTCCGAAAACCTGGTCGCAGGTCGGGGGGTTTCATGAGGGTTACGTGGGTTATGGCGGCGAGGACACCGACTTCGCCTTCACCGCGCGTGCTCATGACGTGGACCTCGTCTGGGTGGGCGGAGCCGATGCTTATCACCAACATCACCCCGTCTCTTCGCCACCGGTGGAACACCTCGAGGCAATCGTGCGCAACGCAACGCTGTTCCATCAGCGTTGGGGCGTGTGGCCCATGCAGGGCTGGCTCACCACCTTCGCTGAGCGGAGACTGATCCACTTCGACGGCAACCGCCTCGATCACATCGCGGTCGTCGACTAATAGGCACCCAGGAGCCTTTCGGCATCTGGGGTGAGCTCATCCAGTGGGAACGTCAATCCACCATGCTCAACGAGCGATGGAACGCGCCTCGCCCCCTGCTTGCATAGCAAGGCCCGGCCCACAACACCGATACGTGTCGTGGGCCGGGCCTTGCGCCGCTCACTTGACTAACTACTGGCTACTTCGTGGCGTCCTTCCAGGTGTCTTTGACCTTCTCGCCTGTCTGCTTGGCGTCGGCCTTGCCCTGGTCGGTCTTGCCTTCGGCCTGCATCTGCTCATCGTCCGTCGCGTCGCCTGTGGCTTCCTTGGCGTTGCCCTTGGCGTCTTCGGCGGCGTTGCTGATCTTGTCTCCAATACCCATCAAGTTCTCCTTTGTTGGTTCTGGCTGAACATCCCACTGTGCGCCCACAGGGCCGAGTCAGCAACCGGAAACCCCTCAAGATGCGACGACGACCTGGTCCGAGGACAATCGCCACAACCAAAACAAGCCCGCACCTGCTCCCGAAGCCCCCGAAGGACCCTCATGCTTCACGACGACATATCTGATGTAGCCACCGTGGTGGTCACGACGGCTCTGACGTACGCGTGGTTGGTGCTCCTTCTGAGAGTCAGCGGAAAGCGGACACTGTCCCAACTGAATGCGTTCGATTTCATCGTCACGGTGGCGCTGGGATCCATCATGGCCAGCGTCATCTTGAGCAGCACGGTCGCGTGGACCGAGGGTGCAGCTGCGCTGACCACCCTGGCCGTGCTGCAGTTCGCCGCGGCTTGGGCGTCGACCCGAGTCGACTGGGTCCGCACAGCGCTGACGTCTCAGCCAACAGTGCTGCTACGCGATGGCCAGATGAACACCGTCGCGATGCTGCGCGAGCGAATCGACGAGGACAGCCTGTGCGCTGCCGTTCGCAGCAGTGGCAACGGCGATCTCAGGTCACTTGCCGCGGTCATCTTGGAAACTGACGGGACCCTCAGCGTTATTGCCCACACCAGTCTGGGCGGCGGGTCAGCGATGCCTCCAAAGAACTCGACCGAGGCCTGAATCAGCGGGAGGTGGAATCAGCAGTCCGAGGGGCCGAGGCTTTGAGTGCAGCGGGTGTTCCGCTGCTGGTTGAGGCCACCGGTGAGCAATTGGACCTTTCGATACGGGCCAATTCGGAGCAGACTGGGCCCTATGGCATCACCTGACAGCGCGACCCAACGTCGCCAACTCGCGAATCTCGGGCCCATCGAGCAGCTCCGCGCAGGGCGGCTCCCCCGTCGCATCGTCCAGTTGCTCGTGGGCCTATTTTTGTATGGCGCCTCGATGGCCCTGGCGATCCGCGCGAGTTTGGGGCTCATCCCCTGGGACGTGCTGCACGTCGGGATCATTCAGCACGTGCCCACCTCGTTTGGCGTCATGACCATCCTGGTGTCGCTGGCGGTTCTGCTGATCTGGATCCCGCTGAAGCAACGCCCCGGTGTCGGCACGATCGCCAACGCCTTCCTGGTCGGCATGGCCGCCGACCTCGTTTTGCACCTCACCCCCGAGCCCGACGCGCT
>JBBSKS010000250.1:0-3253 GCA_038256095.1 Actinomycetales bacterium | reverse complement strand
TGACCCAGCCGTTCACGACGGGTCCGCTGACCTTGGTGCCGCGAGCGGCCTTGTCGATCACCGCGTTGTTGTAGCTAGGGCCGGAGCGCACGTATGCCGCCGTGTCTGCGCTGACGTAGCGGGTCACCGGACCACTAGTTACCGGTGCTGCGGCAGGTGCCGAGGACGTGACAGGAGCAGACGACTGCTCGGGCGCGGAAGACTGCGCGGGAGCAGCCGACTGCTTAGGAGCGGAAGACTGCGCGGGAGCAGCCGACTGCTTAGGAGCGGAAGACTGCGTGGGAGCAGCCGACTGCTTAGGCGCGGAAGACTGCGTGGGAGCAGCCGACTGCTTAGGCGCTGACTGCGTCGCCGGCGCGGGGGCGCGCTCTGCGGAGCGGCTGGACGACGCGCCACCGTTGGAACGGGTCAAGCCCGCCTCCACCGAACAGGTCGGCCATGCCCCGGGGCCCTGTCCGTCGAGGACTCGCTTCGCGATGGTGATCTGCTGCGACTTGGTCGCCAAGTTTGCGGTCGAGGCGTAGGCGTTTCCGCCGAAGCCCGACCAGGTCGACGCGGAGAACTGCACGCCGCCGTAGTAGCCGTTGCCGGTGTTGATGTTCCAGTCACCACCGGATTCGCAGGCTGCGACGCGGTCCCAGACGCTGTCGGCCTGCGCAGCTGGAGCGCCCAATCCGAATGTGCCGAGGGCGACTGCGCCCGCCATGGTCAGGGTGCTTGCCCCACGCGCAAACGAGGTCTTCGTTTTCGGAGTGTGGGCAGAGCGGTGCTTGCTTTGGTTGGTCATCAGGGGGTCCTTCCTAGAAACGTTTTCAAGGTCACGAATTGGTAACGGTACGTGCCTTCCCCCGAAGTGACCAAACGCGGTGGTGGAGGACCCACACGACTCGCCCAGCACCGCGGCACTTGGGGGCGGAGTGAATCAGGTGGCGGATACTCCGAGTGATGCCTTTGAGAGTCCTCTGACCTGCAGCGCTAGATGCGGCACCGTGACCTGCATCGCTACCGTTTGTTGTCTTCAGGTGAGTCCTGACGGCGAACGGAATTCTTGCGGACTGGCAGCACCATTAGCGGCGTTTGGTCAGAGTCGGTGCCCTTGTGAAGTACTGAACCGATCCCGACGGAACCTGAAGACGGCATCTTCAGGCGCTCGCCTTTTCGCTGAACTTGGTGCGGAGCGTGCGGGTCGCCCGGGAGTGCAGTTGGCTGACCCTCGACTCGGTGACGCACAGCACCTGACCAACCTCCGCGAGCGTCAGTCCCTCGAAGTAGTACAGAGTGATCACTACTGCGTCGCGCTCGGGAAGGTCACAAATCAACTCCGCCAGCAGAGCTCGGATCTCCTCGTCCGCGGATGGATCTCCGCCGCCTCGCCAAGGGAGATCGTCCCGCAGCGCCATCCCCTCGAGCTCGACCAGATGGCCGACGGGCACCTGCGTCTGAACCCCACCACCCGTCTCGCGTTGACGGAACCGGACGCTCCTGGGTGCCCAATCGGCCGCGCGAAGGCTGTCGATGATGGCACCCCTGATTCGCCCTACCGCGTAGGACTGGAACTGGATCCGGCGATCGGGCTCAAACTTCTCGATGGCGTCCATCAGCCCGATGACCCCCTCGGACATGAGGTCGCCCCGGTCAACCGAGGACGGCATACCCGCCGCCACCTTGCTGGCGATCTCCTTGACGAGCGGCGCATAGCGCACGACAAGCAGGTTGCGGGTCGTCGGTTCCCGGCCGTCGTGGTAATCAGCCCACAACTGGGCGATCTCGCAGTCGGTTTCAGTCTGGTCCATCTACGCTCCGAGGACCTGCAAGGCACTTGACGGGTCGGCGCTATACCTGATGATGAGCTCTCCGGTTGCCTCCTCGATACGGGCGTTCAGCACACGCTGATACTCGGTGAGCGTTGCCTCGGCCTCGCGCAGCAAGCCGACCGTCGTGGCGGCCTTCACCTGGTCATGCGGATCCGTCTCTTCACCCCACGTGGTCACCAGGTCGGGCAGGGCCGGGAGCGGCTCTTCGGAAAGAACCGCCATCAGGGCCCCGCGGGCACGACCCGAGCCGGTGTCGCCCAACACCCTGGCGAGCTGTTCGACGGTGAGCCCGCCGTCGGAGCCGGACCCTGACTCAAAGATGTCCAGGCGGGCGTGGACGAGGCGTCGCCAGTAGGAGGCCCGGTCCTCTTCGGCCCTCAGCTCGGCACGGTAGCGGCGCAGCTCGGCGAGAGAGAGAGCAGCCAGGTGAGGTGAGCCGAGGGCGCTTCGCAAGGATCGGCGGCGCTCCCCCTGGGCGCGCGTCCCTGTCGCGCGCCACAGAGCATCCCCTCGGTTATGTCGTACAGGAACTTTTGATCTAAGCATTTGTGACACTCCTGAGGCGAGCGAGACAGCACGGATGGTGTCGCTGACCTTCGTCACCTTTGCTGCCAAAGAAAGCATGGCACATGCGTGGTGTGATGCTGCTCTCAATTCGGTCAAATCTTTGCAAAGAAAGATAAACAGATTACAGGTGCGAGGCTTGAATAGCGTCTGCTCACTCACTTACGACGTTGCTAGCCAGCTTCTTTCATGGCTGCCGGACAGGGCGGCGGCGTAAGGCTGACTGTCAAAGTGGTTCTGGCAGTTATGTTGACGGGGCCCCGGGATGTCGCCCACGGTCGGACGTCGCGTTCCGTGCCGCGGGCTCATTGGTGGCCCCCACGTAGACGGTCATCTTCCGCCGGCCCGAACCCCTTCCCGGGATCAGCTTGGGCGCTCACCGTGGGTGACCGAAACGAAGTCGCGCTTCCCGTCCACGACCTGGGCCCCGCTCACCGTCTCGGCATGACGACATCTAGACGTACTTGAAAAGGATCGGCATCACCCCTGGGCCTGTTTTCTGTCATCGCCGAAAACTGGAAAATTCTAAGAAGGATGACAACTAGAAAGCACAGATAGCCTAGTTTGCGTTCGGTGACCGGATAAGCCCGAATAACTAGCCAGCACTGCGTCAGACGCGCCAGGGTTGTCCGCTCAAGTCGTCTATGCTTGGCGTCTCGAGGACACCGAGGTGGCATTTCTCACGCGATATAGATAAGCCGATTTAAGTGATTTCCTGGAAGTGACGACGGAATTCTTGATGTGCCTTTTCCCAATCCTCACCCCGGAGGTTGCAACCCCTGCTGTATCGGCTCCGGTCGAGGGTCATTGCAATCGGGGCCGCGGACAGTGCATGACGCGGGTCGTCAACGACGCTCTATCGCAGACAGCTCGGT
>JBBSKS010000249.1:0-3277 GCA_038256095.1 Actinomycetales bacterium | reverse complement strand
CGTGGTCCATGATCCAGTCGTCGTGCGCCAGGTCCGATAGCGGGACCGACGCCATACCTGCGAATCGGTGGCCGATGGGCAACCGTCGTGTTCTCCAAGAGCGGCTTGGAGGTGCGCTGCGAGCCTGGGGTGACCGTGCTGAAGGCGGCCACCGCTGCTGGCATCGCCACTCGCTCCGCCTGTGAGCAAGGCCTATGTGGCACCTGCAAGAGCGACCTCCTTGCGGGCTCGGTGGACATGAAGCACTCCGGTGGGATCAGGCCCAAGGAAATCGCCGCCGGAAAATTCTTGCCGTGTTGCTCCTACCCCTTGGGCATCGTGGTGGTTGACGCGTAGCCTCCCCTGTCATGACGGTGACCCGCTTAGTGCTCATCCGGCACGCGAAGACCGAGCAGGTCGGGCCATCTGGTTTGGGGGACCACGGGCGACGCTTGCTGCCTCGCGGTCAGGCCGATGGCCACGCTGCTGGTCAATGGTTGGTCGAGCAAGGCTTGGTCCCTGACCTTGTGCTGTGCTCTAGCGCGGTGCGTGCCGAGCAAACGTGGGAGGCCATGACCGCCGGGGCCCATGAGCTGGACGACGTCGAGGTATGGCGCGAGCCCCGGATCTACGAAGCCTCCCCGGGAGTGCTGCTGCAGGCTTTGTCGGAGGTTCCCGACGTTGGGGAGCCAACTGCAGGACTGACGGTCGCGATGGTGGGCCACGCACCCGGCATACCCTCGCTGGTCGTGGATCTTGCCGATCCAGAGCGCGCCGACAAGCTGGCGGTCGATGCGTTCAACGTGGGCTTCGCGACCATGGCTATCGCCGTTCTCCAAGCGCCGTCTGGGGTGAGCCCAGGCTCGATGGCGCTCACCACGATGCACACAGCACGCGGGCTTCGGGATTCCTGACGGTCTCTACAACTGCCGTCGCGTCAAGCGGTACCGTTGGGCCACTTGCCCGCGCGCGTACCTAAAGGAGCACACAGCCGTGCCACCGTCTGCAGCTTTCACTGTTGAACCCCGCTCCGACGCGGCAACCGCCGAACGCATCGCCGAGGTGTTGGCGGCGCCCAAGTTTGGTGCTGTCTTCACCGATCACATGGCGCGCATTGAGTGGGACAAAGAGTCCGGTTGGCATGACGGCAAGGTAGTGGCCTACGGCCCACTGCAGATCGACCCGGCAATGTCGGTTTTGCACTACGGTCAAGAGATTTTCGAAGGCATGAAGGCCTACAAGCACGCCGACGGCTCGATTTGGACCTTCCGCCCTGACCGCAACGCGGCCCGCCTCAACGGTTCGGCGCGCCGAGTGGCGTTGCCCGAGATCCCCGAAGACATCTTCCTTGAAGCGTTGACGCAATTGGTCACCCTGGATCACGAGTGGGTGCCTGAGTCCACCGGCAACGAAGCGAGCCTCTATTTGCGGCCATTCATGATCGCAACCGAGATTGGCCTCGGCGTGCGACCTAGCAACAAAGCCGCCTTCATCGTGATCGCCTCCCCAGCGGGCGCCTACTTCGCCAGCGGGGTGAAGCCGGTCAGCATCTGGCTCTCCGAGGAGTACTCCCGAGCGGCGCCTGGAGGCACGGGGGCAGCCAAATGCGGTGGTAACTATGCGGCTTCATTAGCGCCGATGGCTGAGGGGCTGGCCCATGGCTGCGATCAGGTGGCCTTCCTCGACGCTGTGGAAAACCGCTGGGTTGAAGAGCTCGGCGGGATGAACTTGTTCTTTGTGTTTGCCGATGGCCACATCGTCACTCCGGAGTTGACCGGCACGATCCTGGAGGGTGTGACGCGGTCGTCGCTCATCGATGTCGCTCGTGAGCGTGGCCACGACGTGCACGAGCGGAAGTATTCGATTCAGGAATGGCGTGACGACGCCGCCTCGGGTGACCTCGTCGAGGTTTTCGCGTGTGGCACCGCTGCGGTCATCACCCCGGTCGGGCGTCTGGTCTGGAAGGGCGGCGAATTGAGCATCGGTGACGGCGAGTCCGTCGGAGCGGTGGCCTCAGATCTGCGCGGAGCGCTGATGGACATCCAGTGCGGCCGAGCTGAAGACACCCACGGATGGCTGCACCGCCTCGCGTGATTGAGGCACCCACCTTGGCGGGTGGGGAGCGTTGTCTCAGGTTTAGACGATGCTCCATAGGCGTACATGGCATCCCTCGATAGGGTTCTGCTCATGCGTATATGTAGGTTCACCACCGGAGAAGACCCCATGTTCGGGCTCGTCGACGGGGCGGGCGAGAAAATCGCGGAGATCAGCGGTGATCCGCTATACACCAAGATTGAACTGACGGGCGCGACGCACCTGGTCGAAGACGTGCGCCTCCTGGCTCCGGTCATCCCGCGCTCCAAGATCATCGGGATTGCCCACAACTTTGCGCCGCACGGCGAGCCGTTGGGGGATGAGCGTCGCGCGGTGCCGTTGATGTTTATGGTGCCGAACACCGCCGTCGTGGGTCCGGGGGATCCGGTGGTCATTCCCAGTTTTGCGCATGAGGTCGCGCACGAAGCCGAGATGGCTATCGTCATCGGGCGGATGTGCAAGAACGTGCCCGCAAGCGAGGCCGCGAGTGTGATCTTCGGCTACACCGTGGCCAACGACGTGACCGCTAAAGACTTGGCTGCCTCCGACGTTCAGTGGGCGCGCGCAAAAGGGATGGACACCTTCTGCCCGTTAGGCCCGTGGATCGAGACCGACATTGACTCTTCAGACCTGCGCATCACGTGCAGAGTCGATGGGGAGTTGCGTCAGGATCAGTCCACCGAGGACATGGTGCACACGGTCCCGGAGCTGATCGAGGTGCTCTCTGCAGCCTTCACCCTGCTGCCGGGTGACGTGATTCTGGCCGGCACGCCGGGGGGCATCTCGCAGGTGCATTCAGGGGAGCGGGTCGAGGTCGCAGTGGAGGGGATCGGCAGCTTCAGCAACCCCTTCGTCAGCGCAACCTGAGGCCTACGCCGCCCGCTCGGCCCTCGCCTTGCTCGGCACGCCAGATCAGTGCTACTGTCATGCTTCGCTGCTCAGCCGAAAGGTAGAGCAACGGAGTCGCACCAAACCTACCCACTCAAATCAAATCCTTTCGATTTGCGGCGGTGGCAGGGCAGGTGTAGGCTTAGGAGGTTGCCCCAAATTGAGATTGGCACTTTGTGTTGGTTGATGTTGGTGTGTGTTTGATTCTTGAGAACTCAACAGCGTGCTAAAAATCGATGCCAATTTTGATCCTGGCTGTCGTGATTGTGTGTCTGCCTTTTGGGTGGGTGTGTGGTTGTGGTGGTTGGGTGTTGTT
>JBBSKS010000248.1:0-3320 GCA_038256095.1 Actinomycetales bacterium | reverse complement strand
GGCTACGTCTGTGCCTGAACCCATCGCTAGACCGACGTCGGCCGCCGCCAAAGCGGGAGCGTCGTTGACGCCGTCACCGGCCATGGCCACTACTCGCCCCTCGGCTTGCAACTGCTTAACGATGTCACTTTTGTGATCGGGCAGAACTTGAGCTTCAACTCTTTTGATGCCGAGCTTGGCGGCTATGGCGTCGGCCGTGGTTTGGTTGTCGCCGGTCAGCATGACGATCTCGATACCCTCTTGTCGCAGCGACTTTAAGGCAGACGCGGTGGTGTCTTTGATGGGGTCAGCGATCGCGAAGACACCAGCCGTTACACCGTCGATAGCGATGAAGATTGCGGTTGCACCTTCGCGGCGGAGTTCGTCGGCCTGGCTTTGCAAAGGGCGGGTATCGACGTCCTCTGATTGCAACAGCTCAGCACTGCCGATGAGCACGGTCCGCCCCTCGACGGTGCCGGTGACACCTCGCCCGGTGGGTGCCTGGAAGTCCTTGGCTTCCGGCACGTTCATACCCGCCTCTTCGGCGGCGCTCACTAGAGCTTGTGCCAAGGGGTGCTCTGAGGAGCGTTCCAACCCCGCAGCCCAGCGCAAGATCTCTTTCGCCTCGAACCCTTCGGCGGTCACCGTCTGCGTCAGACTGGGCCGGCCCTGCGTGAGGGTGCCGGTCTTATCCACCACCAGGGTGTCGACTTTTTCCATCCGCTCTAGCGCTTCTGCGTTCTTGATCAGGACGCCCATCCCAGCGCCCCTACCCACTCCGACCATGATCGACATGGGCGTGGCCAAACCCAACGCGCACGGACACGCGATGATCAGGACCGCCACAGCAGCAATTAATGCGTGCGCGAACTTAGGCTCAGGGCCGACCAGGGCCCAGACCAGGAAAGCGATGGCTGCTACTAAGACCACGGCCGGCACGAATACGCCGGCCACGCGGTCTACTAGCCCCTGGATCGGTGCCCGGGATCGTTGTGCGTCGGCGACCATGGCCACGATCCGTGACAACATCGTGTCGCGTCCTACTTTTCTGGCCTCCATGACCAAAGCACCGGACTGATTGATCGTTCCCCCGATCACAGCGTCACCAACCCTTTTAGTCACCGGCATCGACTCGCCGGTGACTAGCGATTCATCGACTGAGGACTGGCCATCTTTGACGATTCCATCGACGGGCACCGCCTCACCAGGGCGCACGCGCAACCGATCCCCTAAGACCACGTCTTCGAGCGCGATCTCCTCGTCGGTACCGTCGTCGCTGACCCGGCGCGCCGTCTTCGGTGTCAAGTCGAGCAACGCTTTGATCGCCCCTGACGTCTGCTCCCTGGCGCGCAACTCCAGCACTTGACCAAGCAGCACCAGCACGGTGATCACAGCGGCAGCTTCGAAGTACACCGCGACCGTGCCCATACCCATACCGCCACCTTCGCGGAAGGATGCGGGGAAGATTCCCGGAACCACGGTCGCGATAACGCTGTATAACCACGCCACGCCCGTGCCCATCGCAACGAGTGTGAACATGTTCAAATTTCGGCTTCGCACCGAGGCCCAACCCCGCACAAAGAAGGGCCACCCCGCCCACAACACCACTGGCGTCGCGAGGATCAACTGAACCCACGACGACACCGCTGCGGGAACGAAATCGTGGACCGAGTCGAAAAGGTGCGAACCCATTTCGAGAAGGAACACCGGAATCGCCAACGCCATACCCACCCAGAATCGGCGAGTCATGTCGACCAATTCTTCGCTCGGCCCGGTGTCTGCGGTCACCGTGGACGGTTCCAAACCCATCCCACAAATCGGGCATGCCCCTGGGCCCATCTGCCGGATCTCGGGGTGCATCGGACAGGTGAATTCCACGTCGGCCCCCCCAGTTGAACGCGGCCCGCCGGAGGCCGCGTTCACGTCCTGTTCCTCACCCATCGTCGTCTCAGCCGCGAGGTATTTGGCGGGATTAGCCAAGAACTTGTCTGCGCACCCCTGAGAACAGAACGAAAACTGTCGCCCTTCGTGCTCGGCGCTGGGCGACCCCCCAGGCTCGACGCTCATCCCGCACACAATGTCCAGGTTTGCGAGGACGGGGGTGAGGCGCGGGTGTTCAACGTGACTCGACATGTCTCCACCATACCCCTAAGGGGTATCTTTGGCTACATAAGAATTGTCCGATCAAACCCACGACATAGAGTCGGTCATCGTGGAGTCAGTCATCGTCGAGGGCCTGGATTCCTACATCACCCAACACCCGCCCGGGGGGTCGCCACTAGCGGGCATCCTCCTCTCCGTGCTCGGCGACCGCTCTTTATGAGCTCCCACACACATGCCGACGGCACGATGGGCATGTAGCCCAGCAACATCCCGCGAATTTTGCTGGACTATACGAAATACCCAGTGGGGGTATAGTTAAAGAGGAACTCGTCCCCAGGTAAGCCCTGCAATCCGTGCGCGGCCCCAACCAGCTCGGCGTCTTCCGCTACCGAGCATCGAGAGGAACACGAATGAACACCGAAGTCACCTCCCTACCACTGACCGAACAATCGACGGGAGGTTGCGGCTGTGGTTGCGGCTGCAATCACTCCGACAACCACCCATCTGCCGAAACGACGGAGCGCGACATGACCAGCGAGACGACGACTAAGACCTATGCAGTCACCGGAATGACCTGTGGTCATTGCGTCCAGTCCGTAAGCACGGAACTGCAAACACTCGAAGGCGTACACGATGTCCAGGTCGACCTCAATGCTGACGGTGTGTCATCCGTAACCGTCACGAGCGCCGCAGCTTTGCAGGACGCCAAGGTCGAATCCGCCCTACACGATGCGGGTGGATACCACTTCGCGTCCTGAGTCGGGACTGTTAGCGGCGCACCCGAGCTGGCAAGGCGAGGGCGAGCATGTGACTATCTATGCATGGATGCAGATAACTAGGGGGCTGAGCAGCCCGCGGTAGAACACGTCGAGTTGGCGGTAGAAACATTCCGGATGCTGGCCGACGTCACCAGGGTCCAAATGTTGTGGGCGCTGATGGACGCCGAGTTGTCGGTCAATGAATTGGCTGCGGTGGTGGGCAAACCAGCCTCGTCAATGTCCCAGCACTTGGCCAAGATGCGCCTAGCTCGGTTGGTCAGCACCCGGCGCGAAGGCACCAAAGTTTTCTATCGTCTCGATAACTCCCACGTCCGCCAACTGGTCAAGGATGCAGTGTTCAACGCCGAGCACGCCGGCGCCGACCTACCAGCTCACCACCGCGCTGAGGCCGGCTAGTCGGGTTCGTCGTGTCGTTGGTGCGCCCCCACTCGCACGACTCCGCGGACACCATTCACAACT
>JBBSKS010000247.1:0-3324 GCA_038256095.1 Actinomycetales bacterium | reverse complement strand
GCAGCCCCTGAGTGTGGTCCACCGCGACGACAAGACCCTGGCGTCGCTGGCCGTGCTCGACGTCGTGCTCAACAACGCCGATCGCAAGGCCGCCCACATTGCGGTCGACGCGCAAGGGCGCGTGTGGGCGTTTGACCACGGATTGATTGGGCATGTAGAGCCCAAGTTGCGCACCGTGCTGTGGGGTTGGGCCGGCCAGGAGTTGCCCGCAGCTGACGTTGCCCGACTCGAAGTGCTGCTCGATCGTCTGACCGACGGTGGCGACACGGGGCTCGAGTCGTTGCTGTCCGGATCTGAGCTGGCAGCGCTGCGCCAACGGGTCGAAGACCTGCTCGAGGCGGGGGAATTCCCGGACGTCCCGTTCGGCCGCTACCCGTTGCCATGGCCCCTGTGGTGAATGCTGGTGCGGTGATTGCGGCTCAGCCGATACGCTGACCGACGTGAAAGCCTGGTCTTCGACGTCAGTGCCCCGGCTGCCCGGAAGTGGCGGCCCTTTGCGGGTTTTCGACACGCCATCACGCGCGGAGCAGCGCGTCCACCCCGAGAGCGGCACCGTCGGGATCTACATCTGCGGGATCACTCCGTATGACGCGACTCACCTCGGCCACGCCGCCACCTACGTGACCTTTGACCTGCTGATTCGGGTTTTACGCGATGCCGGTCTGTCGGTGACCTACGTGCAGAACGTCACTGACGTCGACGAGCCGCTGCTGGAACGCGCACACCGTGACGGCATCACCTGGCAAGACCTGGCCGCCAAAGAAATCCAGTTGTTCTTCGACGACATGCACGCCCTGAAGGTGCTGCCACCGCAGCACTACATCGGCGCAGTTGAGGGCATCCCGGACGACGTCTCCGCGGTCGAGCAGTTGCTGTCGATGGGCCAGGCATACTCCCTGGACGGCGACATCTATCTGGACCTGTCCCAGGCGGCACGGTTTGGCGCGGTCTCGGGGTGGACCCGGGAGCAGATGCTTGAGGTGTTTGCTGACCGCGGCGGCGACCCGACACGTGATGGCAAGCGAGATGCGCTAGACCCGCTGCTGTGGCGCGCTGAACGTGAGGGCGAGCCGTCGTGGCCCGGTGGCGAGTTGGGCGATGGCCGACCCGGTTGGCACATCGAGTGCTCGACGATTGCGCTGCGCTACCTCGGGATGGGCTTTACCATCCAGGGCGGCGGCGCCGACCTGATTTTCCCACATCACGAGATGAGCGCCGTGCAGGCTTGCTCGCTGACCGGTCGGCGGCCGTTTGCCCAGGTCTACGTGCACCAGGCGATGGTGGGCCTGGACGGCGAGAAGATGAGCAAGTCCAAGGGCAACTTGGTCTTGGTCTCGAAGATGCGCGCCGACGGTGTCGACCCGATGGCCATCCGTTTGGTGCTGGTGGCCCAGCACTATCGGACGGCATGGACGTACACCGCCGATTTGCTCACGACGGCTACTGAACGACTCGCCGTATGGCGTGCTGCGGCCATGACGGTTGACGCGACGCTGGAGCCCACTGCGGCCGACGACGACGCCGTGACCGCGCTGCGGGAACGTCTTGCCGACGACCTCGACGGTGCCGGTGGGATCGCCGTGGCCGACGACTGGGCGGCTTCAGCCTCAGCCCAGCCGTGCTCGCCCCTGGTGCCACGGGCCATCGAGGCGCTGCTCGGCATACCTCTGCTGGACGCCCACGCCTGACGGCGCCTTCAGCGACGCTGGCTCAAGGTGTGGCGGGCCCGCTGTCGTCGCGGCGTTGTAGGTAGCGCTCAAACTCTTTCGCGATCGCGTCACCGCTGGCTTCAGGAAGATCGGCGGTGTCTTGGGTCTCCTCTAAGGAGGTGACGTATTCGCGGACCTCGTCGTCAGATTCAGCCAAGTCGTCGACGCCGCGCTCCCAGGCTCGGGCCTGCTCAACCAATTCAGTGTCGTCAATGACGCACGACAGCAGATCCTCCAGACGTCCTAGCAGCGCCAGCGACGCCTTGGGCGACGGCGCGCCCCCGGCGTAGTGCGGCACGGCGGCCCAGCACGACAGACTCGGCAACGCGACCTGCTGTGCTTGATCGTGCAAGATGCCGACGATGCCGCAGGGGCCTTCGTAGGTGCTGCGCTCGATGTCGTCGCTCAACTCCCGCAGCCCCGCATCTTCTGACGTGACGCCCACCGGGATCGGGCGAGTATGCGGCACGTCGGCCAGCAAACCCCCGAGAGTGATGAGCATCGTGGCGTCGTGGTGCACCGCGAAGGCCAAGATCTCCGAACTGTAGGACCGCCAGCGCACCGACGGCTCGATGCCCAAGATCAAAAGGATGTCGCGCCCGACCGGCGAGTCGCGGATCAACATCACCCGGGTGGTGGGCCATTCGATCGACCGCTTGCCGTCGAGCACGGTGATCTTGGGCCGGTTGACCTGGAAATCGTAGTAGTCCTCGGGGTCCATCGCCGCGATCAACGTGGCGTTCCAGACCGACGCCAGATGCTCGATCACCCCGGTCGCGCACCCCCCCGCATCGTTCCACCCCTCAAAAGCTGCAATGACGATCGGATCGGTCAGTGGCTCAATGGCCTCCAGCTCGATCATGCGACCTCTTTCCGCGTGGCATCGATAGTGTTCGGTGCCACCCTACGGTCGCCGACTACAGTCTGCGGAATGACTTCGCCTTCGTTCCCCGCTGCCGTGCTGTGGGATATGGATGGAACGATCATCGACACCGAGCCTTACTGGATGGCCGAGGAGACGTCGCTGGTCGAGGAGGCGGGCGGCACGTGGAGTCACGAGCAGGGTTTGGAGCTAGTCGGCAGCGACCTGAACCGGTCGGCTCAGGTGCTCTTAGAGACCACACCGTTGACCGGATCACCGCAGACCATCGTGGACACCCTGTTGACGAGGGTGATTGAGCGCGTCCGCACCCGTATGCCGTGGCGCCCCGGGGCTCGCGAACTCATCGCCGAGCTGCGGGAAGCAGGGGTGCCGATGGCGTTGGTGACCATGTCGTGGGAGCCACTGGCGACCGTGCTGGTCGGCGCGTTCCCCGAAGGCACCTTCGACGTCGTGGTCACCGGTGATCAGGTGGCAGACGGCAAACCCCACCCGGCGCCCTACCTGCTGGCCGCGCAGCGCCTGGGGGTCGACCCGAGTGACTGCATGGCGGTCGAAGACTCACCGACGGGTGCTCGCTCGGCCATTGCCTCAGGGGCGGCGACGCTCGTGGTGGCCCACATGGTCGAGGTCGATGCTTCATTAGGCGGTGCACGTGTGTCGACCCTCGAAGGTCTAGATATTGACGGCCTCCGCCGACTCTTCGACCGCGACTGAACTCTCGACCGCAGCGCG
>JBBSKS010000246.1:0-3398 GCA_038256095.1 Actinomycetales bacterium | reverse complement strand
TGCGTAAGGCAGGGGGACGGTGATGGTGTGGGTGTAAGTCATGCACGGCTCCTTTGGGTTGGGGCTGGCAAGACACTCTTGCAGCCCGCTGGCGATGGTAGCGAACCAAAGGCGATCTAGCCGCCGAGAACTGCACCACGAAGTCCTCACGACGGATGACGCCAGGCCCTAGGCTTCAGTACCTGCGGGCCAGAATCTGGCAGACCGGAACGCCTCCGGACGCGCTCACCGCCCTGGCACAGCGACCGGACAGCCCTGACCTTCTGGCCAGGACCACTGACGCTGCCCTGCTCAGCCAAGCCCGCGCCACCACCTGAAACCCGCTGCCTTCACGTCACCAGTGATCCTGTGGACTTGCGCCGGGAGAAAACCGGGGTGGTGGACATCAACGACGGGCCATGCAATGGCGGGTGTTCGTCCAAGGCAGGTCCTGACGGGCAGGTCAGGTGCGGGTCGGCTCTCGTCCCGGTGGTGGAATGGGCCGGCTCGCTTGGTCTTGATCGGATCTTGAGGGAAATCCTGGGCGGGGACTGAGGTCTTTGGCCGAGACTGGACACATCGACAAGAAAATACAGTGAAAGGGAGTTCGTGATGATGGGATATGGGATGGGTATGGGCGTCGGCGGCATGATCGCCATGGTGGTTTTTTGGGTTGCTTTGGTGGCCCTGATCGTCTGGTTGGTGACCCGAGCCTTTAGGCCCGGTGGCCACGATCGGCGTGGTGGAGCCGGTGGCGACCGGTCGTGGCAGGAGACCTCCGATGAGGTGTTGGACCGTCGCTTCGCCGCTGGCGAGATCGACGAGGCGACCTACCACCGCATGCGCGAGACGCTTCGCTCAGCCCGCTCGCCGCGTGCGACGGAGCGCTGAGCCCGGCCATGGCAACAACACAGAGCAGAGGCCGTTGGAGTCGTGGGTTGTGGGTGCCCGTACTCGCTGTGGTCGCCCTGCTGGCTTCGGGAACGTGGCTGGTGACCCAGCAGTCTGGTTCTGGCTGGGGCTTGGGTTCTGAGTGGGACGGGTCAGGGATGATGAGCGGCTCAGACTATGACGGGATGATGGGCGACTACGGGTGGTCCAAGCAGCAGGATGCCGAGCCGGTCGATGACCTGGACCAGGCCAGGGACCGCGCCGCAGGCTACGCCGAGGTCGTACAACCTGGTCTGGAGGTGGGCGAGGTGATGCGCTTCGAGAACCACTATTACGCCGACCTGCAGGAGCCCGATGGGACCAAGGTCACCGAGGTGCTCATCGACCCCCGCTCCGGGGCGGTGCGACCCGAGATGGGCCCGGCCACAATGTGGAACACCAGGTTCGCGATGATGGGCCGCAATGGTGGCTCGACCGCTGGGATCACCGCGCCGCAGGCACAGCAGATCGCTGACGACTGGCTGGCGGAACAGGGCGAGGGACTCACCTCGCAGGACCCGGCGCAGTTTCCCGGCTACTACACGCTGCACACCCTTCGGGACGGCGAGATCACCGGCATGATCTCGGTGCACGCCAGCACCGGTGACGTGTGGTACCACTCCTGGCACGATGACTTCGTGGAGATGTCGGAGCACGAGTGAGCGCTCCTACCGAGGCCCCGGGCCCTCTGGGCCAGCACCCGCACCCGCCCGCAGTGGGCGTGCGGGTTCTGGTCGTGGAGGACGACCCGTCCATCTCCGGGCTGGTCGCGAGCTACCTGGAGCAGGAGGGATTCACTGTTGATGTTGCCGCGGACGGCGAGACCGGGGTGGACCTGGCCAGGTCGCGCCGACCGGACGTCATCGTGCTGGACCTGATGTTGCCTGGCATGGACGGCATCGAGGTCTGCCGACGGATCCGCACCTTCTCCGACGCCTACATCATCATGCTCACCGCCCGCACTGAAGAGATCGACCGTCTCATCGGGCTCTCGGTCGGCGCCGACGACTACGTCGGTAAGCCGTTTTCCCCGCGTGAACTCGTGGCCCGGGTCAGGGCGATGCTGCGTCGCCCACGGGCGGGCGACGTCAGTGCCGAGCCACCGCGGCGGTTCGGGGCCTTGCAGATCGACCCGGTGGCCCGGGAGGTGCGGCTCGGCGGCGACCTCGTCGACCTGACCCGCACCGAGTTCGACATCCTGGACACCCTGTCGACGCGTCCGCGGATGGCCTTCGCTCGGCACCAGCTTCTGGAGCAGGTATGGGGTGAGGACTGGTTCGGCGATGACCACGTGATCGAGGTTCACGTCGCCAACCTGCGCCGCAAGCTTGACGACGACCCGCAGTCGCCACGCTTCGTCCACACGGTCCGCGGGGTCGGCTACCGGATGGGCGCCGGGTGATGAGTGCACAGCGGCGCACCATCGGCTTCGGGCCACGCCTGCTGCTGGCCCAAGCACTGGTCATCCTGGCCGGGAGCATCACCCTGCTCGGGGTGGCCCTGCTGCTGGCCCCTGGCCTATTCCGCGCGCACATAGAGCTGAGCGCAGGCCCGATCCCCGACGACTTGGCCCCGCACCTGCAGGCGGCTTTTGCCAGGGCCATGCTGACCTCCCTGCTGATCGGTGTCCTCGCGGCGGTCTTGACCGGCCTGGCGGTCAGTTGGTACGTCACCCGCCAGGTGGTCAACCCGATGACGGCGATGGCCCGGGCGGCCGCTGCAGTCGCCGACGGCCACTACGGCACACGAGTCACCGAGTCCGGGCTGGGGTCGGAGTTCGACGCGGTCGGACGATCCTTTAATCAGATGGCGCGCGATCTCGCCGCCACCGAACGCACCCGAGCGGAGGTGCTGCGCGATCTGGCGCACGAGCTGCGGACCCCGTTGACCACGATCCGCGGCTACCACGAAGCGCTAGCAGACGGGGTCCTGCCAGCAAACCGGAAGAACTTCGCCACTATCGAAGCCGAGTTGAGCCGGGTGCAACGCTTGATTGACGACCTGTCCCGGGTCGCGGCCGCCGAAGAAGGCCGCGCGGTGCTGCACCGGCAACCGGTTCACGTCACAGACCTGCTCACATCTGCCGTCGCGGCCGCCGCCACAACGTTCAACCGCGCCAGCGTGACCCTATCCCTCAACCCCTCAGATGACGGTGTGGTGCTGGTCGACCCGGACCGGCTTCAGGAAGTGCTCTCTAATCTGCTCAGCAACGCGCTACGGCATACCCCGGCGGGTGGGCAGGTCACGATCGGTTCCTTAAGCAGGGGCCAGAGCATTCAGCTCAGCGTCACCGACACCGGTGATGGCATCACCGCCGAACACCTGCCGCGCGTCTTCGAGCGCTTCTACCGCATCGACAGCGACAACCGCGACCAGCACGGGGGCAGCGGTATCGGCCTGGCCATCACCCGAGCCCTGGTCCACGCCCACGACGGCCGGGTCCAGGCCGCCAGCCCCGGACCCGGCAAAGGATCGACGTTTACGATCAC
>JBBSKS010000245.1:0-3416 GCA_038256095.1 Actinomycetales bacterium | reverse complement strand
AGCTCGTGCCTTGGCGCGGCGGTGGCCGTGACCGACGGTGCGGTGTCAGACGACGGCGCCGATGTGGCCACCTTCGGTCGATCCGATTTCGACGATGCCCCCCGCGACATCAAGAAGCGCTGGCTGGTTGTCAGTGCCGGCCTCGCAGCAGCCGCCGTTGGTGCAGCCATTGTGATCGGGCCCGCCTTGCGTGGTGACGACCTGGGACTGACCCCAGCGAACCCGGCGCCGTCGGAAACGGTCCTTTCTCAAGACAAGCAGGACGCCTTCGAAGGTGACTGCTTCCGGCTCGCGATGGACGCGGAGAACTACGGCGCCGATCGCAGAGAACTGGTGAGCAGCACGCTGACCTTCGACCCGATGGAGCTCGCGACTCATCATGTGACCGGCGAATACCAGTTCGTCGTCATCCGCAACGGCCTGGTTCAAACCACTTGTGTCGGTGACGGCGACGAGCAGCTCAGCGCCCGTTTCACCGAGGCGTCTGGCGAGGATCCGGAGGTATTCCTCCTCTACAGCCGCGAAACGCTCACGGACAGCGGCGAAATCCTCGAGGTCGGCGAACTCGACGACCAGGTGGTATCGATGACGGTGACCACCCCCGACGGTGAGGTCGAAGCCAAGGTGGATGGCGGGTTCTACTCCGTGGTGCAGGCCAACGACTACGAAGAGGTCGATCGGACCTACGAAGCCACCTACGAAAACGCCGGCACTCGGACCATCACCTCACCTGACCGCGCCGCGGGGCAGGGCTCCGATCACCTCTACCCCGCGGTTGCTGGTCGCGAGGCGCCGTGCAAGGGTTCAACGATGACTGATGCATCGCCCAACCCTTCGCCCCTGATCGTCGTCACTGGAGCCAACGGTTTGGTGGGCTCCCGAGTATGCCGAGAGCTCAGCGAGCGCGGAGCCCGGGTGCGTGCCGTCGTTCGACGAGCCGGCACTGCGCCCGATGCTCCCGGCGTCGAAGAGGAGGTTGGCGACTTCACCAACATCGACTTCGCTGCAGTCATTGTGCTGGGAGCCGATTCGGTGGTTAGCACCGTGCACCCGATGGGTTCGGACCGTGAGACTCAGCAGCGGGTAGGTGTCGAGGGCACGACGACCCTGGTCGAGGCTGCCCGTGACGCCGGAGTCTCACGATTCGTGCACATTTCTACCGCCGCCGTTTACGACCGGTCACCAGGCCGAGGCGACGTCGACGAGTCATCGGCGCTGGTTGATGACGACAGCGACGACTACTCAGTCACCAAACGCGACACTGACGCCGCAATTGCGGCTATCGATGGCATGACGCGAGTCCTCATCCGGCCGCCAGCCATCCTGGGTGTCGGCGCGACGTCAATGTGGAACACCCTGCGCCCAGCCACGATGCGCGACGAGGAATGGGCGCGTCACGCCATACAAGACAAGAGTTTTGGGTGGGTTCATGTTGATGACCTCGCGACGCTCACGGCTGACGTGGCGATGGACAGGACTGTGGGCAGCGACGACGCAGCGGTCGGCCCTCTCGAGGGAGCGTGTACTGCTGTCAACGTATCTGGCGGTCCGGCAACGACCGGCGATTACGTCGAAGCCGTGCTAGGCGCCCTGGACCTAGAACCGATCTGGGAAGAAGGCGAAGCCTGGAGGGGTCAGATCCTCGCCGACCGCGCCCACGCCTGGGGCTGGACCCCACACGTTGACCTCACCACCGCACTCGATGAGATATCACGGGACCTTACTGCGTCAGAGTGAGGCGTGCAGGTCCGCGAGCGCCGCCACTTGAGAATCGATGGCGTGGGCGAAAAGCGACAATTCCCTGGCCGGGATGCCATTGGCCGCCGCAACAGTCCGCCACGTTTGGACTGCAGCGACGACCCGGCCAACGATTACCAGAGCCTGAATTTTGGAGAGACGGCATGAAGGAGCTAGTCGGGAGAGGGCCTCGATCCCGGCTCCCGCCTCCACAGCGCCTAAGACACTTGTCGCCCGAACGCCCGCTATGTCGGGATTCGGGTTCATATCGAAGACCGGGCTAAGCACCCAGCCTCCACTCCGGCGAACAAACCCATGATTTCGTAAATGGTCATCCGTGTTGTGCACCGCGACATTGAAGACGACACGGGCAAACAGCTCGGAAAGGTCAGCTTGGACTGCTGCACCCACTTCAGGCAGGACCTCAGCTATATCTGAGTAGTCCCGTTCGTCACCGTCGTGGGCCTCGAGCAGCCGACCTGGCCAGCTAGGTCCAGCATCGTCTTCTCCCAAGCCATTACATCCCAGTCGTCACCAGGGTGAGGAAACTTCGCAATATGAAGGATGCCGTTTTCACCTCGCACTGATGCCTTCGGACGCGCCCCACCTAGAGACGCGGAACCCGCATCGAGCAACGCCTACACCGCTGCAAGGTCATCAGCGCCAGCAGAGGTGGCCAGAGTGTCCGAGGAAGCGAGTAACCCGGGCAGCGACACCACCGTCGGAATGTGCTCGTCAGGGTCGAGGTAGGGGCCTTCGCCCTCGCTGAAGTGCAGATTGCCCTGCCGGGTAACGTCACTGGCGCCCGTCAGATAGTCGACATCCGTCAGGCCCGGCGGACGCCGCTGGCTCTGAGTCTGCGCGACGCGACGACGCCGATCAATGAGGTTACGGCCCCATCGGTCGGGAGCACAGTCCCCGAAAGACCCAGGGAGCCCATCGACGAACTGTTGCCCTGATTGTCGGACCAACCTTGGCTCGATGTCATACCCACGGGGATCCGATATGTATGCGGGGTCATAGACGAAGGTCGTGCTCACGCCCCCTCGGCCCAGCGTGAAGTACGCGATCCCAGCAAAGACGACGCTGCCGCCGATGTCGACATGAACGCGCAGTTCGCTCAATGCCTCACCCTTTGCGGCAGCGAGGCCGACGCGCGGGCTCGCCCAAAGTCAGTTTGATATGGATCCAGTGCGTCGACAACGCGATCCAGTGCCCCCAAAGCGCGAGCTACTCCGAGCACCGTCGCCATTGACACACCCGGATCCCCGTGCTCCAGTCGACGCAGCGTATCCCGCGAGATGTCGGCTCGCTCCGCGACCTGGACCGCGGTCAGGTTTTGCATGCGCCGCCACGCAGCCAGGTTGGAGCCGATCTCTGTCGCCGCGCGCTGCACCCGCGCTGGCGTTTGCTTCCGTTGCACAGTGACCACACTCCGCATCCCATTAAGCCTGATATACCAGCCATAATAACACTTAAAGACTGGTATAACAGGCATTACTAGTCCGCCGTCGCTGTGATTCCATCCGGCAAGGGAAAGGCCCCCACCGACACGGTGAGGGCCTTTCACATCGGTGGAGACTAGGGGGCTCGAACCCCTGACCCCCGCCTTGCAAAGGCGGTGCTCTACCAGCTGAGCTAAGTCCCCGAAGGCAACCATGCGGCATACGTCGCCGCGT
>JBBSKS010000244.1:0-3440 GCA_038256095.1 Actinomycetales bacterium | reverse complement strand
GGGCGGATGCAGATCCTTCTTCACGCTGCGCCTCTTCCATGTAGACTATGAGAATCGTTCTCGTATCGTACACGGAAGGTTGCTTATGTCTCGAACCTGTCAGGTCACCGGCGCTAGCCCCGGTTTCGGCCACCACATCTCGTCGAGCGGCCTGCTTGCGCCCGCACGATCGGCCAAGTCCGGTCAGCCGAAGTCGGCGTGCTCCTCGTCCCGTTGTTTTTTACCAACGCGGTCCTCCCCCGGCGCAGGTCATGCTCTCCCCCCGTCATAGTGCCGTAGGGTGACCCCTACAGGAACGATAATCGTTCTTGATATGTCCTGGAATAGCGATCGAAGGAGACTGCGTGAATCGCAAGGAGTTGGCCCGAACCATCGCCCGAGAGGCCGACCTGACCATCGCCCAGGCTGAGGCAGTTGTCACTGTCGCGCTGGACAGCATTGTAGAGGCTGTCGGGAACGGGGAGACAGTCGTCCTGACCGGCCTCGGCACCTTCGAACGGCGGCATCGTGCGGCCCGCTCCGGTCGAAACCCACAGACCGGCGAAGCCATCAAGATCGCCGCAAGCAATGCGCCAGCGTTTAAGCCGGCAGCCGGGTTCAAAAGGCTGGTCGCTGGTCGCTGACTGCTAACGGTCGCGCTCGGGGCGAAGTTTGGTAATCGACGCCCGAGCGCGGCCTTGGTCCATGCTGGGCGACTTCGGTTAAAAATTCCCGTTCGCCATCAGCAACGACGCATCCACTACGGCGCCTGGGCCGCGAAGATCTACAACGACGCCATTGTCCGAGGCAAAGACCCCCCACGCCACCGGTGCATGGCCACCGTGGCGGCTGGAACGGGGATGAGGCAAGGCGAGATCTTTGGTATGACGTTAGACCGCGTGGACTTTTTGCGTCGGACCGTGCGAGTTGACCGTCAGATTGTTGATGGCGGCGCGTTTGGGCCACCTAAGACCGATGCCAGCGTGAGGACTATCCCGCTCCCCCAATCTGTCGTCGATGCGCTCGCTGTCCATCTGCGGACCTTCCCGGAGGGTGACGGGGGTCTGATCTTCACTCGACCTACAGGGGAGCCGTGGTCGCGCTCGGCGTTCTCGGATTGGTGGGGCCAGGCTCGGGTTAACTCGGGCACCGATGTCAAAGTCACGGTGCACTCTCTGAGGCACTTTTATGCATCTCTACTCATTCGCCACGGGGAGTCCGTGAAGGTGGTTCAGTCAGGCTCGGCCATGCCACGGCGGCAGAAACGCTCGACACATATAGCCACCTTTGGCCCGACAGCGAGGACCGAACCCGCGATGCGGTAGATACGGTACTCGGGGCTCTTGCGGACCCACTGCGGACCGCCACGGACGGCTAGCAACATAACCGCAGGTCAGCGGCTTGGTGTGGATGAGTCAACCGATACGCCGGGTCCTGTCGACGCCGCACCATTGCTGGCGTTGCGACGTGGGCGGCCATCCATCTTGGGTGACTGTTGCCAGCCACCTCTAGCGACCTACCCGCACACTCGGGCGGGCCGCCCTCGAACGTGTGCTGTCTGGTCTTGCTCCAGGTGGGGTTTACCTAGCCACGCCAGTCACCTGGCGTGCTGGTGGTCTCTTACACCACCGTTTCACCCTTACCACCGGTTGCCCGATGGCGGTTTATTTTCTGTGGCACTGTCCCGCGGGTCGCCCCGGGTGGGCGTTAGCCACCACCTTGCCCTGTGGAGCCCGGACGTTCCTCGGCGAGTGATTTCCCGCAAGGGCAATCCTCGACGCGGCCGCCTAGCCGACTCATCCACGTCGGTGACCCTACCGCCTCGGCGGTCGTGTTTGTCCCGAGTCTGGCCGGTTGACGCTGTCACACGACCCGGACCGTGGCGCATTCGCGTGGTGTCACCGGGGCCGATGCTCCCCTCTGACTAGGCACGGTGGTCGCACCAGGTGCCATCTCGAGGTAAGGACACGGACGATGAAAACACGACACACCCTCAGCGGAGGGCTTGGCCTGATAGCCGCGATCGCCATGGCACTTCCCGCAACCGCCGGTATGCCGAGCCCGGCCGTCGCGCCGTCGGCCACCGTCGTTGCATCGGCTGGGACGTCATCGTCCGGCCCTGCATCGGCGGCCACGACTCTCACCTCCCCGCTGAGCGCAGCCTCCGAGGACGTCGACGAGGGGTGCGAAAGCAACGCTGACGGAAAGGCCCTCCTGACCAAGGAAGCCACCGAGGCAGGGCGCAAGGCCGTCGGCCCAAGGCCACTGAGCAGGAGTCGCTGGAGGCCTACTGGACCCCCGAACGGATGAAGTCAGCCAAGCCAGCAGCGGCCGACCCGGCATACCAAGAGGCGGTGCAGCGTCTCGACAAGGAGCAGAAGTAGCTGATCGAGAGCGGCAAGCCGGACGAAGAGCAGGCCAAACAGGAAGGTCGCGAGCGCAGCGTCAAGGGCTTCGCCGCCCCAGAGTTCACCCGCGACGGCCGCGTCAAGCCTGGCAACAACGCCATGGGTACAACGGTCCGCACACGCTCGGCGCCCATGAGCCAGGGACTGAAGACGATCCTCACGACGCAATACCCCCAGGCCGTTAAGCGCCGCGCCGGCAAGGTCTTCTTCACCAAGCCCGGTGAGGGCAGTTCCTGGTTTACCAACTGGACCTTCGCCCCCGATTACGCGAACGGCCTGAGCGCCGACGGCTTGTGGAGCGCCCGCCAGTTGTGGTCCAAGAACGACTGGATCAACGACTCCGACTTCGACGAAGACATGGGCGTGGCGATCATCAACGCCCGCAACGGTCAACACATCGTCAGCCGTGTCGGCGGCCAGGGCTTCACCGTCAACAAGGGCAAGACATACTTCGAAGTCGCGTACGGGTACCCGGGCGAGGCGCCCTTCACCGGCCAAACCTTGCAACGCTGCTCGGGCACCACGAGCCCCGAATGGAGTGTGTGGCTCGCCTGGAACTCCGGCACGGGCTACCTCAACAGCGTGAACTCCCGCATCAACCGGATCGTCGGCCCGACGATCATGCTCTCGCCGTACTTCGACGATTAAGCGTGGTCGCTCGACAACCGCACCCGCAACCTCTGACCTAGACGTCGCTCGCATGCCGAGTAGGGCCGTCCTTAGCCAGAGCGGCCTTACTCGTTGCGCACCACAAACGAGGCGCTACGTTTGGTCACGTTGACGGCCACCAACTCCACGCTGATGGTGCTGCCCACCTCGGCGGATCCCTCTGCGTATCCCGTGATGGACGGGTGCTTGATCTGGATGACCGGGTTGCCGCCGCTCGTTTCGTCCACGACCACGGCCTCAAACACCTCGCCTACCTGGGATTCCAGGACCGCAGCCTCGACCGCATCAAGACAGGCCCGATCCACGCTGCGTGCTATCCGCCCGCTGGTCTCCATCCGTCGCGGCAGCTCGTCTAAAGAGTCGACAGCCCATGCCGGTGCGGCC
>JBBSKS010000243.1:0-3468 GCA_038256095.1 Actinomycetales bacterium | reverse complement strand
GTTCCTCGATCTGCCCGATTCTCTCCGCGGTGAGCAGACCCCGTGTGTCGTAGACCTGTTGCTCAGCGCTTAGCCGGGTGAAGGGCGGAGGGCGGAGGCCGCTCGTCGCTATCGACGAGGACGGCGATCACTGCAATGGCGACCACCCCCGCAACGACCGCCACGACACCTATGGTCCAGAAGCGAGTGCTACGCGAAGACTCAGAAGCCATGACCCCAGTCTGCACACCCTCCGTAGGTCGACGTCGGATCACAGCTCGGATCCCGGATCACGCGGCCCGATAGGCTCGCCACACGTGGCACGGCGTATGTGCCGCATAGGTCTCGAAAGGCACATATGAGTCAGGGATTGGTCGCAGCCGCCGAGCAGCGATTGCCGGCGATGCTGGTCGATCTGGAGCGTCTGATCACGCTCGAAACACCTTCGAGCGATCACGCGGCCGTTGCTCGGGGGGCTGGCGACATAGCCGCCTTGATTGATGAACGTCTGGGTATGCAGGTCGAGACGCTCCTAGTCGATGGCGTCACCCACCTCCGGTTGAGATTCGATAAAGACACCAACGACAGCCACGGTAAGCAGCCGATCCGCGTGCTGGTGCTCGCCCACCAAGACACGGTGTGGCCGCACGGGACGCTGGAACGACTGCCCTTTTCCACCGAAGATGGCATTCTGCGCGGGCCCGGCTCCTTCGACATGCTGACCGGTCTGGTGATGGCCATCCACGCCGCGGCGATGCTCCAAGCCGACGGCGTGCCGCTGACCGGTTTGAGTCTGCTGGTGACCGGCGACGAAGAGGTCGGCTCCGAGACGTCACGGGGCCTCATCACCGAAGAGGTCGCCGACCTGCCCTCGGTGCTGGTGCTTGAAGCCGCCGCCCCCGGCGGTGCGGTCAAGGTGGGGCGCAAGGGGGCCTCGAAGTTCCGAGTGACGGTGCACGGCAAGGCCTCGCATGCCGGTTTGGAGCCCGAGGCTGGGGTCAACGCAGGAGTGGAGTTGGCTCACCAGATCTCTCTCATCGCTGCCTTGGGCGACGACGAAGCCGGCACCAGCGTGATCCCCACGACCATGGCCGGGGGCAGCAGCAGCAACACGGTGCCCGCCTCGGCATACATCGATGTGGACTCTCGGGCCCGCAGTGAAACTGAGCAACGCCGTGTCGATTCAGCCTTACGGTCTTTGACACCTCACCATCGCGACGCTCGGATCACGGTGGAGGGCGGGATCGATCGCCCGCCGTTGCAGCGCGAATCGGCGATGGGCCTGTATGGCGCGCTCGCTGAGGTCTGCAATGGGCTGGGCCTGCCGAGGCCCGAGGGCGTCGAAGTGGGGGGTGCTTCCGATGGCAACATCACCGCGGGGCTGGGAGCGCCGACCCTCGATGGCCTTGGCGCGGTCGGGGCCGGAGCACACGCCGACCACGAACACGCGATCATCGCCGAGATCCCGGCCCGCACCGCGATACTCGCGGCCCTGATCCAACGATTGTTGTCCTCGGATCCGCCGGGACACCTCGAGTGACTATTGATCCTGCGATCCAACTTCAAGCGTGGGAGCGGGCAAGCGCGGCGGCCAATCGAGCCGGTGTCGAAGTGATGATTGCGACCGGCGCTGCGGACTGCCAGGAAATTTCCGACCTCTTCAACGAGGTCTGGGAGTCCCCTGTTGGCATCGACGTCTTAGAGCAGAGCACCATGGTCGCGCTGGCCCACTCAGGTAATTACGTTGGCGTCGCCCGCAACGACACAGCGCAGATGGTCGGGGCGAGTCTTGGCTTCTTCGGCCCACCCGGTCGACCGCTGCACTCGCACATCGCTGGGGTCTTGGCCGCGGACGCCGGGCGCGGAGTGGGCCGAGCGCTCAAACTGCACCAGCGCGCGTGGTGTCTGCAGCACGGGATCGATGCGATCACGTGGACGTTTGACCCCCTTGTTGCCCGCAACGCCTCGTTCAACATGATCACGCTCGGCGCTCGTGCGGTGGCCTACTACCCGGACCACTACGGCGCGATGACCGACGGCCTCAACGCGGGGCATGCCTCAGACCGGATGATGATCCGCTGGGATCTCCTGGAGTCCTTGGCACCCCCAAGTTCCGCTGGTGCGACCGAGATCACCCGGGTCTTCGTTCCACCTGACATCGAAGCGCTACGCCGCAGCGACCCCGCAGCGGCTGTCGCCTGGCGCGCTCAGAGCCGCGAAGCCTTCACCTCGCTGATGGCCGCTGGCTGGCAGGTCACCGACTTCGAACGCCCCGACACCTACGTCCTGACCCGTGCCAGCCAACCTTCCGATCCGCCCTCGACCCAGGAGTCCCCATGAAGTTGCGCGAGCTGCGACTGCACCATGTCGCGATACCTTTGGTGGCGCCGTTCACCACATCCTTCGGCACCGACACCACCAAGTCTGCGTACGTCGTCGAAGCCATCGTGGACACCCCCGCCGGTTCGATCACGGGATGGGGCGAGTGCGTGGCGTCGAAGGCTCCGCTGTATTCGTCGGAGTTTCTGACCGCTGCCGCCGAGGTCACCCAGCGGTGGATCGCGCCGGTCCTGTTCGATGTCGCTGACCTCCGAGCCGAGTCAGTCGCTGCCCACCTGGGGCACCTGGTCGGGCACCCGATGGCTAAAGCGGCGATCGAGATGGCCGTGCTCGATGCCCAGTTGCGTGCCTCAGATCTCTCGTTCGCGGCATACCTTGGGGTCACGCGGACCACGGTGCCATCGGGCGTTTCTGTCGGGATCCAGGACTCGACGGCCGAGATGGTTGAGACGGTGCGGGGGTATGTCGAGGCCGGATATGCGCGCATCAAACTGAAGATCAAACCTGGTGCCGACCTCGAGCCTGTTGCCGCGGTGCGCAAAGAAATCGGCGACGAGATGCTGCTCCAGGTCGATGCCAACGCGGCATACACCTTGGTCGATGCGGCTCATCTGAGGAAGCTCGACGACTATGGCCTCCTGTTGATCGAGCAGCCCCTGGGTGAGGCCGATATCCGTCAGCACGCCGAGTTGGCCAAGCAGATGCGCACCCCGATGTGCCTGGACGAGTCGATCGTTTCCCCCGAGGCCGCAGCCGACGCGATCGCCCTGGGCGCGGCGTCAGTCATCAATATCAAGCCGGGCCGGGTCGGCGGCTATTTACAAGCTAGGTCCATTCACGACGTATGCCGAGCGAACGGTATCGCGGTCTGGTGCGGCGGGATGTTGGAGACCGGGATCGGGAGGTCCGCCAACGCGGCCTTGGCTGGTATGCCTGGGTTTACCCTTCCGGGCGACATCTCGGGGTCTGACCGCTTCTACGCCCAAGACATCGTGACCAAGCCGGTGCTGATGCACGACGGCGTCGTCGATGTCCCGACCGGGCCCGGCTTCGGCGTCGAGGTCGACCGCGATGTCTTGGCGCGGTTCACCAGCGAAGTCCAGATCCTACGGCCGTAGGTCCTTCGCCTTGAACGCGCGCCAAGGGTTG
>JBBSKS010000242.1:0-3488 GCA_038256095.1 Actinomycetales bacterium | reverse complement strand
TAGCCATCCAACCTCGGCAAGGTCGCCGACGTTTCCGCGATCTGGCGCTGGTAGGTGGCGAGCGTGTGGTCTTTGACCTCATGCTGCTCGGCGTCGGTGCGCCAATCGGCGGTGTAGGTGTAGCCCCACTTGGAGGTGACCGCGATGTCGGCGTGGCCGCGATCGTGCAGCCAACCACCGAGGAACTGCTCTGCCAGCCCGTAAGAACGCGCGGTGTCCACGTGTCGCAACCCTTCGGCATACGCGGCATCGAGCATGTCCCAAGCATGTGCGCGCATGCCCTCCACTGACGCGTCACGAACGTCCTCGCCGTGGCCAAGATTGACGTATCCAGGACGACCTAGGGCCGCGAGGCCCAGCGCCATGGGACTGGAGAAGGCCGTTGCGGATCCTGGCTTCGGCAGTGGTGGGCTCATGTCGGATGAGTTTAAGCAAGGCGCCCGGCGCCCTCGTTTGGCCGGGGCCAAATCACCGGGAGACGAAGGCCATGGCAACCCTGACACTCGAAGAAATCTGGCCGTCTGACGGGTTAGGCCAAGTGATCACCGGTCAGCGTGTCGGGACGGTGGACCTGCTAGTTACGGGTGGCGATCTGCGCGCTGGCGTGGTCGCGCTGCGTAGGTTCCTCGGCTCGAAGACCGACCGAGGTTTAGACGCCAATGTGCTCAATGGTTGAGGGAGGCGAGCGCGGTTGCGGCCGCAACCGCCAGGTTTGTGCCTTCGTCGGGCTCGTGACGTCCGACGTCATGGTGGCGACGAGATCGCGATCAAAGATGAAACGCTGAGGTGAGTCGCGAGTGAGCCAGGCCAGGTCAGCCCCCAAATCCACCCAAGCGCCTGCGCGCGCTGCGAAAATCACCAGCGTCAGCGGCACATCCGCTGTGGAGGTCTGCTCCCAGCTCAGCGTCGAGCGTGCACCAAGAGGATCACCCGGTCGAGCTGGCATACCCGGCCCCCACGAAAGGGAGAATCGGTCGGCGTGCACGGTGAAGCCGATGAGCGTCGGCACTGTCACGAGCGGAGCGTCCGAGAGAGCATCGAGGGTTGAGCTTAGGGACGGGTCATCGGAGGCAAGGACGGCTGAGAGCAGGTCCACGAAAGCATGAGCAAGAGTGGCCATGCTGGTGACTCCGCGCAGCGTTCCCGACCGCGGGATGAATCATCCGGATGTGAGGGCGCAGACCGCGAGTCTCACTGGTTCTGCGGTCAGCGTCAGGACCCTGAAAGTTTGGGGCTGATTCGCACCGGCACTCGCGTGTGAGGCAACGCGCTCGGCGACCTCGACGAGTTTTGTGTGTTCGTGGTGGCTGATTTCGCGCAATCGCGCTGCGGCCTCTCGCCCGAGCGCGTAGACGTTGATCGCCCCGACAACGTGGTCGGGCAGTAGCAATGGCAGGGACAGTGCGCTGTGAACACCAGCCTCGGCCACGGCGGTGATGCAGGGGCCTAGGGGTCCAGGTGCTAAGGCTCACCCACTGCCGTCATCTCTGTGGACGACACGAATCTGATCGTGGCGAACGCAATGGTTGACGGCCCGCAGCCCCCGACAGGTCTCGGCAAGAGGTCCGGGTCGCTGAGTGACGTATAGCAAAACCAAGGCCACGGAGCCGGATACGTGGCCTCGCGGGACGACGCAGATAAGTCCGGCGAGAGAGTATTGCTCTTGGGGCACCCACCGCGGCAGCGATGTCCGAGCCGGGCCAAGAGATCGGCGAGGTTGTCGAGATCGCTGTAGTCGTCATCTTTCTGGTGTCCGGTCGGCGGCGACACCGTCTCAAGAACTGCTGGAAGGAGATCGAGTTTCACTAGGTGGCTCCCCATGACCTATGCCTGACCCGGCAACCCTGAAGCGTCAATGTCTACAAGCTAGATCTGCTCATGCAGCCAGTCGGCCCGGTCAATGAGGTGATCGACTGTCGCACGCTTCTTCGCTAAATGCTCACGCTCCTTGTCGTCGGCAGCCTCAGCCATCCGTGCTTCGAGTTCGTCTCGCTTGCGGTGCAATTTTTCGCGGATGTGCTTGACGTGTTTCGGTTTGATCTTGTGGGCCTTGCCCTTCTTGACCCGTTTTTTGTACTTGGCGAGTTGGGCGGCGGTCTCATCCATAGTCATGATCAGCGTGCTCCTTAGGGTTGGCCGCGCATAGGGCGGCTCGGGGGGTCGGAGAATTCCACATCTTCGTCCGGCTCCAAGAGCCGTTCCACCTCGGCCAGGGGGCCCTCACGTTCGCCGTAGTAGAGCCGGGCTGCGTCGACGAGCTCTTTCATCGCCCGAAAGGCGTAGTTGGCGTCGTTCATGAACGACGTTGAGGCCGTTGCGCTCAGTGAGCCGCCCCGCATCAAGGCCTCGACCGCTGCGCTGGTTTGGCCGCGTTCGGCGCGGATCCGTGTGCGCTCATCCTCCAGCCACAGGGCGCTGCGGTCGTCTTCGGGAGTGTCCTTGAGTTCCTTGAGGGCGATGAGAATCCACGCAATCTGGGTGCGGAGTTCGTCATACAGGGCAGAGATTTCTCCCTGGTCAGCGGCGGTGAAGCGGAGGGTGTTGACGCGCATGTGTTTGACCTCTTTCACCGCCCGCACCATGTGCTCGGCCGACTCGCGCAACGTATGCATGCGCTGGACCGTTTCGACCGGGATCTCGCCGGCAGAGCGGCCGTTTACGAAGTCCAGGATGGCGGCATACAAGACCTTCACCCGTTGCTCGTATGCCGTGTCGAGGTCGAGATCGAACGGCTCCCGCTGCGATCGGACAGTTGCCTTCAAGTCGTGGGATTCGTACATTGACGTTCGGTGCAGGCTCAGGCCGTGCGCGATCAGTTCGATGGCGTTGTCGTGCAAGTGAGCGACCTCGGCATCCAGGGCCGCCTCGATGGTTTCGGGATAGGCGCCCACGGCGTCGTTGAGGAAACGCGGCTGGCTGACCCCCGGCTCGCGCTGGGGGAGCATCCGCTTCGAGAAGGCGATCAAGTGCGGCATGAGTGGCAGCATTATGGCGACACCGAGAAGGTTAAACAGCGTATGGAACACCGCCAGTTTGAGGGTGTAATCATCGGGCGCAATGCCGACCCATCCGCCGATCCAGTCAACCGCTCCTTGCAGGGGGGAAATGAAAATTAAGGCGATGGCGGCGGTGGCGACGTTGAAGATCACATGAGCCAGGGCTAGTCGTCTGCCCTGGTAGTTAGCGGTTGCCGCGCCGATAACAGCGGTGATGGTCGTCCCGATATTTGCCCCGATGGCCAACGCGAGGGCGTTCTCATACGAGATCTGACCAGCGGCCAGGCCGGTGATGATCAACACCAGGGTGGCGTGGCTGGATTGCATGACGGCGGTGGCGATTGCGCCGATCAGGGTGTAGACGAGCAGCCCAGCGACGCCGGTCATCGCCAGGGCGCTGAGGTCGATCTGGTCCTTGAAGGAGTCGAAGCCCTCCTTCATATGAAAGATGCCGAGGAATAGAAAGCCCAATCCAGCCAAGACGTATCCCCC
>JBBSKS010000241.1:0-3488 GCA_038256095.1 Actinomycetales bacterium | reverse complement strand
TTCGGGCAGTTCGTGGCAGGCGCACTGATCGCCTCGATCCCGGTGGTGTTGGTCTATCTCGCCCTGCAGAAGCAACTCGTGGGGGGCCTGACGAGCGGCTCGGTGAAGTAGCCATGCCGTCCTACCTGGCTGACCCTCATCACGACGGGTCGGCACTGTATGTGAGCACTCAGACACCGTTGTTGGGCGACACTGTCCAGATCCGGCTGCGGGTACCGGCGGGGAGACCGGTAGACGAAGTCCACGTGCGGACCGCTCCCGACGGGGAGCAAGAGTTCGTCCAGGCTCGGCGGATCGCTGATCCAGGAGAAGCCTTCGACGCGGACAAAGTCGTCACCGCGGACGAAGTCGGCAACGTGGACGACGCCGAGCAGTGGTGGCAGGCCGACGTGCGATGCCACAACCCGGTCACCAACTATCGCTTTCTGCTCAGCTACGTCCGGGACGCGCCTTCAGCGGATCGCGAAGGCGGGCCGCCGGCATACCAGTGGCTCAATGGAATGGGGTTGCACCAGCGCGACGTGCCCGACGCGGCCGACTTCCGCCTCGTGACTTACCCCGCCCCGCCGTCATGGGCCACCGGCTCCGTGGTCTACCAGGTCTTCCCGGATCGCTTTGCCCGAGACGTGAGCGCTGAGCCGCACGAACGTGGTGGGCCCCGGGAGGATCTGCCCGAGTGGGCTCATCCGGCGGCCTGGGACGAGCCGGTGGACGGTCGCCCCGAGACCGGGCCCCAACAGGTTTTTGGCGGCACATTGCGCGGGGTGATCGAGCATCTGGACCACATCTGCGATCTCGGTGTGAATGTCATCTACCTGACCCCGTTCTTCCCTGCCCGGTCGAACCACAGGTACGACGCGGTTTCCTTCGACGAGGTCGATCCGATCCTTGGTGGCACGGAAGCGCTGCTGGAGTTGCAGCACGCGGCTCACGAACGTGGATTGGTGGTTATGGGGGATATTACGACCAATCACACCGGTGAAGAGCACGAGTGGTTTCTCGCTGCGCTGGCGGACCCGGAAGGCGACGCGGCGAACTGGTTCGTGCGGCACGAAGCGGCAGACCGGGACGACGGCTACGTCTCGTGGCTCGCGGTGGGTAGCCTGCCGAAGCTGGACCACTCCAGCAGCGCACTTCGGGCAGCCTTCTTCGACCGAGACGACTCGGCCATCCAGCGCTGGCTGGGGCCGGGCCGGGGCATCGATGGATGGCGAGTGGACGTCGCCAACATGACCGGTAGATACCGCGACACCGACCTCGCTCATGACGTCGCCCGCCAGGCGCGACGGGCTGTGGACGAGGTGGGCGCACAACGTGGGTGTGAGCCGCTGCTGATCGCCGAGCACACCCACGACCACAGCCAGGATGCGCTCGGTGACGGATGGCACGGAGTGATGAACTACTCGGCGTTCACCAAGCCGGCGTGGACTTGGTTGCGCGACCACAACGCCCCACCCCAGTTCCTCGGAGCGCCCGTTCCGTTGCCCAGACTTAGCGGCGAACTCGTGGTGGAAGCCATGCGCGAGTTCGCTGCGATCGTTCCGTGGCGGACCATTGCCCACTCCTTCACCCTGCTCGGCTCCCACGACACCACCCGCATCAAGACGCTCGTCGGCGGGGACACGGACCTCGTGCACCTCGCGGCTGGGCTGCTGCTGACGATGCCTGGCCTTCCGATGGTGACCTACGGCGACGAGATCGGTATGCCGGGTGACTTCGGTGAGGACGGCCGCCGGCCGATGCCGTGGTCGGCGAAGGGAGATGCTTCCGCGGAGTGGGATGACGAAATCCTGGCGATCTATCACGCGTTCATCGAGGCCCGCCGTGGGACCGTGGCACTCCATTCCGGTGGGCTGCGGTGGCTGCATACTGAGGAAGATGCGGTGGTTTTCGTCCGCGAACACCCCAGCGGGAGTGCGTTAGTGCACCTCGCGAGAGCTGGCCACCGCGACATTGAGCTGGCGATGAGGCACCTGCCGGGCATCGCCGAAGGTCACGCACTCCTGGGTCCGCCCGTCGAGTGGGGCGAAGACTGTGTGATCCTGGCGGCCTCAGGCCCTACAGTTCGGGTGTGGCTTTGGGCTCCGCCGGCGCCGGAATGGGTCTAAATGTCAAGAAGAGGGCGCCATGAACGGAAAGTTATCTGATCTTGCGGAGCATGTAGGGGTCAGCGAAGCGACCGTCAGCCGAGTCCTCAATGAACGTCCCGGGGTGGCTTCCAGCACCCGCCAGGCCGTTTTGACTGCTGTTGACGTGTTGGGTTACGAGCGTCCCAGCAAACTCCGTCGTCACGCGGCCGGGTTGATTGGTCTGATCACCCCGGAGCTGACGAACCCGTTCTTTCCGCTGTTTGCGCAGACCCTAGAGACGCATTTGGCGGCGGCGGGATACACGCCCGTCTTATGCATCCAAACCCCCGGCGGTGTCCACGAGGATCAGTACGTCGAGATGCTGCTGGCCCGAGGGGTGTCCGGGATCATTTTTGTGTCTGGATTTCACGCAGACAGCAAGTCCGACGTGCGCCGCTACGTTGTGTTGTGCGAGCAGGGGCTGCCGATTGTGATGATCAACGGATGGCGCGCGGGGGTCCCGTCGCACTTTATCTCTCACGATGACCGCACCTCGATGCGTTTGGCCGTGGAGCACCTGCGAGACCTTGGCCACCGCCGGATCGGCTTCGCCACCGGCCCGGCACGCTATGTTCCGGTGCAACGTCGCGTCGAGGGCTTCCGGGAGGCGATGCGGCCTCTGTGCTCGGACGCCGAGATTGACGATCTCGTTCAGACCACGCTGTTCTCGATCGAGGGTGGTGGGACCGCCGGGCTTGCGCTGATCAACGCGGGCGTGAGCGCCATTGTCTGCGGGTCCGACCTGATGGCTCTCGGCGTCGTGCGCACCGCGCGACAGCAGGGCCTCGAGGTGCCCGCCGACCTTTCGGTGGTCGGGTCCGACGATTTCCCGCTCACCGGTTTCACCGATCCGCCCTTGACTACGATTCGACAGGATGTCGTGGGCATGGCTGAGGCTGCCGTGACCTCGATCATTGAGGAGATCGCCGGGGAGAAGGTCGAGCACCGCGAATACCTTTTTGCCCCTGAGTTGGTCTTGCGCCGATCAACTGCCCCGCTGAAAAATCTGTCCCTTCAGGGCTGAGATGGATCAGAGCGAGGTGCTTACCATCTTGGGCGCGTTGGATGAGGCCAAGATCCGGTGGTGGCTCGCGGGCGGTTGGGGCGTCAACGCTCTGGTGGGGGCGCAGACCCGTCCCCATCGTGACCTCGATCTGCTCATCGATGCGCTGCGCCTGCAGGCGTGCTTAGACCTGTTGAAGGCGCGGGGTTATTGGGTCGAGACTGATTGGCCGCCGGTGCGGATTGAGGTTGCTGCTAAAGGGCGAGGCTGGGTTGATATTCACCCTATGGATCTCGCGGCCGAGGGTGGCGGAACTCAAGCGAGTTTAGATGGCACACAGTTCCACTATCTGCCCG
>JBBSKS010000240.1:0-3491 GCA_038256095.1 Actinomycetales bacterium | reverse complement strand
CCAGGGTGGGCACGCCGAACGGCTCGGTGCCGCCGACCTCGTGATTGTTGACAAGCACGGCCTGCCCGTCGCGCTCGAAGAGGGCAGTGCCGTCGGGGTCTGAGGGTGTCGGCTCGCCGCTCTCGAGCAAGCTGACGCCGGTCTGGGCGACGATCTTGTAGGAGAAGCCCGGAGGGAGGGACAGCACCCCGGCGGGGTCCATCACCAGGGCGCCGTAGCCGGTGGATCGTCGAGTCATCACCGCCGCACTTGGTGCTGCGATCGCATCGACACTGCCAGCGACCGCGATACCGAAGGCGCCAGCCACACTTGCTCCGATCGCGCTACGCCTGGAGATTGATGAAGTCATCGGTACCTCTTCCTGGTTGAGCTGTAGTGCGGACTCCCCAAATCAAGATCGATCTCGACAACGGCGGCCCCTCTTGCGGGCGAATGGTCGGCCAACGGCGGGCCAACAACCGCAAGGTCCAGACCGCGGGTATCGATGTCGACCAGCACGCTGACAGCCCCAGCCCCCGACGCGTGCCGGTTCGGGATCCTTTGCGGGACGAGCTCGGCACGACCGCCTCGGCCTCGGCCATCGCCGTGGGCGGTTCGGCTTGCGGACTCCGGGACCTGGTGGCCAAGGGTGCCCCTACCGGAACACGGTGGGGGCTGGGGTGGGCTCAGGGGACAAGACCGCGGCCGCGATGCGACGCACGTCGAGTGGATCCGACTTGCCGCACCGCGATCGGCGCGAGCGTCCATCCGGGCTGGCCTCGACGAAGCCAGCCTCGCTATGCCTCTTGACAGGCGGGCCCCACATATCAGCTAGCCGCGTGTACCACCCGGTTGAGGATGGACAGCCGTACAAGCAAGATTCTCAGTGCGTTACGTCTGATGCAGTCGTACCATCGACCACGGCGAAGATCGCGCTCTCCAGTTCAGTGAAGTCGGCCAATTTCTCGACGTAGGCATCCGCCCCTGCTGCAACGGCCTTCGCGGCCATCTCGCTTGCTCGGAAAGCCGACAACACTACGATCTTCACCCCCGGGTTCTTCTGCTTTATCAGCGGCGCTGCTTCCAGGCCATCCATCACCGGCATAGATAGATCCAGGATGACGACATCTGTGTGGCGGGCCGCCACTTCCGTCAGGGCATCCTCGCCGTTGGTCGCTTCACCGACGATATTGATACGAGCATTGCGGGCCAAGCAGAAGCGCAGCATCTCTCGAAAGAACTCGGCATCATCGACGATGAGTACGTCGAGAGGGTCTCTATCCGGAGCCGTCATCGCCAGCCTGGCTCCGAAGGGGCCGGGGACGAGCGCACAAGATCCCCGGCCACCAACCCTTCGCCGGGTGCTGCGTTCTGGAGGAGATCGGAAACGACCTGCTGCACCCCGACAAACGCCTTGTCAATCAAAGCACCTGTTCTTGCTGAATCCCCCAGTCCCAGCGCAAGTCGAGCGGCGGCAAGACCTTGCACCACATCATCATTCAGCTCCAGGGCGCGCTGCCGGGTGTCTCGAACCGAACTTGCCAGACGTCTCGAGGCCAACCGGAGTTCCAATTCGTGCACAACAAATGTCGCTAGATCCTTCAGGACCTCGATCTCTTCTGCAGTGAGTTCGCGCGGTTCGACGTCGATGATGTTGAAGGTTCCGAGGTTGTGACCGTCTGAGGTCTTCAGCGGGATGCCGGCATAGAAACGCAGCCCCAACTCACCGCAAACGAGAGGGTTCGCGAGCGTCCTCGGATCGATCTTGGCGTCACTGACGAGCCATGGTTCGTGTTGCAGGATCGCCGACGCGCACAGCCCGGGCTCTCTGTCAATCTGTTCGGCGTCTATCCCGTGGTGAGACTTGAACCAGATCCGATCGTGGTCGACGATGCTGATGATCGAAATCGGGACTTCGAACAGCCTTGCCGCAAGCGAAGTGAACCGGTCGAAGGCGCCGTCGGCAGGCGTGTCCAAGATGGCATATCGGCGGATTGCCGCAAGGCGCTCAGGCTCGTCGCGGGGGATGAATGCCACATCGATCGGACTCTCAGCTGGGTCCACCCGTGCACGGTACCCCGCCCGACTCGAAGGTGGCAGAGCCTCCATTTTTCTCATCGTGGTGTCGATCATTTTCATCGCGCTGGGCTTGAAGGCCGCTCGATCCGTCTCCGACACCACACATCACCACCTTGATGACGCGCTGACCGGTGTCACGCTGGTCGCCCGGTACGGCGGCGTCGCGGACCACCGACTCGGCCACGCCGGGTTCCGTCGCTGCAACGTGGGCTCCCGGAATGGCCACCGAACCATGCGCGTGAGCCTGCTGCTGCGCATCTCCTGTCCGCTTGGCGACCGCCAGCCATCGCGGCGCTTACGGTCGTCGCGGTCCTGCTCGCCCCTGGTCAGCTACGAGCGGGGCGTTCGGCACCGCGCGTACGGAGGTCCGCCGCCATATGAGAGGGGCCGCCAGATTCGCACGCAGAGGACCGATAAGACCCCGCACGTCCCATGGGCGGATCGGCTACCGGCACGCTCCGCGTGCCCATGGGCCAATCGGGACGTGTCTTGCAGACGGCGTCCCAGTGCGCCGGGGATGCGCTGCTGCCGCGCTCCGGCGCCCATGAAGGCGGAGCTCAAACCAGCCCGGACCTTCGAAATTACCCGAGCTCCAACGAGCAAGGACCACCAACATCTTCCGATGAATCGACTCTGGGGGTCGAGACCCCCGCGCGGGACACCTCGGGGTCGTTGGCATGCAGCGATGACCGACCGCCGCCCCGGGTAGGGAGGCGGCCGCGTCGCTCACTCGCCAGGCGTTCCGCTCAGCGGAGGGCCGCCAGGATCTCCTCGGCCAGCGGCCCGGAGGACGCCGGGTTCTGGCCGGTGTAGAGGTTGCGGTCGGTCACCACGTGCGGGGCCCAGGCCTCGCCCGCCTGGAAGTCGGCGCCGAGCGCCATCAGGCGGTCCTGGAGCAGCCAGGGTGCGCCATCGGCCAGGCCGGCCTGCGACTCCTCGGTGTTGGTGAACCCGGTCAGGCGGTAGCCGGCGAAGGGGGACCCGCCCTCGGAGTCCTCGGTGGCCAGCAGCGCGGCGGGCGCGTGACAGACGATGCCCAGCGGCTTGCCCGAGGCCAGCGTGCGGGTCAGCACGCGCGCGGACGTCTCATCAGAGCTGAGGTCCTCCATGGGCCCGTGGCCGCCGGGGTAGAAGACCGCGTCGTAGGCGTCGGGGTCCACGTCCTCGAGCCGGAGCGGCTGCGCGAGCTGAGCGATGCGTCCGATCTCGGCCTCGAGCTCGTCGGCGCGCTCCTGTCCCCCGTTCACCTCGGCGGCGAGGCTGCCTGCGTCGACCACCGGCTGCACCCCACCTGGGGTCGCGATGCTGACCTCGTGTCCCTCACCGGTGAAGGTGCGGAACGGGACGACGAGCTCCTCGGCCCAGTAGCCCGTGGGGTGCTTCGTGCCGTCCTTGAGCGTCCAGTGGTCCGATCCGGTCACCACGAACAGGAT
>JBBSKS010000239.1:0-3505 GCA_038256095.1 Actinomycetales bacterium | reverse complement strand
TGGCTGAGCGGACCGATGTCTCAAGCGCAACGATGCCGTCGCGGACGAGACCGGTGTGTCACCGAATCGGGAACGTCATGCGGTCTGGCACAGGAACAGCCACTGCCGCGACAGAAGTCGAGACCGTCACCGATGGGGGATGGCGAATTCAGGCGGTCGTCGCAACGGGGGGTGATTCTGGGTTTGATAGTAGTCGTTGCATTGCCTCGGCGGGGGTGGCCCAGCCGAGGGTTTTGCGGGGTCTGTTGTTGAGCTCGGTAGCGACTTCCATGAGCCGTTCGGGTGAGTGAACGGATAGGTCGGTGCCTTTCGGGAAGTACTGCCGCAACAAGCCGTTGGTGTTTTCGTTCGATCCGCGTTGCCAGGGGCTGTGCGGGTCGCAGAAGTAGATCGCCATGTTGGTGGCCAGCGTGATCTGGGAGTGTTGGGCCAACTCGGTGCCCTGGTCCCAGGTCAGCGTCTTACGCAGGTGCTCAGGCAGAGTCTTGATCGTGGCCAGCAGCCCGTCCCGGACCGCGATCGCGCCATGACCATCGGGCAGATGGACCAGCATCGTGAACCGGGTTTGTCGCTCGACCAGGGTGCCGATCGCGGAGCGGCAGTTCGAGCCCAGGATCAGGTCGCCCTCGAAGTGGCCGGGCACGGCCCGGTCTTCGACTTCGGCGGGCCGCTCACTGATCATGATCATGTCCGGGATCTTGCCCGAGGGGCCCTTGGTGGTGGAGCGTCGCGGGCGCCGCACGGCCCGCCCGGTGCGTAGGTGTTGGTGCAGGTCAGCACGCAAGTGGCCACGGCCCTGGACGTAGAGCGCTTGGTACATCGTTTCGGGACTCACCCACATCTCCGCCCTGTCGGGGAACGCCGTGCGTAGGTGGTTGCTGATCTGCTCCGGGCTCCACTTCACACACAACTTTTCTTGGACCAAGGATGCCAGTACCGGGTCCTCGAACTTACTGACCTTGGGGCGGCGGGCCCGGAGCTCGGCGCGTTTCTGCGCGGCATACGGCGCGTATTTTGCTTGTTTACGCGCGCCCGGCGCGGGCCCGTTACGGCGCAGTTCGCGGCTCACCGTCGAGGGTGAGCGCCCGATCGTCGCGGCGATGGCTCGGACACCGTTCCCGGCCAGGCGAAGGTCGGCGATACGCAACCGCTCATCCAGACTTATGTACCTCCCCGACGGTTCAGGTTTCTTCCGCGGGACCTGCCCACCAGTGGCCTGGCGCCAACGACGCCCAGTTAGTCGATTCACCCCGACAGCATCACAGGCAGCCTGCAATGTTGAGCCCGCAGCCATCACCACCCAGAACCGGGCCTGCTTCTCGATCATTTCCTTCTTGGACCACATACACAACACCTGCCATCAGTAGGGGTGTTGCAACGACCGACTGAGCTCAACGATCCATGCGGTGATGGCGGCCACGCCGCGCGCCAACGTTTCAGCTCCGCAGCACGCACCGCGCAACGTTCGTCATACGGGAACAAGCCACCGACCTCGTTCTCTGACGACGCGGGTGGCCAGTTGGTGTGCCGGGCGATTGGTTACGGGGAGGCTCGAGTGGCTGCTGCGACGTGGTCGCGGCCGTTGGCCCTAAGGGGGCGGACAATGGGTGATGTTCGATCCCATGGACCCCACATCCGACTCAGGGTCGGGTGGGAATGCTCGCCAGAGCCTCGGCGATCATGGTGTGGCCCTGGGCTTCGAAGGCTTCGTCGCCGACCTGATGGGCCCACACGGCCGTACTGATGGCCTCACGCACCGACTGCCGGCGCCAAGCCTGGACCTCTCGCGGGTCGCTTCCGTACCCGTCCAGGAATGCTGACTCGAGCTCGGGTCGGCCCCGGAACTCCTGGACGGACAGCCGAGCAACGTCGGACATGGCCGGCCTCATCGCAGCCCGGCCGAAGTCGATCGCCCGTATCTGGGGACCGTGGACAAGCCAGTTGCGGGGGTGCCAATCGCCATGGGTAGGTACCAGCGTCACCGGCGGGGCCGCCCACGACGCGATCTCGCTGCGCAGCCGCTGCTGGATGCTCGGTGTGATCCGATGCGGACGGTCGAGCCAGGACAGAGACTTGCGGTTCTCCCGCGCTTCGTAGTTCACGTCCAGAACCTTGCTCTGGTGGTGCAGCAAACCCAGGAGCTCGCCGGCTTGACGGTAGGTGTCCGCCTCGTCGGCGTGCAGCGTGCCGAGAACCAAGTCCCCTGGCAGGTAGCGGGTCACCAGGATCTTGGCGTCCAGATCTGCATGCTCCAGAGCGGGCGCGCGTCCTGTCGATGTCCACGGATGCAGCCACTCTCGATGAGCGCGCACTTCCCGGGCCAGGTGGTGGTCCTGCTCAGCTGCGGCCTTCACGATATACCGGCTACCACCACCGGCGACCTCCAGAACCCTCGTCTGGACCAGCCCCCAACTGTGATCCCGCAGCACGGCCGCCCCTGGTAACCACTGAGCAAGCCGATCCCGCTGGACCGGCGTCAAGATCTCCAGTCCCGAAGCCACCCCCGGATGCTACCCGGGAGCCGGTCAAGTCGACGGTGGTGTGCAACGGTGATCCGTCGATGGAATATGGCCGATGAAACCCGCACCCTGAATCGCCGCGTTGGCGACCAACTGCAGCTCGCCGGCACCGGCGGACCTGCGCGCTGACAGACAACAGCGGGACTCCTCAGCACCCGGTGGCCTAAGGCCTTGACGTGGCGCTACGCCGAGGTCCTAATCGACCAACGCGTCCTGGCCTCGACGAGGTGATGATCGTGCGCAACTTCGATCTGCTAGAGAGCTGACTGCGCCACGGTTTGCCGAAGCGCTCCGCTCCGCAAGCCGATCCGCGACCGGGGACGGGGCTTCACACGGCTGAGCGGAGGAGGACATGGTCAGTGTCCGCCCGATCACTGACCGGGCAACGCCCGTCCAACTCGATCGTCGTGAGGCGGCGCTATATAGGCTCACCCTCACCGAGGTACCGCGGACCTCTAACTGTTGCCGTAGGGATTGTTCTGGCGACGCATGACCCTGCCGAGCAGCACTTCGAGCGGCGCGCTCAGTAGAACCACCTGTGGCTTTGGGCGTGGATTCAGACGTCAGCTGCTTGAACCGTTACCCCGAAGACAGCCAGCCAGCCCCGTCGCCCGCCATATCCGCGCCTCACTGACCTACCTGCTGCACGCCGCTTAGCCCAGCCACTTCACCATCCACCTTGGACGAGGCGGCGGGGTAACGTGCTGGGACGATGACAAGAGCGTGAGGGGTAAGGATGAACGGTTTCGACGATCCAGTTGGTTTCGGATCGGGGTTGAATGAGCAAATAGCCACTGACGCAGGGGGGGCGCGCCTACTTTGGTCTAGACGTACTAGGTGGACTGACTTCACAGTTGGCCGAAGCCGCGAGGCAGCGTCGCAACGAGCGGCACTGGGGCCCCGCGGTCCTAGGTTGCGCGATGTGGATGGACGACCCAGACCTCATCGCAGTTCTGCATCAAATGGCGAATGTGTGTGTCGTCGTG
>JBBSKS010000238.1:0-3506 GCA_038256095.1 Actinomycetales bacterium | reverse complement strand
AGCGCACCCGATGTATGCCGTGGTTCGCGCCTCGCTTGCTCAACGGTTGCGTGAGCTCGACGCCTTGCTGCTCGCGCCGCTGACCGATCAGGGCTTGGGGGCTTCACCGCTGGTGGTGGTGCCCACGCCCGTGCTCAATCTAGTGCCGTGGGGGATGCTGCCGAGTCGTCGTGGGGTAGCAACAACGGTGACAAAATCGGCCACGATGTGGACGCGTCGGCACACCGAGATGACGTCCCGACCCACCTTGTATGCCGTCGCGGGGCCGGACGTGCCCATGGCCGACCACGAAGTGGCGGCCGTGATCGACACCTGGGGTAGCGGCCGCGTCGTGGCGGCCCAGCAGTCGACCACAGCCGGCGTCTTAGCCGCCTTCGCGCAGGCTGATGTTGTCCACGTGGCTGCGCACGGTGAGCACCACGCACAGAACCCGCTGTTTTCCAGCCTGCGGCTGCTCGACGGTTCACTTTTTGCCCACGAGATCGAGGGCCACCGGGTCCGGGCCTCTCATGTGGTGCTTTCGGCCTGCGAGAGCGGGCGGGTCAGTGTGCGTCGCGGAGATGAGGCCCTCGGGATGACCGCCAGCCTCTTGGCGCTGGGGGTATCCACCGTGATTGCGGCCGGAAGCCCTGTGCCCGACGACGTGGCTCATCTCGTCATGGGTGAGTATCACCGACACCTCGCCGGTGGGATGGACGCGGCCTCGGCGTTGGCCCACGCCACCGCCACCACAACCGCCGAAGGAGATGTGCTCGGCGCGGCCTTTACGTGCTTCGGCTCGTCGTGGCGCTTCGCAAAGCCAGAGAACCGCGATTCGGGTGGGGCCTAGTTCATGCCTCAGTGTCGGTGCGGCGTAACAACACGGCGGTGAATTGTTGGGTCTTGCCCCAGGGGGTTTCGTGGTCTTCGCCGGCGGTGGAGATCAACTCGAAGCCGGGGAACTGGGCCGCCAAGTCCTCGTGCGTGTAGCGCACGATCGGCAACCCGCTGCAGGTCAACGGGCCGTCGGGCCCGAAGGTGGCCACGACCGCATACCCGTTGGGGGCTAGGCAGTAGCGCAGCGTCGCGAGGTAGTCCTCGCGCTCGTCGGGCTCGGTCAGGAAGTGGTAGACGGCCCGGTCGTGCCACAGCGCGTATCGGCGGTTGCGGCGCATCTCAAGGACGTCGGCGACCTCCAAGATGACGTCGTCCCCGGCGGGGCCGAGTCGGTCACGCACGATCGCCAATGCGCTGGCCGAGAGGTCGATCGCCGTGAGGTCGGTGTATCCGAGGTCGAGCAAATGGTCCACCAACGTCGACCATCCGGCACCCACGTCAATGATCGCTCGATCTTTGGGCACTTCGGTCTCGTCGACCAACCCGAGAGAAAGACCTGGCACCGACTGCCACCACGACACACCATCGACGTCGTGTCCGGTATGGACGTTTTCCCAAAATTCGGATCGGGCAGCGGCGTCCTCGGGACGCTCCATCGCTGTGCTGGTCATCGGGATTCCTTGCCTCGGGCGTCATAGTTTGGTTACTTATATAACCACCCGCAAGGGCGTAGCCTTCCACAATGCCAACAAACGACGCGCCGCCCGTTCCCGCAGGTCTCGGCTCCGTGGAGGCGCTGGTCGACGGCGGGGACATGGACTGCGGAAGCGGTCTCCTCCTGCTCATCACCCGCGCCATGCGCCGCCTGAACGAGGGACAGATCCTCGCCATACGCAGCGCCGAAGAGAGCGTCACCACCGACCTGCCCGTCTGGGCCGAGCTGGTGGGCCACAACCTCGCCGGTGAGGTCGCCGAGTCGTCGAACGGCCCGTGGTGGTTTGCCGTGCGCAAAAGCGTGAAGGTCTCGACCGTCTTCAGCCTCGGCGAGCGCACCCCGGTCGGCCACCGCCTCTGGGCCTACACGAACTTCAACTGCAACCTCGCCTGCACCTACTGCTGCGCCGAGTCCTCCCCCAAGGCCGACGCTCGACTGCTGGATCTCGACGTCGCTAAGCAAGCGTTCGCTGAGTTCGCCGAGCTGGGAGGCAAGGAGCTCTATCTGACCGGCGGCGAGCCCTTTATGCACCCCGGACTCGGCGACCTGGTGGACGCCGGCAAGGGGCTAGAGCGCACCATCTTGACCAACGCCATGGTCTTTGGCCGTGGCAAGCGCCGCGAAATGCTCGAAGCGATGGACCGCTCGGTGATTTTGCAAGTCAGTCTCGACTCGGCCACTGCCGCCTTGCACGATGCCCAGCGCGGCAAAGGCTCATGGGCCAAGGCCATGGTCGGCATCGAGCAGGCCCACGACCTCGGCTTTCGGGTGCGTGTCGCAGCCACCATGTATGACGAAGACCCCTCGCGCGTCGAGGAGCTGCATGCCTGCCTAGACCAGGCCAATATTGCCCGCGAAGACCGCGTGATTCGCCCCGTGGCCGCAGAGGGTTTTGCCGACACTGGCATGCACGTCTCGATCGACAACCTCGAGCCCGAGCCGACCATCACCAACGACGGCGCCTGGTGGCACCCGGTCGCAGTGACCAACCCACATATGCGCATCCACGACGGGCCGCTGCCCATCTCAGAAATATTCGGCGTTGTCCGGGACACCCTCGAGGTGCAAGACGCCGCATCCCGATCCGGACGAGAGGTGTTCCGTTGTGCCTGACATCAAAGCCCTTATTGGGTGGCTCTTAGCCCCCGCAACCGACGAGGTGACGCGGCCCAACGCCATCGGCGCCACCATCTTGCGGGTCGTGGTCGGCCTGCTGTGGATATACAACGTCTCCTGGAAGCGCGCGCCCAACTTCGGCGAAGACGCCGGCAACGGTCTCTACAAGTTCACCAAATTGGCCGTCGATCACCCCGTCTTCCCGCCCTTCACCTGGGTGGTCGAGAATGCGGTGCTGCCCAACTTCCAGTTCTTCGGCTGGGGAGTGTTGTTGTCCGAGACCATCTTGGCCGTGCTCCTCATCACCGGCGCCTACATCCGGTTTGCGGCCCTGCTCGGCATCGCCCAGTCTTTGGCTATCGCCATGTCCGTGGCCTACGCGCCGGACGAATGGCCGTGGGCCTACTGGATGATGATTGCCATCCACATCGCGCTGTTGCTCGGTTCCTCGGGTCGAGTCTTCGCGGTGGACGCGGTTCGAGCTCGACTCACCGACGGCAAAACCCTCGGGACCGTATGGGGTGGGCTGGCGATCGCGCTCGGGCTGTACAGCGTTGTCGGCTCGTTTGGTGACCCCTTCGCAGCCCGAGGCGCTGGCTTGGCCTCGACCGACCTGTCGATCAGCCTGGGGTTCTACAACATGCTCGGCGGTCTGGTGCTGATCATCGTGGGTGCCCTGCTGCTGATGGCCGCCCGCCAAGGCTCGTCCGTGCTGGGCAAGGTCGCCGTCGGCATTGCCGTCCTGTCCGCGCTGTCCCTCCACGTCCAACTCGGCTTCAGCGATCCCTTGCTGGGCGGCAACCCGACGAGCGCGGCATACCTGCTGTCCGTCGCGGTCATCGCCGGGGCCGTCTCATTT
>JBBSKS010000237.1:0-3509 GCA_038256095.1 Actinomycetales bacterium | reverse complement strand
GTCTGGCCTTCCGGAACACCACGCTGTGCGGTATGCCGAAAGGTTTGCCGACCCGGCCTCGCTCACCGGCCCGATCAATTGGTATCGAGCGGCTGTGCGCCATCGCGCCACCACGCGACGCTCTCGCGTGCCCACGACCTACCTATGGGGCCGCCACGACTTCGCGCTCGGCGCCGCTGCCGCTCACCGCACCAAGCAGTACGTGCGCTCGGACTATCGCTTCGTCGAGACGGACGCCGGTCACTGGATCCCCGAAACCCACGCCGGTGTGGTCGCCGAAGAGATCGTGCGCCAAGTGCGCGGCTGATCGCCTCGATTCACGCATCGGGCGCAACTCCCGTAGCGCCAAGGTGGGCGGCGAAGAACGCGTCGATCCGGGCCCATGCGTCGTCGATGACCTGCGTGTCAGGCTTCACCCCAAGCACCCGGAACAGCGGCTGCATCGCGCGAGGGCCGGTGGGCAGGTCGTTCAAGAACGAGTGGCCCACCGCGTCGTACTCCACCACGTCGTGCTCAATATCGTGGCGCCCGAGCTCATCCCGTAGGACCGTCGCGGCGCCGCGCAAGGCCGAGTCCTTGGCTCCGTAGGAAGCCACCACCGGGCACAGCGCAGCCGTGCGGTCGAGGTCCTTGGGCAGCATTCCGTAATTGACCGCCGCAGCGCCGTAGCGGTCAGCGTCCGCGGTGAGCAACGCAAAGCCGCCGCCCATGCAGAACCCGATGATGCCGATCTTGTCGGTCACGTCCGCTCGATCGAGCAACGCCAACCTGGCGGTCTCGATATCGGTGAAGGCACGCCCGGAGCCGCGCAGCACACTGCGCATCGTGTCTACCAAGCACGACCGTGCTCCCCCGGCGGTGTAGAGGTCCACGGCCAATGCGGCATACCCCAGCGCCGCGAGGCGATCACTCTGCACGCGGGTGTTGTCGTCGAGGCCAAAGATTTCGTGGACGACGACCACACCGGGCCACGGTCCGACGCCCTCGGGGAGGGCCAGATACGCCTGCAAAGGCACCGAACCGCCACGTCGCGCCGACGCTTCGGTAAGGTCCGTATCCATGGCCTGAGGGTACCGGCCGCGCGCGCTGAATAGCCCTCTCTTAGAGTGAACTATGGCTGGTCACTCACTCAAAGATGCTGTTGTTGCTGTTGTCGGGGCGAGTGGGGTGCTTGGATCCCACATTGTCGCCAAGGTGGTGGAGCGAGGCGGCCACGTCATTTTGGTGGGGAGGGATGAAGAGAAACTGGCGGCGCTCGGCATCGAGAACGCACCCATGGTCGTCGCTGACCTTAGCGACGCTGGTGCCGGCGATCGAGTGGCGCAGGTCGCGCAGGAAAAATTTGGGCGACTCGACGGTCTGATAAACGCGGCTGGGGTCGTGGCCTTCGGCAATCTCGCCGACACTGACGATGCCGTGATCGAGGAACTCTTCTTCACCAACGTCATCGGCCCGTTGTGGATGATCCGGCGCACCACGCCGATGCTGGCCGAGTCCCAGGGTTTCGTGCTCAACATCTCGGCGGTCGTCGCCGATCAGCCCATGCCGGGAATGGCTGCGTATGCCGCCACAAAGGCTGCGTTGACCGGCGCGGACAAGGCGCTGGTGCGAGAGCTGCGCCGCTCAAAAATCAGCGTGTACGACGTGCGGCCGCCGCACACCGAGACGGGGCTCGTCGATCGGGCCCTCGCCGGCCAAGCGCCCAAGTTGCCCGAGGGTCTCACGGCCGATCAGGTGGCGACGGCTGTCGTCAACGCCATCGAAGAAGGTCAACTCGACGTCCCCGCAGACGACGTGTCGAAATCCGCCGAGACGCATTCCTAACTCGTTCCGATCAAGGGCTGTGGAGGGCTTACATGGCATTTAGCAACGGTGACAACGTCAGTTGGAAGACCCCCCAAGGGGCGACCTACGGCACGGTGAAGCAGAAGCGCGTCAATGACTTCGAGTTCGAAGGTCAAAACTTTCGGCCCACCGACGATGACCCGTATTACATCGTCGAGTCCGACAAAACGGGATCTAAAGCGGCTCACAAGGAGTCTGCACTCACCCGCAAATGACGCAGCCAGCGCTCGTCCGGGCTAGTCTTACTGCGTAAACTGGCGTCGCCGTGTGGCGCCTCCCCCCGCAGAAGGAGTACTAGCACCATGGGAATCATTGGCTTTTTGATCTTCGGCCTCGTCGTAGGCGCAGTCGCGCGCTTGATCAAGCCCGGCAAGCAGAACCTCAGCATCGTCATGACGCTGGTCCTCGGCGTCGTCGGCTCCGTCATCGGCGGCCTCGTTGCGAATGCGCTTGGCACCGGCGACATCATGGAACTGAACATCCTCGGCGCCATCGTGGCCATCGTCGCGGCCGTGCTGTTGATTGGTGTGGCTGAGGGCATGTCGAGCAAGAAGAGCGTCAACTGACCCCACCTCATACCGGCGCAATAACGGCCGGGTTCGCGACCTTCTCGGTGGCGGGCCCGGCCGTCTGCATTGACACCGCCTAAGGACGTGCATCCCCGGTGGCTGGCGTACGCACCGCGCGAGCGCGTTCCTGGAAGCGCTACTGCGAGATGGACATCTCGATTCGATCCAGCAAGGCCTCAACGGCCATCTCGAACTCAGCCTCGGCGTGGTCCTCGCTGAGCAAGGTACGCAAGCGCCGAATGGTCGGTGCATTGGCAAGTCCCGATTCGCCGTCACCATTGGAGACGTCTGCTGCACCCTCATCCAGCGGCTCTCCAAGGGGGCCCGTGTCCGCACCCCGGATCCCGCACTCGAGCAAAAGATGCCCCAAGAGGAAACTGGTGAATGCGCGATACGTCTCAGCGACATGAGCATCACTGAAACCGTGATGGGCGAGGGTAGACAAGAAGTCCTCGACCAACTCAATGCTGCGCAGCGGCGGTCGGAGCCATGGGGCAGCGGGGTGCTTAGTCGCCACGAGGGGAAAAACCTGGGGGTGCAGGATCGCTATCGAGCGGACCTCGTGAGCATAGGCCTGCAGGTAGCCCTGCCACGTCTGCGTGAGATGTTCATCGAGCCGGTCGTGCAAGCCCTCAAGGATCTCAGCGATGACGGCTTCCAGCAGCGCCTCTCGACCAGGCAAGTAGCGATAAATCGCCATCGCCTCGACCCCCAACTCAGCGCCAAGCTTGCGCATCGTTAGCGCCTGGGGGCCGTGCTCGTCCATGAACTCAAGGGCGGCATCGATAACCCGTTGCCGGGTGAGACGTTTTGTCGATTCTGAAGGCGAACCGACCACGTGCAGAGCCACCGTTCCCTCCGCTCTGTCGACTTCGTCGTTACAAGACTTGGTTAGATCTATCACTCTGTCACATCGTCTAGGCAGCACCCAGCCATAGAACACACGAGGCTAGCGAGTCATTCCGCTAGCCTCGTCCACCTTCCGATGGAACCGCATACCTGCGCGGCCACCCAGGACGGCGGCCACGAGCGCCACCAGCAGCGCCGATGCGCCGACAACCCAGACGGTCAGCGTGCGATCAGAGCCCTGCACCG
>JBBSKS010000236.1:0-3513 GCA_038256095.1 Actinomycetales bacterium | reverse complement strand
TTCGACGACTCGGGGGCTATCGGTCGTCGCTACCGCCGCCAAGACGAGATTGGCACGCCATTTTGCGTGACCGTCGACTTCGACACGCTGGACGATCAGGCAGTGACGATCCGCGAGCGCGACTCGATGGCTCAAGAGAGGATTGCGCTTGACCAGGTGAGCGGATATCTGGGAGCACGTCTGCTGGGCTGCTAAGTCCACCGATAGCCGCCAACTCAGGCGGGCGGGGAGGCCGAATGTGGTGCTCGCTCGCCGCCTTAGTCACGCATCAGTGGCTAGATCTGAGGGGGTCGATTCGCTGGCGTCCTCGTCAACAGCGGCCTCGGCTCAGGCGATGAAAATTCTGGCTGGACTTTGCCTTAGGATGACGGTTCCATGACCAAAGGCACACAAGAATCTGGCAGGAAAGTGTATTAAGACTCAGTGATGGTGCTCCTTGGTTACGCACGACTTTTCCCGTGGAGAAGGTGGATCATGAACATCACTGACATGCAGACGACCCGGAGGACCCTGTTCCTCGGCGGGCTCGGAGCGACCGCAGCGACCATCATGGCGGCGGCACCGGCAGACGCCGCGCCGGTCTACCGTCGTGGGAGCCAGGGCTCCGGCGTGGCGTGGTTACAGAGACGACTCAACAGCCGCGGGTACTGGTGCGGACAGGCTGACGGCGACTTCGGTCACCTCACCCAACAGGCCCTCTGGGCCTTGCAGAAGCGCAATGGCCTCTACCGTGATGCCGTCTTCGGACGCGGCACGCGCGACGCGCTGACCAACGACACCAGGATCTCGCCGGCAGGCGGCTCGGGCTACCGGATGGAAATCCACCTGGACACACAGTTGGTCCTCGAGGTGCGCAGGGGACTCACGCACCGGATCTTCAACACCTCGACCGGCAACGGCGAGCCGTACGAGTATCACGGGCGCATCTACAACGCGAACACTTACACAGGGTCGTTCCGGGTCCACGGCACCTACAGCAACGGGTGGCAGTCGGGCTACCTGGGCAACCTGTACCGCCCGGCGTACTTCGATCGCGGGCGCGCGCTGCACGGGGCGCTGTCTATCCCGCCCTACCCCGCTTCGCACGGGTGTGCCCGCTTGTCCACGGCAGCTGCCGACCTGTTGTGGTCGGCCGGTCGGATGGATGTGCGCGACCGAGTGCTCGTTGTGCAGTAGCTCTCCTCTTCGAAGCGCCCCACGAGACGTGACGTCTGTGGGGCGCTTCGGCGTTTGATTCCCGGCGCCGTGGTCTGATGTGCGGTATGCAGATCCGCCCGTTTTCTTTGGCCGACACCGAGGCGGTGGTCGCGTTGTGGCACCGGGTAGGCATCACTCGAGCGTGGAACGACCCTTATCGCGACATCGAGCGCAAGATGACCGTTCAGCCGGAACTGTTCCTGGTCGGCATACGCGAAGGGCAGCTTGTGGCTAGCGCCATGTCGGGTTTCGACGGACACCGGGGCTGGCTGTATTACTTTGCCGTGGCGCCGGAGCACCAGGGACAGGGCCTGGGCACGCAGATGATGACCGAGGTGGAGCGCCTACTCAGCGAGCGTGGCTGCCCCAAGCTCAACGTGCAGGTGCGCTCAGGCAACGAGGAACTCGTCGAGCGCTATGCGCGGTGGGGGTACACGCTCGACGGTGCGGCGGGTCTGGGCAAGCGCCTCATCGCCGACTAGCTCGCCGCGGCCCACCGAGCCAGGGGCAGTAAAGCGGGCCACTGCCTAAGCGCGGCGCAGATATGGGTGAACTCAAGACGGGTGGCCGTTTGAGAGGATGGCGCAATGACAGTCGTGGAGCAGCAGGCATATGCAGTGGCTCCGCCGCTCCAGATTGGCCGACACACCATTGGTTCTCCCGTGGTGCTGGCGCCAATGGCAGGCATCACCAACCGAGCTTTCCGCCGCTTGTGCAGGCAGTCCGGCACGGTCGGCCAGCCGATTGAAAGCGACTCTGGAGCCAGTGGGTCGAGCTCGCTCTACGTCAGCGAAATGATCACGTCGCGGGCTCTGGTGGAGCGCACGCCCATCTCCATGCGCCTCATCGAGCACGATGACGACGAGCAACCGCGGTCGATTCAGTTGTATGGCGTGGACCCGGCCACCGTGGGTGCGGCAGTCAAGATGTTGGTGTCGGAAGATCGTGCCGATCACATTGACCTCAACTTCGGGTGCCCGGTGCCCAAGGTGACGCGCAAGGGAGGGGGAGCAGCCCTTCCGTGGAAGCTCGACCTCTTCCGCTCGATCGTCCGCGCGGCGGTCACCGAGGCGACGCCTGCCGAAGTCCCGGTGACCGTCAAGATGCGGATCGGCATCGACAGCGACCACATCACCTATCTCGAGGCTGGCCGCATCGCAGAAGACGAGGGGGTCGCGGCTGTGGCGTTACACGCTCGCACTGCCGCCCAGGCCTACAGCGGCACAGCCGATTGGTCCAAGATCACCGCCCTCAAACAGACTGTGACGTCCATCCCGGTGTTGGGCAACGGGGATATCTGGTCGGCTGATGACGCTGTCGCGATGGTCCGCGAGACCGGCTGCGATGGGGTGGTGGTGGGCCGCGGGTGCCTGGGACGACCCTGGCTGTTCACCGACCTCGCCGCCGCCTTCGCCGGCTCAATGACACGAGTGGAGCCAACGCTGCGGGAGGTGTGCGAGACGCTGAGGCTGCACGCGGCATACCTTGCCGATTTCTATGGCGATGAGCCGCAAGCGTGCCGCGATATTCGCAAGCACATCTCCTGGTATTTCAAGGGCTTTGCTGTTGGCGGCACCCTGCGCCACCAACTAGGGCTGATCGACTCACTCGACTCGCTGGAGCGCCTCATCGACACCCTCGATCTAGATCAAACGTGGCCGGGCGATGCTGAGGGCTCGCGAGGGCGCACCGGCTCAGCACGTCGGGTCATCCTCCCCGAATTTTGGCTCGACTCCCGCGAGCTCAACGCTGCCCAGCGGGCCACGATCGCGGCGGCCGAACTGTCGGTTTCCGGCGGCTAAAAAAAGTTTCGCCCTGCTCCCGCCATGGCCCAAGAGGAAAGCCAGGTGTCCGTCCTGCACGCTGTGCCCGGGCTGACGGTAGACGTCTACGTCAACGGCGAAGAGACGATTCCCGACTTCGAGCCCGGCACGTTGACCGACCCGCTGACCTTGCCGGCCGGTGACTACGACATCGACGTGTATGCCGACGGCGCCGACCCGGACACCGGCGACCCCGCCATCTCGGCTGAGGGCGTACCCGTGCCCGGCGGTACCAACCTGACCCTCGTTGCGCACCTGACCGAGGCCGCAAAACCGACACTGAGCGCCTTCGCCAACGACACCTCGACGATCGAGGCTGGCCAGACGCGTTTGACGGTCCGCCACACGGCTGCGCGCCCGCTGTTGACGTGCGCGCAGGAGAGACTCCGGTCATTGAGGGGCTAACTAACCCGAACGAAGAGATCCTCAACCTCGAAGCGGGCACCGTGAGCGCCGATGTGACGCTTGCCGGGACCGACACGGTGGCCATCGG
>JBBSKS010000235.1:0-3537 GCA_038256095.1 Actinomycetales bacterium | reverse complement strand
GCGTTGTTGATGATCGCCACCTTGATCGGAATGCCTTCAACGGAGCACGTCGCCAACTCTTGGTTGGTCATCTGGAAGCAGCCGTCACCGTCGATCGCCCACACGGTGCTGTCGGGGCAGCCAATCTTCGCGCCCATCGCGGCTGGCACGGCATACCCCATGGTGCCGAGGCCACCGGAGTTGAGCCAGGCGCGGGGGCGCTCGTACTTCACGTACTGGCTGGCCCACATTTGGTGCTGGCCCACGCCCGAGGTGTAGATCGCGTCCGGGCCGGCGATGGCGCCGAGGCGCTCGATCACGTACTGCGGAGCCAGTGAACCGTCGGGCGGGGTGTCGTACCCGGCCGGGTACTTGGCCTTCCACCGCACGCAATTGTCGACCCACTCGTTGTAGTCCGGCTCCGCGCCCTTAGCGACGCGGTTAGTGAACTCGCTGATCAGCGCGGCGATGGTGATCTTGACGTCACCGTGCAGGCCGACGTCAACGCTGCGGTTCTTGCCGATCTCGGACTCGTCGATGTCGGCGTGAATGACCTTGGCGTGCGGCGCGAACGAGTCACGCGCGCCGGTGACCCGGTCGTCGAAGCGGGCTGCCAAGCAAATGAGCAAGTCCGACTTCTGCAGCGAGGCGACCGCAGCGACGGTGCCGTGCATGCCCGGCATACCCAAGTGCTGCGGGTGGCTGTCGGGGAAGACTCCGCGGGCCATCAACGTCGTGACCACAGGTATGCCGGTCAGCTCAGCGAGCTCGAGCACCTCACGGTGGGCTTCGGCACGGATCGTGCCGCCTCCCACGTAGAGCACCGGCTGGCGTGCCGACAACATCAGCTCGACCGCGTCGCGAATGGCTTCGGCCGAAGGCACGGTGATCGGGTGGTAGCCGCGCATCGGCACGTCCACTGCGTTGACGGGGTCGATCAGCGCGGAGAGTGCGTCCTTGGACACGTCGACCAACACTGGGCCTGGGCGTCCGGTGGAAGCTAAGTGGAAGGCGCTGCGCACGGTGGCGGCGATCTCGTTGGGGTTAGTCACCAAGAACGAGTGCTTGGTGACCGGCATCGTGATGCTGCGGATGTCGGCCTCTTGGAAGGCGTCGGAGCCGATGGCGGCGCTCGGCACGTTGCCGGTGATGGCGACCATCGGCACCGAATCCATGTTGGCGTCGGCCAGCGGCGTCACCAGGTTGGTCGCACCAGGACCACTGGTCGCCATGCAGACGCCGACCCGCCCGGTTGCTGCGGCGTACCCCTGGGCGGCGTGCCCGGCGCCCTGCTCGTGACGGACCAGGATGTGGCGCAACGACGTTGATCCGTAGAGCGCGTCGTAGAGCGGGAGGACACAACCACCAGGGAGCCCGAAAATGTGCTCTACGCCGACACGTTCCAGCGTCGAGACGAGGGTCTCAGCGCCGGTCATCGGCGTGGACTTCTCGGTTGGGCTCGCGTCAGTGCGGGTCACCGTGCTCATGATCCTGGAGATCCTTTTCGTCGGTCAATCGGGTCGGGCATAAAAAAACCCCTCGGCCGTGAGGCTGACGAGGGGAGGACGCGTTCGGGCTTAATAGCTCAGGACGCGTCCTGTGCAATAAGTACGAGCGAGGCTGACATCTCTCAAGAATGCGCCAAGATTTCCCTCGCGTCAAGTGTATTGGCGACCCAATGACCGTTATGCGTGCACTCCCCCGGCTGCAAACCGCAGGAAGCGCGCACAACGGTCATTGGTGCGAACCCGCCGTGACCAAGGATTTAGAAGGCCGAGTGCGGCGCTCCCATACCCGGATTGACCTGGTGCGGCCCACCCGGACCGGGCCGTATGTCGAAGTCAAAGATCGACGTCGGCAAATACACCGTGGCGCACGAGTTCGGGATGTCCACCACCCCAGAGAACCGGCCTTCAATCGGCGCTGCGCCCAACAATAGGTAGGCCTGCTCCGGGCTGTAACCGAACTTCACCAGATAGTCGATGGCGTGCAAGCAGGCCCGTTGGTAGGCCAACTGCGAATCGAGATACTTCTGCTCGTCGTCCAGCGTCACCGAAACACCCGAGAAGGCGACCCACTCCGAGTGTTGCGGGTCGGTGTGACCAGGCATGAAGATGCAGTTCTCGGCGACGCCGTAGGTCTCCATTCCGCCCTTGAGCACGTCGAGGCGCAGGTCGATGAAGCCGCCCATCTCGATGGCCCCGCAGAAGGTGATCTCGCCGTCGCCCTGGGAGAAGTGCAGGTCACCGAGCGACAGGTTGCCGCCCGGGACAAACACCGGGTAGAAAATCCGGCTGCCCTTCGTCAAGTTCTTGATGTCCTGGTTACCGCCGTTTTCTCGGCCCGGAGCCGTCCGGGCGGCCTCGCCAGCCACGCGGTCGAAGTCTCCAGCGCCCACCCCGCCGAGAATGGCGTCCTTGGGCAGTGGAGTCAGGGCCAGTGGCGGCACGCGGTCCGGGTCGGTCGCGATGAGGGCACCCTCACGCTTGTTCCACCGGGCGAGCAACTCAGCCGAGGGCGCGGTGCCCATCAGGCCAGGGTGCACAATCCCGGTGAAGGAGACCTCGGGCACGTGCCGCGAGGTGGCGGTCTGGCCGGAGAAGTCCCAGATGGCCTTGTAGGCGTCCGGGAACTGATCGACCAGGAACGAGCCGCCGTTTTTCTTGGCGAAGATCCCGGTATAACCCCAGCCCTGACCGGCCAACGGCCCCGAGTCCTCCTGCGGGATCGGCCCTACGTCGAGAATGTCGACAATGAGAAGGTCACCGGGCTGGGCGCCTTCAACCGCAAACGGCCCGGACAACACATGCACGGTGTCCAACGGCGCGTCTCGTATGTCGTCCGCCGAGTCGTCGTTCTTGATCGCGCCGTCAAACCATTCGCGGCAATCAATACGCAGGGATTCCCCCGGCTTGACGGTGACCGCCGCCGGGATGTCCGGGTGCCACCGGTTGTGCCCGACCTTTTCTTGGTCGGTGAAGTTCTTGGTTGAGTCGAGCGGGAAGAGATTGTTCGGCATGATGCGTCCTTTCTCAGCTACACAGGTGCAGGTATGTCGCGGGAGCGATCGATCGTCATACGGCAGCCACCACCTCCCGGGGCGCAGACCGAGTCATCCGCGGGTAGAGCAGGCCGAAGCCGACGACACCGATCGCAACGAGCAGCACCGCCATCACAGTGTTGAGTTCGTCCCACTGGCCCGTGAGCAGCAAGAACGCCGGAACAGCGCCGGTCACCCACCCTTGAGTTGCGGCCACAGCGCCCGTGAAGCGGCCCAAGTCCTCGCGGCCCCGGCCAAGCAGTAAGAAGAACAGCCCCCACAGCAACGCCCAATGCAGCCAGATCACCCCAAACGCGAGGTCGTCGAAGCGGACGAAGTTCAGGAAGGAGTAGACCAGCGCACAGATCGCCACGAAAAGCGAGAAGTAGCCCAGGCCGGTGCCATCGAGACCCATCCACTGGTTGAAGGCCACGTAGAGATACGTGAAGCCAAAGAGATACAGCCCCGAGGCGTTAAGAATGATCGATTCGTCGCCAGCCGCGGTGAAGATCAGGAAT
>JBBSKS010000234.1:0-3554 GCA_038256095.1 Actinomycetales bacterium | reverse complement strand
TCACGTCCGCCTTGATCGGCGGCAAGTGCGAATGTTGGAGAGCGTTCACCTATGGCTGGGCACTCAAACAGGCAAAGTGAGACCGCCATGTGCGTCACCCCAGGTCGCGTGTTGCTCACACCGTTGTTTGCCTGTTTGAATGCTTGGCCGTCACCACCGAGACGGGGTAAGAAAGTCTTCGGCTGTGGCTAGGGGCGGGGGGCGGTGAACTCGGCGAGGAACGCGGTCAGCAGATGAGCCGACTGCTCACGCGGTAGGGCTTCGATCAGGCCAAGGACAGCCGTGAGGTCGATCTCACCGGTGGTCCGCGCCAGCTCGGCTAGCGCGGCGGGATCGGGTATGCCGTCCGTAGGGTCAGCGTCTTCGGCGTCACTTGGTGCGGCGGGGGTGTGCTGGCCGCGGGCGGCGTTAGCGCCTTCACTCAGGGCAGGAAAGAGTTCGCCGAGGAGCCCGAGAGTCACCGGGGTGATCGTCAGGTGCGTGGTGCGGGCGATCACCGAGCCGTCCGGCTGCACCAGCCCGGGTTGGCCTTGAAGTACAAAACCGTGCGTCGCCACGACGGCGGACCACAGGTGGGGATCGGCCTGTTCGTTCGGAGCCAGCGAGGTGTCAACGCCCACGGCGATCAGCGGACCGGTCGGGTCGGCTTGGACGCATAAATCAGGAATGGCCTCTATGGCCTCACGCACCGCGGCGGTCGCGCGGACCACCGCAGCGGTCAGCTCGACATACCCCTGCTCATCGAGGGCGCGAACCACAGCCCAACCGGCCGCTAGCGACGTCGCCGATCGAGTGCCCAGCATCGTCGGGTTGACCACGGGGTAGCCCAGCTAGTCGGTCAGCGCGAAGTAGCGAGCCCGGTTTGCCCGATCACGGCGGCTCGCCCCGACGCCCAGCCGGTGATGGCCTGAGGGATCGATAAGGCGATCATGGCGACGACGGGCCACGACCAGCTGCCGGTGACGTCGTGAAGCACGCCCAGGCTGAACGGCCCGAGCGCCCCTGCGAGCAGATAGCCGAGCCCCTGCGCCATCGTGGACAGCCCCGAGGTGTCGCGCGCGGTGGCGGTGCGCAGAACGATCAGGGTCAGCGCCAGAGGAAAACTGCCGCCCATGCCGAAGCCGATCAGCATCGACCACAGCACCGGGATCGCGGCCGGGGCGATCAGCAAGCCCAAAAACCCCGAGATGGCGAGCACCGCCAGGGCCACCGGGAAGACGCGTTGGTCGGCGCAGCGGGCCGCCCAGCCGGGGACGATCAGTGCCATCGGTATGCCGGACAGCGTCGTCACCGCCAGCAACAGCCCGGCCTCGCTCGCCTCGATGCCGGCCTCGGCGTAGATCGACGGGAGCCAGGCCAGGATGGCGTAGAAGGTGGCCGACTGCATACCGAAAAAGATGGTGACCTGCCACGCCAACGGGACCCGGAGCAGGGGTCCGATCCGGCCACTACTCGCGTCTGCGCTGCGTTCGCGAGGGCGAGATCGGGCCGCGCGCGGTGCCCACAGCACCAGGGCCAGAGCGGCCGTCACCAGCCACACCCCCAACCCGATCTGCCAGTTGTATGCCGATGCGAGGGGGACCGTGATCGCGGCACCGATCGCCGCCGAGGTGGTCAGCGTGGTCGTGTAGGCACCGGTCATCAGCCCGGGATGCCGTGGTGCGTCGCGCTTGACCAGCACCGGGAGCACCACGTTGCCGACGGCTATCGCGGCCGAGATCAGCACCGTCCCGACGAAGAGCGTGAAAACGGGGCCGATGCTGCGCACCAGCAACCCGGCGGTCAACACCACCAAGGCCAACGCAGCCGTGGCGTCGAGGCCCAAGCGTGCGGTCACCCGTGGGGTCAGCACGCCAAAGATCCCGAAGCAGATCACCGGCGCGGCGGCCAGCAGCGAGACCTCGAGGGCGCTGAGCGACAGATCGTTGGTCAACACGTCGAGGACGGGCCCGACGCCGGAGATGGGGCCGCGCAGGTTGACCGCCAGCGCCACGAGGCCAGCGATGATCAGCCCGCGCCTGAGCCAGCGAGCACGCGCTTGAGTTGGCGGCACGGATCGACACCCCTTCCACGATGTGTCAGCGATCAACCACCCGACCCTAGGCCCTGCGCTCACCGCATATCCCTGATTGATGATCGAGGAGAAAGATATGGAAGGCGCTAGGCCCGTCCGCGCACCTCGCGGCACCCAGTTGACGGCGCGCTTGTGGGCCACCGAGGCCCCGATACGGATGCTGATGAACAACCTCGATCCCGAGGTCGCTGAACGCCCCGATGACCTGGTGGTCTACGGCGGAACCGGGCGGGCGGGCGCGATTGTGCTGATCGCCAACTCCAACCTGGTCGGTGACTGGGCGAACTGGCCGAAGTTTCGGCGCCTCGAACACCTCGGCCTGACGATGTATGGCCAGATGACCGCCGGTTCGTGGATCTACATCGGGACCCAAGGCATCTTGCAGGGGACCTACGAGACGTTCGCCGCCGTCGCCGCCTTGCTCGCGTCGCGCCACCCCAGTCGGTATGCCCGGTTCGCCACGGCCCACAGCCACGCCTTTCACCGGGCGCTGCGAGGCCGCACCCACGGCGACAGCGGCACCTTCTGGACCTGGCGCGAGGCGATGTATACAGCTGCGTCGCGTCGCGGCTCGACCCCGACCACTACCTCGCACTCGCGCGGGCGACCTACGCCGAGATGGCTCTCGCTGGGATCACTGCCGTGGGGGAGTTTCACTACCTGCACCACGGGCCGGGTGGAGTGCCCTACGACGACCCCAATGCGATGGGCCACGCGCTGGTGCAGGCTGCTGACGACGCGGGGATTCGGCTGACGCTGCGCTGCACCTTCGCGTCGGGGCCGCCATTCATTCGGTGCGGGTGGTGCCCCGCGAGGCGCTCGCGGTCGTGGGTGACGTGGCTGACGCCGACCGAGTTGCTGGCCGAAGATGGACTGTTCTCACCGTCGCTAACTGCGGTCCACGCCAACCATCTGACCAGCGGCGACATCACCCTGCTGGGCCGCGCCGGGGTGACTGCCTGTTTCTCCCCGACCACCGAGCGCGACCTCGCCGACGGCATTGGCCCAGCCCGCGCGCTGCTCGACGCTGGGGCGCAGATCTCGCTGGGATCGGACCAGCACACAGTGATCGACCTCATCGAGGAAGCCCGCGCCCTGGAGATGCACGAGCGGTTGGCTTCGGGCCAGCGCGGACGGCTCAGCCCGGCCGATCTGCTGGAGGCGGCGACTCGGCATACCTCGATCGGTGGCCCGACGCCGGCGCCGACCCCGCGCAGATCCTCCTGGTTGCGAAGGCAGGGGACGTCGACACGGTCGTGGTCTCGGGCCGTACGGTGGTCAGCGAAGGGCAGCACGTGCTCGGCGACGTGGCCACTTTGTTGCAGGATGCAATCAGGCCGCTGCTGGATGACTGGGGCCTGACACACCACGGACTGTTGATGCACAACGACTGATGCGAGGCGACGAATGAGCATGCTGATCACGGGTATCCGCGAGCTGGTGACCTGCGACGACAGCTTCGATGGTGCCGACCACGCTG
>JBBSKS010000233.1:0-3583 GCA_038256095.1 Actinomycetales bacterium | reverse complement strand
TGAACTCATCCAAGCGCTTTCTCCCGCCGCAAAACGTTACGCGCATATCAGCGGTGAATCTCTCTTCGATGATCTTCTCGCCCAGGCCGGGGCACCCGCGTCAGCAATTACTCTCGTCAACGTCACGAAGGGAAACCCATGAGCAGTCGATACGCGACTACCCGTGACTTCCGGGCCGCTCTGGACGCGCGTCTCAAGACGGCCGCCCGGAACCGCAATCAGCCGCTCATTCAGATGCGCCAGAGTGTTCGCGCTCCCGAACAGCCAGTGGGTCCTTAAAGGAGGCACCGGCCTCGCCATTCGCATGCCCGCCGCCCGGCATAGTCGCGACCTCGATCTTTCCCACCAGTCACAAAACGAACTGGCTGACGCCGTCGCAGAACTGGTCCAAGCGGGGAGGGCGTCGGGACGTGATCCGTTCGTCTTCGATATCAGGGTCAAGCACTCGCTCACTGGAGTCGCCCGCGGACAGACTCTGGCGGTGACCGCTCGACTCGGCCAGACCACATACCAACAGTTCCCCATAGATATGACCACAGGCATCACCCTCGTCGGGAACATCGACGTCCAGCATCACCCGCTACCGGTTCAGATCGAGGATGTTGCCGAGCCACCACCCATGCGCCTATACCCGCTGGCCGATCAAACGGCGGACAAAGTGGCGGCCATGTACGAAACCCATGGGGACAACCGACCGTCGAGCCGGTACCGAGACCTCGTTGACTTGATCCTCATCACCAAGCACCACGCCCTCGATCGCAAACTCCTTGCTGTCGCCCTGCGAAACCAAGCAGCGATCCGCACGTTGGACCTCCCAGCAACGCTGCGGGTGCCGGGGCCCGATTGGGAATCCGGGTACGAGCGGTCGGCTGCTCATGCCGCTTTCGCCAGTCACGAGCGCAAGCTCAAGTGGGCTCTGCAAAACGTCGGTATCCAGATCGAGCCTGCCCTGGATCTGGCGCTTCGCTAGTTCTGGATGACGGCTCCGCAGTCACGAAGAGAAGACGGAACTTCCTCCAACAGTGCGCTGCACACGCGCGGCTTACCCGGATACCGATCGTCCAGGACACGATTAACTGCATCCTTAACAGAATCGGCGACCAACTCGCGGACCAGGTACTCGCTGCTGTCCTGCAATGGCGCACCCGCGCCTCGGGTGTGCGCAATCCACGCGGCCAGAGGCCGAATGGTGGAAAATATGTCCTCGCCAGCCTCCACTTCTGCGCGGAGCACCTGCAATATACGCATCGGCATCTTTTGGTGACCCTCCGCGGCGGTCTGGTTTAGCAAGTGCCGGATATTGGGGTTGGCAGAGCGCCCGAGTAACGTCGCCGCGTCGTCCGCGATTCTTCGTGGGGCAACGTGGGGTGGCGCGCGGTCGCGTCCCACCAATCGAATCTCTCTCAGCGCAGTTGCGTCTATGGCGGCAGATAGACGTAGCTTCGTCGGTGCGCATTCTGCGGATGTCGACTGCCGGTGGCTGTCTCCCGAGGCTGAATTGCCGGGCGGTGGGATAGTTGAAGGCACGGCCTTTGAGTGGCCCTTGAGGAGGACACGCGTGCGAATTGAACTGCTCCATATCGACGGGGGCCCGAACTGGAAGGTTGCCGACGAGCGCCTGGGCGAGGCGATGCGAACCGTCGGTCGCAACGACATCACGGTGCTTCGCCGCAAGGTCGACACGTCGGCTGACGCCGACGCGCTGAGATTTCCCGGTTCCCCTACAGTCCGGGTCAACGGTGAAGATCCGTTCGCCACGGGTGATGAGCACGTTAGGTGCAGCACCCGGTGTCCGCGAAGGGTGTCGTTGTAGTCCTCGATCCGCACTGCTGCGGCCTCCGAGGCGCGAAGTGCGTTGATGCCGCGCAAGTAGGCCAGTGCCCCGTGGTGGACGGTGATGGTCTGAGCGACTTGCAGGAACCGGATCAGCTCCAGTCGATCCAGCCCGTGTGTTCGGGACTCGTCGCGGTGGACTTTCGGTAGCCGTGCGTAGACCGCTGGGTCAGACGTGATGAGGCCATCGATGTGGGCGAAGCGGAAGTACCCGCGGACGCCATGCATCATGTGACGACCGAGGAGTCCATCAGCCCGCGATCGCCGAGTTGGCGGATGTAGAGCTCGACGTAGGCTCGCTGGATCTCGATCAGCGAGTCCAGATCGTTGGTTTCATCACACCACGCGAGCCACTCTCGCAACGGGTAGGCGTACAGGTTGTGGGTCAACCCGGAGTAGCGGGTCAGGTAAGACACTGCCGACTGCTGGGCCCGCGACATCGTGGCTGGCTGGAAGGGCAGAAGGATCGTGGAACTGGACATGGCGGTCACCTCATGCGGCGACACGAACGATGAAATTGGTTGTTCGGATGTGGACGAGACGTGTGTGCAACCGTTGAGTGTCGTTCGAGGTGTCAGAACGCTGCTTTTGCGGGAGGATGGGTTGCACGACGATGATTGGGGTTTCCGGTGCAAAAGCAGTTATTGACCATTTACCTGAGCGACCACCTGGCTGGTGCCACCGGCGCAGTACAGCGCTTGTCTCAGATGGTTTCTCAGCACACCGACCTGGACGTGCACGCGGAACTGGTCACACTGGCCTCGGAAGTTGAGCAAGATCGAGGGGTCCTGCTTGACATCATTGAGCGAGTCGGGGGCCGGCCGCAACGCCTTAAACTGGTCGCCGGTCGATTTGGCGAGGTGCTGGGGCGGTTGAAGCTCAACGGCCGGGTGTGGTCCCGTTCCCCGTTAACACCGCTGGTCGAGATCGAAGCGATCCAAGCCGGGGTAACGGGCAAGCTCAGCCTTTGGCAGAGCCTGGGTGCGCACGCCGACACCCTCGGCCTGGATGCGAATGATCTGGCGGATCTGCAAGATCGGGCCAGGACCCAGTTACGGGTGCTCGAGCAGTGTCATGCTGGGCTGGCGCCGGGAGCGTTCACCGATTGACATCGCGGCAGATTAACCGCCCTGATCGCGTCGGGCTCACCCCACAGTGCACAACGACCGTAGCGACAAGCGGTTCGCCATGCTGCGTGATCGCGCGACGATGTGGGCAGAGCACCCCAGTCTGAAGGCGGTCGGGGCCGGTTGCAGGCTGGCCTTACGTCTGGGGTGGTTCCGCGAACGCAGTCGCGGTGCCCCTTCTGCGGGGGGTAGCAACGGGGATGTTGTCTGTTGGGCTTTTGCGTGTACTGACATTGATTCACGTCAACGAATGCGGCTACATCGTAGTTTTCGCTGGGTCATCGCAGACCCCCACCGGCGTGCCCGGGCCGTCCAGAACGCACGGCCACCCATTTTACTTCCCGCTTTAACGAGCACCTATGTCGAGCAACACTGCCCACACCCAGAACGACAACCACACCGACCACCTCACCCACCGGCTGAGCACGGAGACCAAGGCCTCGACGAAGACCACCGAGTTTTTCGCCTATGCGGCGGCCGTGGTGGCCAGGGGCCTGGCCAAGTCCGGCAGCCGCGAGCACCACAACGCTGGCTGACCTGACCACACGGCATTACACTCAGGGGCGGGATGGGCGCTGATCTGCAGCGCTCATCCTGCCCCTTTGAGCGCCACCTCATCCTGC
>JBBSKS010000232.1:0-3607 GCA_038256095.1 Actinomycetales bacterium | reverse complement strand
CCCTGCTGAGGCACCCATTCCATCCAGGTCGTCAACACGCACCCATCAGCGGCTGCCGCGATCGACGGACGGGCGGCGCGGGCCGACTCTTCGATCCACTGCGCGCCCTCGCGCGGCGTCCCCGGCAGCTGCGGGGCCGCGGCAAGCACCTCGCGCCCACCGGCAACCTGCTCGGCGATCTTGCCTTGACCCTCGTCAACCCACATGTATCGCAGCGGGTCTGGGTCCATAAACGCCTCGGTGTCGGTCACGTCGAGACCAGCGTTGATCGCTTCGCTCATCGAGGCGTTGAACGCCAAGACGAGGTCGAGGTCACTCTGTTGCTGGGCGGTGTAGGCCCGCGAATGGTGGTCTAAACCGCCGCACATCCCGCTGTGATCATGCCGTGGCGAAGGGTGATCGTGGTCGTGGGTCATCGCAGGTTTCTCATAGTGCCGCGAGTCTGCACCCCGCACGACCCGCTGTACACGTACAACCTCAGATCAGACGCGCCGAGGCAGCAACATCTCGCCCAGCGGGTCGGCCAGCCGGGCCAGAATCGGCCCCAGCACCGCCAAGACCATGACGTATGCCGCAGCGAGCGGGCCGACCTGCGCGACGCCTGCGCTGACGGCTAGGCCGGCGATCACCACCGAGAATTCGCCCCTGCTGACCAGTGCTGCCCCAGCCCGCAACCGACCGGGACGTCCGACGCCGTCGTGCCTGGCGGCATACCACCCGGTTGCGATTTTGGTGAGGATGCCGACTATGGCCAAGAGCAGCGCGGGCACCAACATCGGCACCATGTTGGCCGGGACCGTCGAGAGGCCGAACGCTACGAAGAACACCGACGCAAAGAGGTCCCGCAGCGGGCTAAGCAAGTGCCGCGCCCGATCGGCCAGCGCGTGCGGCACGGCGATACCTACCAAGAAGGCGCCGACCGCGGCCGACGCCCCCACGCCCTGGGCCACCCCGGCCACGAGCAAGGTGAGGCCCAACACTCGAAAGAGCACCTGCTCGTCGTCCGGATGATCCAGCATCCGCTCCAGCCGGTCGCTGCCGTGGTGGGCCATGAGCAAGATAAACAGCACGGCACCGAGCGCCAGCGACACCCCAGCCAAGGCCTGAAGCGGTCCGCCGCCAGCCAGCACGACCACCAAAATCGGCAGGTAGAGGGCCATGGCAATGTCTTCGAGCACGAGCAGTGAGAGCACCGACGGGGTCTCCCGGTTGCCGAGTCGGCCTAGGTCTCCTAGCACCCGCGCGACGATTCCGGACGATGAAATCCAGGTGATACCACCGACCGCAAGGATGCCGCCGAGAGGCAAACCCAGCAGCCCCCCGGCGATGACGCCCGGGGTGGCGTTGAGCACGAAGTCGACTACCCCGGACGTACGGTGCCGGTTGAGACTGGCCATCAGCTCGGAGGAGGTGAACTCCAGGCCGAGCGTAAGCAGCAGCAAGATGACGCCGATTTCGGCGGCCACCTCGACAAACGGATCGGCGGCCCTGAGCTTGACCAGCCCACCGTCACCGAACGCCAATCCGGCCAGCAGGTAAAAAGGGATAGCCGAGACCCCCAGCCGTTTGGCCAGCAACCCCAAAATGGCGAGGCCCGCAAAGATCGTCCCGAGCTCGACAAAGAGAATGGCCAGCTCGTCCATGACGTAGACCTACGGGCCGTGCCAGATCAGCGCATGAAGTTGTTCGATCCCTGGCCGAGTGCCCACCACGACCAAGATGTCCCCCGGTTGGAAGCGCTCCTCCGGTCCGGGCGAGGTCACGACCGCCACTCCCCGCACGATGGCCACGATCGAGCAGCCGGTTTGGGTCCGCGCTGCAGTGTCGCCGAGCACTCGACCGTCGAAGGGCGCACCTTTGTCGATCCCGATGCGTGAGGTCTCGACTCCCGGCAACTGGGCGGCTTCCTCGACCCGGTGCACCATCGAGGCCCCGTTGAGCAGGCCGGCGAGCGCCTGGCCTTCGTCGTCGTCCAGCGGCACCGACAGCGAGGCCCGGTCAGGGTCGCGGGCGTCGTAGGCCACCAAGACCGAGCCGCCCTCGCGGTTGACCACGAGCGACAACGGGGTGCCCCCTCGGGTGCTCATCTCATACTTGACGCCGACGCCCGGCAGGATCGTTTCAACAACCTGGGGCGCGGTGTGCCTTATCGAGGACATGGCATGGGTGGCATTGGCGGGCCTTTCGTATGCTGCCCACCCTAAGGCCGTAGTTCCACGGTCTCTGTCGCTCAGCTTCCGATGGCGTAGGGAAGGCCATCTTCGAGGTATGCGGGCACGCCACTCTGCTCTCTGTCCGTGATCTGGTCGCCGGTTATGTGCGCGAGTAGGCGGGCGACATACGGGGCCGCGTGTTGCTCGATGTCCTCGGGGGTGCACCAGTGCAGCGCCGCGATCTCGTTGGGCTGAAGGGTCGCGGTGGCCGGAAGGTCGGGGTGGGTGCCGAGGTCGAACACCAGCAGCACCGCGTCGTCCCACTGGCGATAGGGCGGCAGCCAGTCGATCGCGAGCAACGCCCCGGGGTGAAGCTTCGCTCCGACCTCTTCGTAGATCTCTCGGCCCAACGCGCCGGCCGGTGACTCGAGGGGATCGACGACGCCACCGGGCAGGTCCCAATCCTTCTTATAGGTCAGCTCGCACATCAGCACTTCGCCCGCGTCGTTGCGGATCAGGCCTTGGGCGATGACCCGCTTGGTGGGCAGCGTGGCGTTCAGCATCGACAGGAACGCTTGGCGGGTGCCGAGGGCCGGGTCACCCTTCACCCTGGCGAGTCGGGTGACGTCCACGAGTTCGCCGTCCGGGGTTCGGTGGCGGCCTCGGGCGATGCCTTCGGGCCGCATGCCTGCTCGCTGCAAGGTGAACCGGATCTCGCGGTCGGTGACGGGTGCCTGCGCTTCAACGCGATGGCTTCCGCCGGTGAGCGCAGCCTCGATGTCCTCGGCCAGTGCGGCCGGGGCAGCGGGGTCCAGCCACCACGGATCGTCGTCAACCCAGGTCACTTCGAGCACCCCCGGGCCGCTGGGCTGCATCGTCCACGGCTTCACCGGGTCAGCCTCCCACAGCCCCGCTGGCCACCCCCGGCCCCCCTCTACACTCCCCTAGCGGACGCCGCCACAGTCTCGGCCATACGTTTCGGTCGTTAGGGCTCCAGAATCGTATGGCGCCGATCGGCGAGCGGATCATCCACACCTTCCGGCATCCACAACTCCCTGTACGCATAGGTGCGATACGGGCCACAGTGGCGCCATGCCGCAGACATCACTGGCGACAAAGCACCACCTCCGCGAACTCGCCGACTCCATCGCCGATCGCCACGGTGGGGTCGCCAAGCGCACGGACCTCATCGACGCGGGCATCACCCCCGGCACCATCAAGGCCCAGATCGCCGCTGGGCGGTGGCATCGATTGGGCGTGCACACCATTGGCCTCACCGCCGAGCCCGCGCTGATGGGCCGACGCTGGCGAGCCGTCTGGGAATCGGGGACCGGCGCGGTTCTCGATGGCGTATCGGCCCTCCACGTCGCTGGCTTGGCCGAATGGACCGAGGACGCTATCCACATCTCCGTGCCTGGCAACAGCCGAGTCCACCGGCAGCGCGGCATCGTGAT
>JBBSKS010000231.1:0-3620 GCA_038256095.1 Actinomycetales bacterium | reverse complement strand
TGCCTTGGGTGATCCTGCTGCTCAGCGCGGTGTTCGAGGCGGTCTGGGCCACGGCACTAGGCCGCTCCGACGGCCTGACGCAGCTGGGGCCGACCGTGGTCTTCATAGCCGGGCTGGCCATAAGCATGGTCGGTCTGGCGGTCGCGATGCGACACATCCCGGTCAGCGTGGCATATGCGGTGTGGGTCGGGGTGGGGGCCGCGCTAACCGTGACCTACGCGATGGTCACTGGTGACGAGGAGGCGTCCATGGCCAAGGTGATCCTGCTAAGCGGCATCATCGCGTGCGTGATCGGGCTCAAATTGGTCAAAAACCCTCCCGAGCCGGTCGACTGAGCCGGGCGCTGCTCAGAGCCAGTCTCCTTGCTGATCCAGTTCGATGTGCCGCAACACTGAGAGGTCACCATGATGTCGTCCTCACGCCTCACTCATCGAGGGCCGATAGCAGATGGCGAGCCCTGACCGGTGACCAGAGAATGTGTGCATCTAGGAGTGGCCTGCTCTGGTGATCTCGGACGGTGGGCCCTCTTAAAGTGACGGATCTACTGGAAATGAGATCAGTAGTGACTACATCACGTAGACGGTTCAGCCAGGAGTTTAAAGACGAGTTGTGCTAGGAGGTGATTGCGACCGCTAAGACCATCAAGGAAGTCGCGGTGGCCTACGGTGTTGGTCCGGAGACCCTGCGGAACTGGCTGATCACGTATCGAAAGGCCGACGGTGGGGCTGAGGATGAGTTGAGTCTCCCGAAGCGGGCCCGGTTGAAAGAACTCGAGCGGGTCGTGGCTGACTTGCGGGCTGAGACGACGTTCCGCGAGTCGGTTGACCCGAACCAACGCGAAATGTTGAAAAAGAATGGGCTCGCTGCGGCGCTGTGACACCACATACGCTCCCAGCCAGGATGGTTGAGCTGGGTCGACACCCGATGCTGGAAGCTGTGCAGATAACCGCCCTGGTGAGAGGTTGGTCACCTCTGAGTGTTGTGTCGGCGGGTCGATGTGGATAGTCGACAACGGGACATCGGTGGCCCCGATGATGCGTGGCCAGTTTCGTGACCGGGTCGTACACCTTGGAATCGTTGGCACCGACCCGTCGGCTCGGGGGAGGAGGCTCGCGACGGCCTGCCGCAATCACACCTTGGGCCTGGCGAGAGTTAGCGGTGAATACGACTGTGTCAAATTGCATGTGGACTCCGCGAGCCCTACGAGAGCGACCGGCCTTGATGAACGAAGCGGGTTCGCCGTCGCCAAGGTGTTTGCCAACTACTAACGGCTCGTGCCTTCAATCTGACTGCGGCTTAGGGTGAGGTATGGCTCGGTTCTATGACATCCATCCCGAAAATCCCCAGCCCCGGCTCATCGCCCAGGTGGCCGAGGTGCTGCGCGGCGGGGGACTGGTGGCCTACCCCACGGACGCCTGCTATGCGCTCGGTGCCCAGCTCGGCAACGCCGACGCAAAACAACGCATCATCGACATTCGGGATCTGGACGACAAACACCACTTCACGTTGGTATGCAGTAACTTCGCGCAATTGGGCCAGTTCGTCCAACTGGATAATTCGGTCTTCCGTGCCGTGAAAGCGGCGACGCCTGGGGCCTACACCTTCATACTTCCCGCCACTCCGGAGGTGCCGAAGAAGGTGTTGCATCCCAAAAAGAAGACGATCGGCGTGCGCATCCCGGGCCACGCGATCACCCAGGCGCTGGTGGCCGAGCTAGGGGAGCCGATGCTGTCGAGCACCTTGCTGCTGCCGGGCCAAGCTGAACCCCTAGCGATGGGATGGGAAATCAAAGAAGAACTCGATACCTTCGTTGAAGCGGTCATCGACGGCGACGAGACCGGATGTGACCCGACCACCGTTGTCGACTTTTCGGCTGGGTATCCAGAGATTGTGCGCGTTGGTGCAGGTGACCCCAGTCCCTTCGAATAGGCATTGGGAGAGGAAAAGGTGGCATCCGTAGAGCCGGGTCGTGTTGACCCGACACGGCCTCAGCGTCCGGTATTTAACTCTGGGTCGGCGGTCCGCTGAACGAACTCGCGACGCGAGCGACTTTACATAATGTAGCTTATCGGCGTTATGGGATACATGGGCGTCGGCTTGGTGCTGGGCGGTCACTCTGAGCCGACACAATCGTGAGGCGGGCTTAGGCTCTATCCATGAGTGCATTCACCCCGCGACGCCTGGGGCAACCGGACAGTGTCGTGACCGCATACGACCACGGAGCCCACGTGGCGCAGTGGGTTGTCGATGACATTCCTGTCGTGTGGGTGAGCCGCCGAGCCAGTTATGCCGCCGACGTCTGCATCCGAGGGGGCATCCCGGTGTGTTGGCCGTGGTTTGCGAACGGACCATCGGGAGACCGTCGTCCTAGCCACGGGGTGGCGCGTACCGCCACGTGGACGCTCCTCGATCACAGCGAGTCCGGGGCGCGGTGGGGCCTGACTGCGAGCAACCTTCCGCAGACCGACGACGTGCTGGTGAGGCAGTCTGAGTCCATCCTCGACGTACGGGTCACTGGCCGCTCGTTGGCGGTGGCGCATACGGTCACGAACAGCGGTGACGCGTCGATGTCCTACGAGATCGCCCTGCATACGTATTTGCACGTGGGTGACGTCCGCGACGTCTCGCTGCGCGGCTTGGACGCGGTCACCTACTTTGACAAAGTCACTCAGACCACGGCAACCCAGACTGGTGACCTGCGCATCGCGGACGAGGTCGATCGCATCTACGAAAGCGGCGAGCCCGTCACAGTGCTCGATCCCACGATGGACCGGTCTATCACGGTGAGCAGCGAAGGCGCAGGTAATGTCGTGGTCTGGAACCCCGGCCCGGAAAATGCGGCATCGATGTCCGACTTCGCTGACGAGGAGTGGACACAGATGGTGTGTGTCGAGACCGCAAACATCGGTGATCGGTCAATCCATCTGGGCCCAGGGGCCAGTCACACCACCACTGCGCGTATTGAACTGTCCCCCGCTCGTAAGCGCACCGCCCAGTGAACGAGAGCACCGACGTTCCTTCGGCACCCATAGACCGGGGAGTCATTCTCGCGCGATCAATGAGGGTGACCGCAGTATGGGCCACCCGCTTCTTGATTATCGTCGCTGCTGCCGTCGCTGGGCTGTGGCTCGTGGCACAAGCATGGGTCGCCGTCTTCCCCGTCATCATGGCTTTGCTGGTCACGAGCGTGCTGTGGCCCGTGACGAGATTTTTGCGGGCCAAAGGATGGCCTGCCGGGCTCGCCGCTGCGACGACCCTACTGCTGGCCTTGGCGGCGTTAGTCGGTATCTTTTCTTGGATTGTGCCTTCGATCATCGACCAAGGTGGCCAGGTCATCGACAAAGGCTCCATCGGGTTGGGGCAGCTCCAGGCGTGGGTCGCCGGCCCGCCGTTGAATTTCGACAACCAACAAATCGTGGACTTCGCCAACCAGGCACGCGCGACCTTGGAAGATCGCTCCAGTTCCATTGTCGCTGGGGTTTTCACGGGAGTCGCTGCGGTCGGCAATGTTGTCGTCACCACCTTTTTGGTCTTGGTTCTGACGTTCTTCTTCCTCAAAGACGGAACGAAATTCCTGCCGTTCCTCTACCGTTGGACGGGCCGGTATGCAGGTCAGCATG
>JBBSKS010000230.1:0-3630 GCA_038256095.1 Actinomycetales bacterium | reverse complement strand
TGCTGGCCACCTTCGCCGTCACCGAGCAGGGACCCATGACCAGAGTTACCTACGGCTTGCGGTGGACGGGGCCGATGGCGTGGATGGCCCGGGCCGCCTATGGCCCAGTCGGTGTGAAGTATGCCGACGAGCACCTGATCGCTTTGGCGCAGCATTGCGAGTCGCGGGAGCGATGAAATACCGGAGCGCCATTTCACCGAGCCCATGGGTGTAGACCGGATCGAGCGGAGCAGGAGCCACATCTGAGGTTAAGCGTGCGCCTGGATTCGCGCACGGGTGTGAATATCGGCGAACGCTTAACCGGGCCTCTGATACGCGCGCCGGGCTCGATGACTGCCCGAGCGTAGGTCGAAGACTTGCCAAAACAGCGCTCATGCCACTGACTCCGACGGTGTCGAAGTGGCCGTTGAGCACCACACTGCGCCCTCCACACGCCGCCATGGGTGGCGATGAGGCTCGGGTGGAATCGACCACATTGCTTTGACCGTGCGTGATCTCACCGCGAGCGTCGCCTTCTACGAGGCCGTCCTCGGCGCGGAGCCGATGGGCACGATGGCCGACGGCGCATTTTCGCGGTGTGTTCTGGGGCTGCCCGGCTCCACGCACCTCGGGCTGACTCAGCACGACACGAGCAGTGGGCACGACTTCGACCCCACCACACCGGGCCTCGATCACCTCGACTTTGCGTGTGAATCACGCGAGCACGTGGGCGAGTGGGCCCAGCATCTCGACAGCCTCGGTGTCAGCCACAGCGGAATCCAAGATGCGACATACGGAAGCGCTTTAAGCTTTCGCGACCCGGATGGCAACGCCCTGGAATTTTTCGCTTCAGCCTGAGCCCCACTTGTGTGGAATCCTCGCGGTATGGAAGAACGCGTGGTGCCGATCCTGCGAGTTCGTAGCGCCCCGGACGGTAACCGGATCAGAGTCGGGACACCCAGCCGCTAAACCCGGGGCACCGTGCGCAAACTACGCTCTATGAATGCCGCCCTCTGCCGAATCTCCTCGATCGGCGCCCGCCCCTGATGCAGGGGCCGAGGTGGCCACCGGCACCGCGAATCTGTTGAAGCTACTGCCTGCCGCCGGCGTCGCACTCTCGGCGTTCCTGCTGTTTGGGCTGATGATCGGCTGGCCGGGGCACGTGGTTCTGGTGGTCAGCCTGGTTGCGGCGTACCTCGTGGACCGGGCGCTCTTCAAGGATTTGCTCTTGATCGGCGTCGGCATCTCGATTGTGTCGACCACCTCCGTCGAGGCGGATATCAGTTGGCCAAAGTTCTTCCTGCTCGGCTTTGTGCTCGGGTCAGCGGTTATGGTCCCCGTGGCGATTGACCGGTTCATCTATCGGCGGCAAGCGATCCGCTTCCCGTGGTTCACCGGGCGGCGCTGGACGCGATTGCAGTGGGGGTATGTCGTGGCCGTCCCGCTGCTCGGGTGGTTGGTCTTGCCCTTCTACTTCATCCAGTCGGGCGCCTACATGAACTGGCCGCCGATCCAGACCGGTAGCGAGTTTGGCCGATTCTTCGTCGGGGTCAACGCCGTCGGTCTGTGGGACGAACTGTTCTTCATCTGCATCTGCTTTTCGCTGCTGCGCCGCCACTTTCCGCTGTGGCAGGCCAATATCCTTCAGGCCACAATCTTCGTGTCGTTCCTGTGGGAACTCGGCTATCGCGAATGGGGGCCAGCGCTGACCATCCCCTTCGCCTTACTCCAGGGCTACATCTTCACCAAGACCAAATCCCTGACGTATGTCGTGATCATCCACTTGCTCTTTGATGCCGTCGTGTTCTTCGCCATTGTTCACGCGCACGACCGCAGCATCTTCCCCTTCTTCATCTACTGACGCTTGATGGTGCACGTCACCGGGGCGTCGTCTGCCGTTCAGTCAGCACAGTGGGATTGTTGACCCGCAGAACCTCTAACAGTTCTACTTCATCCAGGTCGGACTCAGCGAGATTTTCTGAGGGATGGCCGATTTGCGTGCGACGTAGGTATCGATGTCCATCTCCGGATCGCCCGACAACTCGATCTTGACCGCTCCGTATTCGTCTCGGAGGTCCGGGCGAGCGCGCAAAATCTAGCGAACTGCCAAGTGGTTTCGCACGTGTAGCGAACCCGACTCGCAGACATACACATTGCGGCGCAGACCGTCCTCGGGTGCATCAAGAGATTCACGGCCAGCGATGCCCCTGTTACCCACGTTGCGGTACCCGCAAACGTTGAGCGCTTCGATGGTTACTCCGAGCTGGTCGCGGGGCATGATGACGTCAATATCCAGCGACCGAAGCACCATGGGCCTAGTTTCCGGCGGAGGAGAGAATCTGCATCTGCTGAAAGGGGACGATGCCCCACCAGATGCCGAACTTGTCGACGGGCCAACCATTCCTACTGGCGTGTCCACCTTCGAGCAGCGCAGACCAATAGGCGTCAAACTTGTCTTCGCCATCAACGTGCACCTGAAGCGTCACCACTCACTCACCGTCCGGAACGTTTTGGGTAAGATCCGTGCCGAAAACACCGCAATAGAAATCAGCGGCCTCTTTGCCCGCTCCGTCACGATGAGGCAGGTCGTCAGATTCGGCATGAGCGCTCCCTAGTCGTGGCGGCAGAGACTAGCCGCTAACCCGTCAACGCCAGCGAAGATGAATCTGACAGTCTGGGCTGCATGGACCTCACCGAGACTGACCTCGCCCACCTACGTCGATGCGTAGACCTGGCGCGAGAAGCCCTCGAAGATGGCGACGAGCCGTTCGGGTCGCTATTAGTCGACGCCGACGGCACCGTTCGCTTCGAGGACCGCAACCGGGTCAAGGATGGAGATCACACTCGACACCCAGAGTTCGCGATCGCGCGATGGTCGGCGGATCACCTCTCTGCTAGCGAGCGCGCGACCTCGACCGTGTATACCTCCGGAGAGCACTGCCCGATGTGCTCAGCCGCGCACGCGTGGATGGGACTGGGACCGATCGTTTACGCGGCCTCTTCCGCCCAGTTAACCGCGTGGCAGTCCGAGTGGGGCGCTTCGGCGAGTCCGGTTGCCCCGCTGCCTGTGCAGGCCGTTGCCCCCGGGGTCCCGGTTAGCGGCCCAGTCGCATCACTAGGCCAGGACATGTACGAAGTCCATCGCCGGCACTTTGAGCGCAGCCGTTCCCGTTGACCACACGCGAGTCGGCCCGGATTATTCCGCGCAATAGATGTCCGACACGGGTCGATCTGAGACGCCAAACTGGGGAGACGTCGATTTTGCGACCGGTCGTTCCGGGATCACGAGGCCCGGACACGTGTCGATTGGGCACTTGGAAGGGTGAAAAAGATTACCCCATTTGGCGCTCCTTGACCGGGCATTCTTGCGGGTAGGCCATCCGGCACGTCCGCAACGAGGCGCGGCCTGTGACCTGCGATGTTCTCGTAGCAGGTTTGGCGGGAACCAGTTAGCGGTTCCCGGCTGCGTCAAACGCCTGCATTCCTACGCGCCAGCCCTTTAGGTCGAGCTCGTTGAGGGTCTCATTACGACTCATGCCCTGGCACGGCACCGCGGTCCACATCGTGCATCTGTTCACGGCTGGCCTTGACCCTCATCCAGACCTACCCAGATGGCTGGGCGCATTTGGTCTTACGCAGGCACACGGGCTT
>JBBSKS010000229.1:0-3630 GCA_038256095.1 Actinomycetales bacterium | reverse complement strand
TGTCTTCATGAAGAGGTCTTGCTCGTTGGGCAGAGCGTCACCCGAGAACAAGTTGTACTGGAACGCATCCTGATTGTGGAACGCCTGCGGGGCCTGCACGAACGCGAGATTCTCGTCAACGAAGTAGCCGACGGTCTTTTCGAGAAAGTCGACCGTGGGGATCATGTCCGCGTCGAGTGTGGCGACGAGCGAACCCGCACTGTGAGCGAGGGCATTGTTGAGGTTGCCCGCTTTCGCGTGCTGGTGTTCCTCTCGCTCGAGGTATTCGACCCCATAGAGTTGAGCTAACGCACGAACCTCCGGCCGACTTCCGTCATCGCAGAGGTACACGGTGAAGCGACCGGGGTAACGAATGCTCATCGTCCCGGCGAGCGTCGGCTCAAGCACCGCAATCGACTCACTGTAGGTCGCAATGTAGATGTCAACTGAGGGAATCCTGGCGAGTGCCGACAGCGGAATGGGCACGTGTTTTGTCTGCCACCAGCCCAGCACGGTGGATGTCGCCGATTGCGCTATCCCCACGAGTTCTGCTGTGACGAGGAGGATCCCGACGAGGAGCGCCGGCCAGCTGATAGACGGGATCGTGAAAATGATGCGCCATGTGATGTAGATGAGCGCGGATCCGAGCGCTACGGCAAGGGACAATCGGCGAGCGGCACCGGGCCTCCGCCTCTCAGTAACCCAGAAGACCCCCACCAAAGAAAGGACGACGACTGAGTAGACAGCCGACCAAGGCCAGAACATCGGCTCATTCATGTTCCCCCGCGCTTTCGTTGCACTTCATACCAATTGCGTTGATAGTACGCCTAAAAAGTCGTGCACTTTACCGTGTCCGGTTGGCAGACGGCGCTCACACCGCTGCACTGTTTTTAACGGTTGACGCGGCACTCACTATTTAATTGCGGGACACGCGTTTACGCCGTTAAGGACTTCGGTCGATGATTCCCACGAAGCGTCTGGGCAGCGTCCTACCGTCGTGGCAACACCTCTGATCGGCGGGGGTTGGGTGTAGGAGGACTGGATGGGGAAGCGGCGGGTGTTGACGTTTGCGGATCGGATGGAGATTTCGACCGGTTGTAAGGCAGGTTGGACGGTGCGCAGGATCGCCGCGCATGTGGGCCGGTGCCCGTCGATGATCAGCCGTGAGATCCGCCGCAATCAGTACTTGCGCGCGGGGTATCAGTCAGTGCACGCGGACTGCCAGGCCGAGCGCAGACGTGCCCGCCCGCAGGTCTGCAAGGTCGCGGCCGACCCGGTGTTGGAGGCGCGGGTGTTGGCTGATGTGAAGCGGGGCCGGTCCCCGCGGGCTATCGCTGGGCGGGTGGGCGCGGAGGCTACCAAGCAGTTGCAGGCAACGGTTGGGTCCCCGGACGGGCATGCTCGAACGGTGAGTCACGAAGCGGTATACACCTACATTTACGCGATGCCCAGATCTGAGTTGGTCAGGCACGGGATCCGGTTGGACTCCAAGCGCACCCACCGCCGTCCCCGTAAAACCCCTGGTCAACGCAATGGCCCGATTGTGGGAATGGTCTCCATTGATGAGCGGCCCGATGAAGTCGACGACCGTAAGGTGCTCGGCAGCTGGGAGGGCGACCTCATCATCACCCACGTTCGGTGCCACCGCGGCGGCGACGCTGGTCGAGCGCACCACACGGTTCCTGGCGATCCTGGCGCTGCCCAGGGGACGTGGGTCCGAGTCGGTGGCAGATGCGGTCATCGATCACACCGCCGCGCTGCCAGAGCTGTTCCGCAAGACCCTGACGTGGGACCAGGGCATCGAGATGGCCCGCCGCCGCTACATCCCAAATCCACCCCCATCACCGACCACCAGCCCTACCTGGACGCCATCGCCGAAGAACTCAACGAGATCCCCCGAGAGTTCCTGGACTGGCGCACCCCGAGAGAGGCCTACGAACAGCTCCTAGCCCACCACTGTTGCTACGACGACTTGACGATGCCATGCCCTGTTGATCTCGGAACGGCACATCCCTTCGGCGGAGAGTGGCAAGCCATCGGCTGCACGTCAGTGGAACGTGAGGTAGGTATAAAGCGGGAGGTCGTGCCATTTGGCCTCACCAGTAAGCGAACTGACTCAGCCGACGGACTAGTTAATGTCGATCTTTCGCAGCGTCTTGGTAACAGTCCAGGTGGTCAGCATGCCGTCGGTCTTGGGCGTCGGTCACAGAACCCTCTGGGAACGTGGGGCATTGGTGGACGGGTTAGGTATGACATTCATCCCTTGTTCCACTCCCTTTCCTCTAGGGGAGGTAAAGAGTTCCACTTCTTTCCGTCAGTTTGTAGTAAAAAGCTGTTGTGACGTGAAGTGCCGAGATAAGTTTTGCCTAGTTGCATCCGCAACAATCACATAACGTGCGGGGGGCTCGACGTGCCCGCTGACCCAGAACCTTCACCCAAGCACGGCCGGTAGTGGCACGCACCTTCCCGGACACTCCCAGGGCAGCCCCCTGCGGTGCCGACCGCGGACAACGACGGTCTCCCCTGGTGGGTGCTGACGATCGCCGCGGCCTTGCTGCTCCTTCTGGCGTACCTCCTCGTGTTGGCCCTGCGTCGAGGCAGGGACTGTCCACCACCGGCGGCCGCCCGCCCGAGCTCGTCACACGCTCCGTGAGCGGCGCACCCTTCCAAGACCGAACCCGCGTTCGCCGTACACCACACAGCGGGTCCGGGCCGACCCAGCGGGACCCGGTGTATCGCCGAGGCCGTGCTCACGACTCGTGAGCGTTGCCTTCACTGCTGCCACCAAGCAACCGCGAGTTGTAACCCCCCAGCCATGTGCCAGTACCCGTGGCTACGAAGCGCGCCCGTTCGTTTTTCGTCGGTTTCGACGCTGAGTCCGCGCTCGATCAACTTCTGCGACTTGCGCAGACGTCTCGCCCCAGTTGTGACTAGTGGTGTGTGTACTCAGGACTCAACCCCACCTCACTTCATCATCCCGAGCGTGTCACCCGCCCCACCGCTGGTACCAAGGAACCTTTCCGTTGCCACCTGGGGTTTGCGCAGGAACGGTCAGCAGGTGCAGGGCTTGGGGTAGGTCGCTGGCGTGATCAATCTGCGGTAGTGCTTGGCCCTTTTGTGCTCGGTGGGCCCATCCGGGTCCGCCGGTGACGATGTGCGTTGTCCACTCGGCGGCGCATAGATACTCCAGCGTGGGGTCCGCTTTGGGTCGTGCTATGGAAGCCCACAGGAACACGTGGTCGGGACGACACCGGGTGATGGCGGCCGACAATGCACTGGCCGGGACGTTGGCCCCCAGGGGGATGCTGCGGATGCCGTGGCTGGTCAGTTCCGTCTCCACCACCTGCAGGGGCAGATGGTGCAGGTCCCCGGCGGCACCGGCCAGCAGCACCTTGCTAGGGCCCATCTGCTCAGGTCTATGACGTCCGCGAAAAGAGGTGAGCTCCCTGACCAACAGGCCACTAGCTAGGTGCTCGGTTTCCTCCCCCAGCAGCCCGCGTTCCCATCGCTGGCCGATGACAAGCAGACAGGGAGCCAAAACCTCCGCCCATGCTGTGACGACGCCACGCTCCTCCAAGGTTTTTGCGTACAGGGCACAGACCCTGTCGACGTCTAGGTCCGCGGCCGCTGCCACGATGGCTTCGATTCGTT
>JBBSKS010000228.1:0-3640 GCA_038256095.1 Actinomycetales bacterium | reverse complement strand
GCGGACATCCCGGCCATCGATATTGGCCGAAGCGTTGCCGGGCTGGTTGACGGGGACACCGTGTTCGACTTGAGCATTCTGCATACCCCCGGTCACGCTCCCGGGCACATGTGCGTGCTGGACAAGACGAACTCCATCCTGATGACCGGGGATGCCCTCACCGGTGACGGCGGAAAGGTGGGCCTGCCCAATCCGGAGTTCACGCCTGACTACGAAGAGGCCCTGCGCTCGGTGAAATACCTAGGAACCCTGGACTTCGCCACGGCCTACTTCGGCCACGGTGAGCCTGTGACCAGCGGTGCTTCCGACGAGACCCGCGCCCTAGGCGAGCAGAACACCTAGGGGAGGTCAGCGCTTGGGCGGTCGCGGGAAAAAGTAGGCCGCGCGTGTCATGTATTCCTGGAAGGCTGGCCGCTCCTTCATGGACTCCTCCAGCAACTTGGCCCCGGAGACGTTGCGTAGGAAGTGCGTCATGGCGATGGGGGAGAGGATCGTCCACACCACGCCCCAGGCGCCGGCAGAGAGCGCGATCACGAACAGGCCCCACCAGACACACGCGTCGCCGAAATAGTTCGGGTGGCGGGTCCAAGCCCAGAGGCCCTGATCCATCACCTTGCCTTTGTTGTCAGGGTTGGCCTTGAAGGCTTTGAGTTGGGCATCGCCGAGTGACTCGAACGTGAGGCCGACGCCCCAGATCACCACTCCGAGTACCAGCACTACAAAGAAGACACCTGAGGTTGGTCCCGCCGCTGCGGAGGCTTGCAGCGGCAATGAGATCACCCATTGCAGCGCTGCTTGCAGGCCGAAGACCTTGATCGAGGCTGCCAAGGGGGTCATGCCTTCGGTCAATTTTTCGTAGCGAGGGTCTTCGCCTTTGCCTCTTGACCGGCTGTAGATGTGCCACACCAACCGCAAGCCCCACACACAGACCAATGCAGCTAGGAGCAGACGGCGAGTCAGGTCGCCGGTGCCCACCGCGAGGGCCACCAGTCCGACGACCGCGAATCCGGCTCCCCACACCACGTCAACGACGGCCCACTTCTCGACCTTGCGAGACCACACCCACGTCGCGGTTTGCAGCACCACAACCCCGAGGAGGCTGCTTAGCGCGACGAGCGCGAAGTTTGACCAATCCATTAGACGCCGCTGTCGGGGCGCGCGACGACCGACCAACTGGCGGGGCGCTCATGGGGTTGGCCACTCGATCCATCGGCGAGGGCGCGCACCATCAAAATCTGGTCCACCCCCATACGTCCTTGCTCGAAGGTTAACGCGCTGCCCGCGAGATAGAGATCCCACACGCGGCATACCTCCTCGCCGACCAGCGCGACGAGCTGCTCGCGCTTTGCGTGGAATCGCTTCTCCCAGGCTCGGATCGTCCACACGTAGTGCTCGCGCATCGCGTGGACGTCGCGCACTTCGAGGCCGCCTCGCTCGAGCAGGGCGATCGTCTGGCCAAGCGGGCGCATGCTCATGTCGGGGGCGATGAAGGACTCGATGAAGGGGCCGCCGCCGGGGTTCTTGCCGGGGCGCGACATCGCTTGGATCAGCACGAGGGCGCCCGGCGCGGCCAGGCGGTGCAACGTCTTGGCGTAGGTCGGGTAGTTGATATCCCCGACGTGCTCGCCCATCTCGATGGAGACGACGGCGTCGAAGGGTGGGTCGCTGACCTCGCGATAGTCCTGAAGGCGCACGTCGACCAGGTCGGCAACGCCCTGCTCGATGGCTCGGGCTTGGACGAACGCCTGCTGCTCCTTGGCGATGGTGACGGCGACGACCTTGGCGCCATACTCGCGGGCGGCGTGCAGCGTCAGTGACCCCCAGCCGCAGCCGATATCGACCATCCGCATGCCGCTACGTTGGTCGAGACCCACCTTGCGGCAGATCAGGTCGAGTTTGTCGCGCTGCCCGTCTTCAAGCGTGTATGCGAGCGATTCGAGCCCGGCGTTGAGGTCAACCTCGGGGTTGGTGACGTAGGCCGTGGAGTAGGCCATCTGCACGTCGAGGATGGCTTCGTAGAACTCGTTAGACAGATCGTAGTGAAAGCTGATGGCCGAAGAGTCGCGGCGCAACGAGTGCAGCCGGCCGCCCAACTGCGCCTGTGTCTCGGGTGGGTTCAGGGGCCGCCCGACGACACCCAACTCTCGGGCTGCTTTGACGCCGCGAGCCAGCACAACGGGGGAGGGCCTTAGTGATCGCACACCGCGTTGGGCCAAGGTGGCCCGCACGGTGCGCAGCGCGTCGCCGATGTCGCCGTCAACATCGAGCTCGCCGGTGACGTAAGCCTGCGCAGCGCCCAACTCGTTCGGGTGCCACAGCAACCTGCGCAGCGCGTCGGCGGAGTTCAGCCGGACGATCGGCGCATCGGAAGGGCCTGCGCTGCTGCCGTCCCAGGCGATCAGTCTCACCGGCAGGGAACCGCCGGTGAGCGGGCTGACGGCGGCGGCGAGGGTCGAAGCAACAGTCACACTGCCTAGAGTATTGGCTTGCCTGGGTCATCATGTGAAAAGGGTCACGTGGATCACGTACCTGCTGGTTTGTCGGCGCGACGGTTCACGTTGTGAACTCAACCCCAGCGCCGGGATCACAGCCGTCGCTTCGCGCTGCCAATAGGCGAAGGTTCGTGGACACCCTGAGTAAAGAAGGCTCGCTGACGCAGACGGAGATCGCGGGGATGACGGGTCTCTCCGCGGCGTCGATCGCGACCATGGTGCGCGAGCTCAGCTATGACGGGTCCGTGCTGTTGGGCCCCAGCATCCGCAACGGTCGCCGCGCGACGTTGGTCTCCCTTCCTGGTCGCGAGGGCGTGTTGGCCGCAGTCGTGATCGGTGAGCGTGACGTTCGGGTCGCTCTGGCCGACACCGCAGGACAGATTCGAGAGCGTATCCGGATGCCTCTGCCTGCGTTGCATGAACCAGACGAAACGCTGACCCGAGTGGCCCACCTCGTGGCAGATTTGCACGGCAAGGTCGATCGGCCGCGTTCGGACCCGCGAGCGGTCGGGGTGGGTCTGCAAGCGCCGGTGGACACGGTGAGCGGCCAGGTCGGCTCGGATTCGCTCCTGCCGCGGTGAGCAGGATAGCGCTGATGGATGTGCTTCAAGAGCATCTGTCAGCGTCCGTCTACCTCGACAACTGCGCGAATATGGCGGCTTTAGGCGAGCTCCGAGACGGCATGCTCCAAGGAGTGAGCAACGGATGCTTTGTCAGTGTTGGGCACGGAGTCAGCGCCAGCTTTATTCTGCCCGGCGAGCCATATCGCGGCTCTAGCGGCACAGCAGGGGAGATCGGTCACCTCACACTCGATGATCAGGGGGCTATTTGTGTATGTGGTATTCGAGGGTGCGTTGACACGCTGGTGGGTGCTCGTGCCAACACGGACGCGGTGCGCGTTAATCACGGCGAGCTGCGCTATAGAGATGTGCTGACCCTCGCCGGTCAAGGTGACCTCGGCTGTCGACGAGTGCTAGCCGACGCTGGTCAGCATTTTGGCGTGGCGGTGGCAGGGCTGATCACTTATTCAATGTAGAGTTTGTCGTTTTGGGTGGCGACCACGGTGGGTCCGGAGGCCGATCTACGGGGTTTTCTCGTGGCTGCCGAGCGGGCCGCCCCTGGGACTAAGGAATGACCCATGAAGGTTC
>JBBSKS010000227.1:0-3659 GCA_038256095.1 Actinomycetales bacterium | reverse complement strand
CCGCAAATAGTGGCCGCGCACCCCCCGCCCCTATGTGGCCTCATACGTTTCTGTCGCTCTAGGTCGTTTTTCGTATGCCGAAAGATGGGCGACCCGAAGATCGGCCATGTGACGATGGGCGGCATGACTGACCCGTCGCCGCAGTTCACCCGTAAGCGCTTCGCCCGAGGGTATGACGTCGAGCAGGTCCACGCCTTCCTGGCCACGGTGCAGACCGCCCTGGCCGAGGAGTCGAACCCGCAGATAACGTCATACGTTTGTGGCGCCCCAACTCACTTTTCGTATGGCCGAAATGGGGCCAGTAGGAGTCGTACTCACGACATACTGCTCGCATGCGAGTTTTGGTCACCGGCGGCGCCGGCTATATCGGTTCACACACCAGCGTTCAGCTGCTCGAAGCGGGCCACGAGGTGGTGGTGGCCGACAACTTCAGCAACTCCAAGCCGTCCGTGCTCCCCCGGATCGAGGGCATCGCCAACGCCTCCATCACGTTCCACCAGCTTGACCTGGCCGACCTCGCCGCCGTCAACACCCTGTTCGCCATCGAGCACATCGATGCGGTCATTCACTTCGCCGGGTATAAAGCGGTCGGTGAATCAGTCGCCAAGCCCATCAGTTACTACCGCAACAACATCACCACCACCTTGACCCTTGCCGAGGCCATGAGCAACCACGGCGTTCACCACCTGGTCTTCTCCTCCTCCGCCACCGTCTACGGCCCCAACGCGCCCGTGCCGATGACCGAGGACCTACCAACCTCGGCCACCAACCCCTACGGGTGGACGAAGGTGATGATCGAGCAGATCCTGACCGACCTCGCCGTCGCCGACCCCCAGTGGCGGATCGCCCTGCTGCGCTACTTCAACCCGGTCGGCGCGCACAGCAGCGGCCAACTCGGTGAGGACCCGAGCGACATACCGAACAACTTGATGCCGTTCATCGCCCAAACCGCGGTCGGGCGACGCGACAAATTGTCGGTCTTCGGCGGCGACTACGACACCCCCGATGGCACCGGCGTGCGCGACTACATACACGTCGAAGACCTCGCGGCTGGCCACCTCGCCGCGCTGGCCTGGATCACCGGGCACGACCGCGCCGTCTCAACCTGGAACCTTGGCACCGGCAACGGCACATCCGTGCTCGAGCTTGTCGAAGCCTTCCGCAAAGCCAGCGGCCAAGAGATCCCGTATGCCGTGGGCCCGCGCCGCCTCGGGGACATCGCCGCCTCGTATGCCGACCCCTCCCGCGCCCACGACGAGCTTGGCTGGAGCGCCACCCGCTCGGTGGAGGACATGTGTGCCGACACCTGGCGCTGGCAGCAAGGCAACCCCCAGGGCTACCTCGACGAGTAGGCCACGGACGTTGGTGGATCTGCGACAACGCCATTGAGGCCGATACAAGCAAACGTCCCATCGTGCCTGGTCAGCCTCAGAGTGTCGACAAATTACCGATGACCTTGGCTTGAAGGAAGGGGCGAAAGGCCCGCTGAAAACGCTTTCTTGGGAGAAATTGCCGTGAAACAGGCGTACTATCCCGAGAATGCCCAAGAAATTCAGTGGCCTCGGCGAGCTTGAGCGCGCGGTGATGACTGTCCTCTGGGACCACGGGCCCGATCAGAGCGTGCGTCAGGTGCTGACCCACCTACGCGACTCTCGGGACCTCGCCTACACCACGGTCATGACCGTCCTGGATCGCCTCGCGAAGAAGGACCTTGCGCTGCGCACTCGCGAAGGGCGCGCCTGGCTCTACTCTGCGGGCTCGACGCGCGAAGAACTGACTGCCGCATCCATGCGCGTTGGCCTCGACACGCTTGACTCCGGCGATCGCCAAGCTGCCATGCTGCACTTCCTTGGCCAGGCCGATGCCGCTGAGCTCGACGACCTGCGGGCAGCCCTGGCCGAAGTCGAACGGCTCCACGCCTAGCCGAGGCCCACTCCTCACCTTTCCCCCACTTCTCACCGATCCGCCACTTCTTACCGAGCCGCCAGCGGCCTGATCCGGAGCTAGAGCATGGACACTCTCGCCGTCGTGTTGCTGGGCGTGCTCGCCCTCACGTTGTCGGTGATTGCCCCACGCTTCATGGCCCCACGCACGTCATTCCGCCTATGCCCTGGGCCCGCCCTGCTGGTTTGGCAGTGCGTGGCGTTGGCCGGAATCTTGTCGGCGCTGCTCGCCGCCCCCGTTGCCGTGTGGTCGCTGACCGATCGCGCCATGGGACTCATGTGGGCCGCTGCCGCGCTCAGTGCAGCGATGCTGGGCCGGCTCCTGCTCAGTGGCCATCGGGTGGGCACGGGTCTTCGCGTCCTGCGCTCGCGGCACCGCGACTTGGTCTTCTTGCTGGGTAACGTCGACCCAGTCACCCGCGTGACGGTGCTGGATCACGCCACTCCAACCGCGTACTGCGTGCCGGGCGGTGACCATCAGATCGTGATGACGGCCGGCGCCGTCGCGGCCCTCGACGCCGACGAAATGCGGGCCGTCCTCGCCCACGAGAACGCGCATCTGACCGCGCGGCACGATTTGATCCTCGAGTTCTTCACCGTGCTGCATCACGCCGTGCCCGGCCCCATCCGGTGCGAGGCTGCCCTGAGCGAAGTCCACCTGCTCGTCGAGGCCCTTGCCGATCGGGCGGCGCTGCGCATAAGCGGCGCCCGCCCGTTGGCTCGCGCGTTGGTCAGGATGCACACCGCGGCCCACCCCCAAGCCACCTTGGGCTTGGGTAGCGCAGGCGAGCAAACCAGCGCACGACTCCTGCTGATTGCCGACGCTGCGCATCCTCGCCACGGTCGCGCCATAGTGATGGTCAGTTTCGCCGTGGGAGTGTTCCTGCTGCCTTTCGTGCTGGCCTCCCTCGGGATGTAGGTTCTTACAGTTCGTAGTACTTAAGGCGAAGCTGAGGGAACACAAAAGACACCCTCGATCTGGCCCGGTGGCAGTTCGGCATGACGACCGTCTATCACTACCTCTTCGTACCGACCACGATTCAGGTCGGCTTGTCGGCTGCGCGGGCGTTCACGTCAGGTGCCTTGGGTGCACCGATGGTGGCGCCGCACGGTCACACTTGGACGCCGTTGTGGGTCAGCCGCCTGCGGTGTCGATGAGCGTCGAGGATGCCGATTTGCCCGCCACCTCCGCCTGGACGTTGAATCTCTGGATCTGGGGCCACTGCATACCAACGAACCCCTCATTGTTGCCGTCAGCCATCCACCGCTGCCGTGGACTGGCTTCGAGACGGTGACCATCGGGGCACGCGAGCCTGCCACGCCTTAGTCCGGGTCGACCCGCGTAACACAGTCGAATCGATCAAAACCTCGGTCGAAGGTCACGATCCGTGCTTGGCGGGCTACAAACATTTCCGAACTTCCTCAAGTGGCTCGAGCGGTCTAAGCTCCTCGACGAAACGACCCGCGGAACGTTTTCGACCCACCGACCTACTCCTTCTCAGGTCAGGACCATGCCGCATCGACGCTCCACGGCATTGTCGGAGATGCCGACCTGCAGCATGATTTCGCTGTCGCCCGTGTTGCCATGCTCAAGCAGACGATCGATGCGTTGCCTGACCTCGAGAAGTTGCTCAACGTTGAGCTCGATAGGGCCAGCACGATCGCGGGTTAGGACCAGTTGCCGACACCGCGCTTGGAGAAGGACGGGCGTCGCTT
>JBBSKS010000226.1:0-3683 GCA_038256095.1 Actinomycetales bacterium | reverse complement strand
CGCGATGGGCGCGAAGATTGGCTGCCCCGACAGCACCGTGTGGGCGATCGACGGTGACGGCTGCTTCCAGATGACCAACCAAGAGTTGGCGACGTGCTCCGTTGAAGGCATTCCGATCAAGGTGGCGATCATCAACAACGCTGCCCTCGGGATGGTCCGTCAGTGGCAGACGCTGTTCTACGCCAAGCGCTACAGCGCCTCGCGCCTCGACCAGATGCAGGTGCCGGACTTCGTCAAGCTCGCCGAAGCCTACGGCTGCGTCGGCATGCGTTGCGACAATGCGGTCGATGTGGACGCCACGATCGAGAAGGCGATGGAGATCAACGACCAGCCGGTGGTCATCGACTTCCGGGTGCATCAGGACGCCATGGTCTGGCCGATGGTGGCCTCGGGCACGAGCAACGACGCCATTCAGTACGCCCGTGACATCGCACCGAATTTCGATGACGAATGAGCACCGTCACAGCCTCCGTCGGCCGCACTGCGGTCGGTCCGGGCAGCGACCCGTTCAAAGAACTGCCGGTGCGCAGTAAATACGCCGTGGACGCAGGCCCGAGTGTTGATCCTGTCCGCAAAGATTCGACGAATTCCACCGTAGAAGGAAACGCAGCAAACAACCGAAAGGTGAGGCCGATGAGCCGTCACGCATTGTCTGTCTTGGTCGAGAACAACCCAGGAGTTCTAGCTCGCGTCTCTGTGCTGTTTGCGCGGCGTAGCTTCAACATTGACCACTTGGTGGTGGGCCCCACCGAGGACCCCAAGGTCTCCCGGATGACCATCGTGGTGAACGTCGACAAAGAGCAGCTGCACAAGGTGACGTCGCAGCTCGACAAGTTGATTGAGGTCATCCACATCGAGGAGATCGAGGATGCCGCAGCGATCCGCGAGAAGCTGTGGGAGATCAACGACAACGGCCCACGCCCGGTCGGAGCGATGGCTGCTGCCTGGGGCTGACCTTTCGGCATACCCTGTGCTCGACGTGCGCTCTGTTCGGCGCGCCCCGCAAGACCAGTTCAGACCCATTCTTTGACTTCAAGGAGCACCTCACACCATGGCCACGATGTACTACGACGACGCCGCCGACATGAGCCTGATCCAGGACCGCGCGGTTGCCGTGCTCGGTTATGGCAGTCAGGGCCACGCTCACGCTTTGTCCCTGCGCGACTCCGGTGTGGACGTCCGCGTTGGCCTCAAGGAAGGCAGCGCCTCGCGCGCCAAGGCTGAGGCCGAGGGTCTGCGCGTCGTCACCCCCGAGGTGGCTTGCCAAGAGGCCGACCTGATCATGTTGCTGGTGCCCGACCACGTCGCGCGCCACGTCTACAAGGAGGCCGTCGAGCCCAACCTCGAGGACGGCGACGCGTTGTTCTTCGGCCACGGGTTCAACATTCGCTTCGATTACATCAAGCCTCCGGCCAACGTCGACGTCTGCATGGTTGCCCCGAAGGGTCCCGGCCACCTGGTGCGCCGAGAGTATGTCGACGGTCGGGGCGTGCCGGTGCTCGTCGCAGTGGAGCAGGACTACACGGGCCACGCCTGGGACCTGGCCTTGGCCTATGCCTCGGCGATCGGCGGGTTGCGCGCAGGCGGCATTAAGACCACCTTCACGGAGGAGACCGAGACCGACCTGTTCGGCGAGCAGGCGGTGCTCTGTGGCGGTCTCTCCGAGCTGATCATGAAGGGTTTCGAGACGCTGACCGAGGCTGGCTACCAGCCTGAGGTCGCTTATTTCGAGTGCCTGCACGAGGTTAAGCTCATCGTCGACCTGATGTATGAAGGTGGCATCGCCAAGCAGCGTTGGTCCGTGTCCGACACCGCCGAGTATGGTGACTACGTGTCCGGCCCGCGTGTCGTTGACGACCGCGTCAAGGAAAACATGTCGGCCGTCTTGGAGGACATCCGCAACGGATCGTTCGCCCAGCGCTTCGTCGACGACCAAGAGGCTGGCGCTCCCGAGTTCAAGGAGCTGCGCGCCAAGGGGGCTGCTCACCCGATCGAAGACACCGGCCGGGAGCTGCGCGGCATGATGGCTTGGGTCAGCTCCGGCGACGACGACTACACCGAGGGATCCGCTGCCCGATGAGCCAACCGCAGTCTTCGTCGCCCACCGTTATCGCTGCTGAGGACGCGCCTGCTGACACCACCACCACTGGTGTTGCGGCCGGCGTGGACATCAAGCCGCGTAGCCGGGACGTCACCGATGGCCTTGAGCGCACGGCCGCGCGCGGCATGCTGCGTGCAGTCGGTATGGGTGACGAAGACTGGGTCAAGCCGCAGATCGGGGTGGGATCGTCCTGGAACGAGATCACCCCCTGCAACCTGCCGCTGGACCGTTTAGCCCAGTCCGTGAAGGACGGGGTGCACGCGGCGGGCGGATATCCGCTGGAATTCGGCACCATCTCGGTGTCCGACGGCATCTCGATGGGCCACGAAGGCATGCACTTCTCGTTGGTGTCCCGCGAGGTCATTGCTGACTCCGTCGAGACCGTCATGGGCGCCGAGCGCCTCGACGGCTCGGTGCTTTTGGCCGGGTGTGACAAGTCGCTGCCCGGAATGTTGATGGCCGCAGCTCGCCTCGACCTCGCGTCGGTGTTTGTGTATGCGGGATCGATCCTGCCCGGTCAGGCGAAACTCTCCGACGGCTCGAGCCGAGAGGTCACGATCATCGACGCTTTCGAGGCCGTCGGTGCGTGCCGAGCGGGGCTGATGTCCCGGGAAGACGTCGACGCCATCGAGCGCGCGATCTGCCCCGGTGAAGGGGCCTGCGGCGGGATGTACACCGCCAACACCATGGCCGCTGCTGCTGAAGCGCTGGGGATGGCGCTGCCCGGATCGGCTGCACCGCCGGCGACCGATCGCCGCCGCGATGGCATTGCCCGTCGCTCCGGCCGGGCCGTGGTCGGGATGCTCCGTGAGGGTCTCACTGCTCGCCAGATCCTGACCAAGCCCGCCTTCGAGAACGCGATCGCCGTCGTGATGGCCCTCGGCGGCTCCACCAACGCGGTGCTCCACCTGCTGGCGATCGCCAACGAAGCCGAGGTCGACCTCACCCTCGAAGACTTCGCCCGGGTCGGCGCAAAGGTGCCGCACCTCGCGGACGTGAAGCCGTTCGGCCGCCACGTGATGACAGACATCGACCGGATCGGCGGCATACCGGTGGTGATGAAGGCGCTGCTCGATGCTGGCCTGCTCGACGGCTCGGTGATGACAGTGACCGGCAAGACGCTGGCCGAGAACCTCGACGAGCTCAACCCGCCGAAGCTCGACGGGATCGTGCTGCGCGAGATGAGCAACCCGATTCACGCCTCCGGTGGCTTGACGATCCTGCACGGGTCGCTGGCTCCTGAGGGTGCCGTGGTGAAGTCGGCTGGTTTCGATTCCGACGTCTTCACCGGCACCGCCCGCGTGTTTGACGGGGAGCGGTTGGCGATGGATGCGCTCGAGAAAGGCACGATCACCGCGGGTGACGTCGTGGTTATCCGTCGAGAAGGCCCCCGTGGTGGACCCGGTATGCGCGAAATGTTGGCCATCACCGGCGCGATCAAGGGTGCTGGGCTCGGCAAGGACGTGCTGCTGATCACCGACGGTCGGTTCTCCGGCGGCACGACCGGTTTGTGCGTCGGCCACATCGCGCCCGAAGCCGTCGACGGTGGCCCTATTGGGCTCATCGAGGACGGCGACCAGAT
>JBBSKS010000225.1:0-3705 GCA_038256095.1 Actinomycetales bacterium | reverse complement strand
GTCTTCATCGCCAACACCTCAGCGGGCATCGAGCCCTTCGACGGGGTCGAAGGGTTGACGGCGCTCGATGGCAAGTCGCTGACCTTCGGCAGTGAGACCTCGACCTCGGGCCGCTTGATGCCGCAATACTTCATGGAGGAAGGCGGCTTCGACCAGGCCAACCTGGCGGGCGAGCCTGGATTCTCCGGGTCGCACGACGCCACGATTGAGGCTGTCGCCGCGGGCAGTTTCGAGGTCGGCGCCCTCAACTCGCAGGTGTGGCGCGCCACCGTCGAGGCCGGTGAGGTCGACCTGTCCAACGTGGTACTGCTCTTGGAAACCCCGACCTACTACGACTACCACTGGCTAGCCCGTCCCGACGTTGATGAGACGTTCGGCGAGGGCACGTTGGCTGCGGTCACCGAGTTGTTGCTGGGACTAGACCCGGCCAATGAAGACGACGCCGCCATCCTCGAGCTCTTCGGGGCCGAGTCCTTCATCGAGACCGACATCGCTAACTACGACCAGATTAAGAAGGTCGCGCAAGAGCAGGGCCTGTTGGCGTGACCAGGAAGTTGCATGAAGGCTGAGCCTGCCGTCGTCTCCCTGAATTCAGTGGGGCGACGGTTCGGCGGGCACCAAGCGTTGGACGACCTCGATTTGGTGGTCCATCGCGGTGAGCGGGTGGCCGTGTTAGGGCCTAGTGGCGCTGGAAAGAGCACTCTACTCGCGCTGCTCAACGGGTCACTGGCGGCGACCGCTGGGACCGTCGAAGTCCTCGGGACGGACGTTTCGGGTCTGGCTCCAGCCCGGCTGCGCGATCTGCAGCGACGTATCGGCTTGGTCTCTCAGCGCCTCGATCTGATCGATCAGGTGCGGGTGCTGCACAACGTCAACGCCGGACGACTCGGTCGGTGGCCGACCTGGAAAGCCCTGTCTTCACTGGTCGTCGCCCGACCCGATGATGAGGTGCGTGAGGCTTTGGATGCCGTCGGGCTGGGGTGGGCGGCCTCCGAGCGCACCGAGCGCCTCTCCGGTGGTGAGCGTCAGCGCGTCGCCATCGCCCGGCTGCTGGTGCAGCACGCGGACTTGGTCTTGGCCGACGAGCCCGTGTCGAGCCTGGACCCGGGACGCGCCGCCGAGATCCTGTCGCTGCTGCAGATCGCTGCGCAGGGCTCAGCCCTGATCGTGAGTTTGCATCAGCCTGAGTTGGCCCGACAGCACTGCACCCGGGCCATCGGTTTGGCCGATGGCCGGATGGTGTTTGACGTGCCGGTGGCTGAGTTGAGCGACGCCCGACTCGCCGACCTCTACGTCGTGCGCTGAGCGGGTCACAGTGACTCAACACGCACTGACTCGACAACGTGAGCGAGACCCCACCTCCCGGGCCGACATAGCCCCGCGTGAACGGGCTGATCGGGTGAGCCTGCGCACCGTGCGCCGGCGCCGCCTCGTGGGTTTGCTGCTGGTCTGCATACCCCTGGTGTGGGCGGCGTACCGGGCGGTCTCGAGCGGGACGGGGCTGGTCAATGTCAACGGCCTGCGACTGCTCGACGACCTGCTGTTCACGGCCTTAGACCCCGCGCTCGACGCACCGTTTTTGCGGATTGTGCTCGATGGGGCTGTCATCACCATCGCCTTCGCCGCCATCGGGACGTTCGGTGCGCTGATCATTGGCGCGCTTGGGGGCTTGGTGCTCAGCGATGTAGCGTGGTCGGAGCGACCTCCCGAGGTCATTCGAGCCCTGCGCCTTGTGGTGCGCGGGATGCTCGTCGCCGCCCGCTCGATCCACGAGTTGGTGTGGGCGTTGCTGCTGGTCAGCGTCTTGGGCCTCGACCCGTTAGTCGGGGTGCTGGCGATTGCGATTCCCTTCGGCGCGCAGACCGCGAAGGTGTTTGGCGAGACGCTGGACAACGTGCCGGACGCACCTTTGCAGGCCCTGCGCAGCGCAGGGTCACGGCGGCTGCCAGCGTTGGCCTACGCGTTGTTGCCGGGAGCTTCACCCTTGCTGTTGTCGTATTCGTTCTATCGATTCGAGTGCGCAATCCGGTCGGCTGTGCTGCTGGGGGTGGTCGGGATTGGCGGGCTCGGCCAGGAGCTCGTGGTCAGCCTGCAGTCACGCAACTGGGACGAAGTGTGGACGCTGATCGGCGCGGTCATTCTGATCTCGGCGGTGGTCGACCTGTGGAGCACCAAGGTCCGTGGAGATATGGCGGTCAGCAGTTGTGCGGACTGGTCCCCCGGTCGCGCACAGGGTGCCGCATCGAGCGACTGTATGCCGAGTGGGCCGGCTCCTTCCGCGCTCGCGGAAGGCGTACCGGCCCCTGAGCAGAGCGGGGCGAAAGAGCGCCGGGGCGGGGGTGACTCGAGGTGGGTGCGGAACTCGGCGGTCGTGAGCGTTGTGGGTTTGGTGGTGGCGTGGTGGGCCTCGGGGGTGTCGCTGGCCGGGCTGACCTCGGAGCGAACTCGGATGCTGTCGGGCAGCTTGCTCGATGATTTGTGGCCGCCGCAGTTGCCGCTCGACGGCTGGGGCCAGTTGTTGGGCTCGGTGGCTGACACGCTAGCCATGGCCGTGCTGGCGATGGCGGTCGCGGTGGCCATCACGCTGATCTTGGGGCCGCTGGCGACGGCTCCGCGTGCGGTCCGCGGGGCGCAGACCGGTCGGTTTGTCCGCATGCTGGGGTGGGTCGGCTGGGGTATGTCCCGGTTCGTGTTGTTGGTGCTGCGGTCGGTGCCTCCGACGGTGTGGGCCATCGTGGCGCTGCTCGCACTGTTCCCCGGCATCCTGCCGGGTGCGCTCGCGCTGGGTCTGTATACAGGCGGCATACTCGGGCGTCTGGTTGCCGAGGCGTGGGAGAGCATCGACACGCGGGCGCGGGACGCGTTGCGGTATCAAGGGGTGCGCGGGTCGGTGGCGGCGATCGCGGCGATCGTTCCGCCCTCGGGGCATCACTTGCTGACCTACACGCTCTACCGGTTTGAGATCTGCGTGCGTGACACCGCCGTGGTCGGCGTGGTCGGGGCCGCCGGTTTGGGTCGGTTGCTGGCCGAGAATCTTGCGGTGTTCCGCTTTCCCGTGGTGACCACGGTGCTACTGGCCTCCTTTGCGGTGAGTGTCGCAGCCGAACTCTTCGGCCGCTGGCTGCGCAAGGCCACCAGCGTCTAGCCGCCCGGCCCAGGGCAGTCTGTGGGGAGGACTTCACCCAGGTAGGCCTCAGCGTCGTCGGCCACGACGCGCTTGATGGTGCGCCCAGTCACGTCACTGACGATGCTCGCGATGTCGTCTAGGTCGAGCGCGTCGCGGCAGTGAATGGCGGAGTGGGCCCCTCGAACTTATCGGGCTCAGCCAGGATCGCTGCGGCCACCTCAGCCAAATCCGGGTGTGTGGTCCATGAGACCCGCCCATCAGCGGGTGCCAAGAGCACACCACGTATGAGGGCTAGCCCAATCAGTCGCGGGACGAAGTTGGCATAGAAGCCATTGCGCAGCGACGTGTACGCCGTCCCACTGGCCGCAAGGTACTTCTCGGTGGCGTAGTGGTTGGGCATGGGATCAAAGAACGATTTCGGGGCCTCCCCCTGGTGCCTGGTGTAGGTAACGCGCTCGGCACCGGCGGCGATGGCCGCATCGATCACGACGCCGTGATGGTTGTCGGCGACATCCGTGCCACCGGCGGAGACGACGAGCACCTGGGTGGCACCCTCGAAGGCACCCGACAGGCTGGAC
>JBBSKS010000224.1:0-3726 GCA_038256095.1 Actinomycetales bacterium | reverse complement strand
GTCCAAGTCGTCGAAGCCCCGGTGCAGATACCCGCCGTGCTCGAATGAGGAACCCTCGTAGCCGAGCGCCTTCCACACTTCGGCGTCGTCATAGAGCGCCACCACTGCGGTGCTGCGGATACGCACAAAGAAAGCGTCGTCGCCGACGTTGCGAAGTAGGGCCTCGGCTGCCTCGTCATCCGCGCTGACAAAATCACCCTGCGCGGCAACCTCCAACCCTCGGAGGCCCAAAAGCAACATGCGCAGGTCGCCATCATCAGATTCCGCCGCCGTCATAATGGCGTCGGCAGTGCGCTCGTAAGGACCGTCCGGGAACGACGGATGGGGGTAGGCCGCGCGCAAGAGTCGAGTCAGGATCAGCTTTGCCCGATCCGGCTCAAGCTGATGGACGTCCGCCGGCCCCCCGCCCGTGGACTTGCCGCTCTCAACCTGAAGATCAACAGGGGTTTGCGGCGAACGAACATCAGCAACCGGATCGGTCATGGGTCCTCCTGGTCGGCACCATTGCCTCGATGGGGAACCCGAAAGGTAGTTCCGCCACTGCAACTATCCACCGAAGCTCGCGATATGTCCACGGTAGGTTTTGAGCCGCCAGAACGCTGGAACGGGTGCGTGATGCCGTGACCACGCATAGGCTCAATGCATCGCATTCGTCTGCTGAAGGAGCCCCCGATGATCCTGATCAACGTCAAATTCGACACCAAGCCGGAGTGGACCGATCGCTTCGTTGACCTAGTTGCCGACTTCACCGCCGGCACGCGCGCCGAACCGGGCAACCTGTGGTTCGAGTGGTCCCGCAGCATCGATAACCCGAATCAGTTTGTGCTGATCGAAGCCTTCACTGACGACGGTGCCGAGCCGCACGTCAACAGCGACCACTTCAAGCAAGCAATGCAGGACATTCCGCCTGCACTCTCTGCCACCCCCAAGATCGTCAGCCACCAGGTCGACGGCGACGGTTGGGGCGAGATGGGCGAGATGACGGTGAAGTAGAGCCGCCGGCTATGCTCACGTTATGTCGACATCGAACGTCGTCACTGGTTCCAGGGCCGGTCCCGACTGGGCAGACTTAGCCAGCCAAATCGGGCGCAGCATTGGCCCGGACGCGGTGAGCCGCCGAGCCCTGGACCGACACGCAATGTCGCACGACGCCTCTAGTTACCTCCTCATTCCTGAAGTGATCGTGAGACCGACGTCGGCCGATCAGGTGGCGGCGGTGATGAAAGCCTGCGCTTTATCGAGCGCACCCATCGTCTTCCGCTCCGGCGGCACGAGCCTGTCCGGGCAAGCCATCACCGACGCCGTCATGGTGGACACGCGGCGGCACTTTCAGGGTGTCGAAGTGCTTGAGGAAGGCAAAAAAGTCCGGGTGCTACCCGGCTCGACCGTCCGCCAGGTCAACGCACGGCTTGCCGCTTACGGGCGGAAGCTGGGGCCCGATCCGGCGAGCGAGAGCGCCTGCACCCTCGGCGGAGTGATCGCCAACAACTCCAGTGGTATGCAGTGCGGCACCCGATTCAACACCTACTCCACGCTGGATTCGATGGTGGTCATCTTGCCCACCGGCACTCGGGTCGACACCAGCGATCCGGGCGCGTCGGCATACCTGCGAGCCGTTGAGCCTGAGCTGTGGGAGGGCCTGACTCGACTGCACCGCCGAGTCAACGACGACCAAGCGTCGGTGACGACCATCGAACGGCTGTTCTCGATGAAGAACACCATGGGCTACGGCATCAACTCGTTTGTGGACTACAGCGACCCGATCGACCTCCTTGCCCATCTGATGATCGGCAGCGAAGGCACGCTCGGCTTCGTGGCCGAAGCGATTTTCACCACGTTGCCCATCGCTCCGCACGTGACAACCGGACTGCTCATCTTCGACGACATTGCTACCGCCACAGCCATCGTGCCTGACCTGGTGGCGACCGGCACCGCCACCGCCGAATTGCTCGACGCCGCCTCGTTGCGCGTCTCGGCGATCGATCCCTCGTGCCCCGCCCAGATCGCAGATCTGCAGGTCCGAGACCACGCAGCCATCTTGATTGAGTACCAAGCAATGGCGGCCGAAGAGTTGCGCGAATTGACCGAGACCACATTGCCGCGGCTCAGGTCGCTGCCGGTGCAGCCGTTCGAGCTGACCGAAACGCCGAGCGAGCGAGCCAAGTTGTGGCGGGTGCGCAAGGGGTTGTACAGCGCGGTGGCCGGGGCACGACCGCGTGGAACTAACGCGCTGCTGGAAGACGTCTCGGTGCCGGTCGATCTACTAGGCCAAACCTGTGTGTCGTTGACCGAGCTGTTTACCGAGCACGAATACGACGGCTCCGTGATGTTCGGGCACGCCAAAGACGGCAACGTGCACTTCTTGCTCAACGAGCGCTTCGAGGATGAGCCGTCGTTGCGGCGTTACGCGGCGTTCACCGAAGACATGGTCGACCTCGTGCTGGGCAACGGTGGCTCACTTAAGGCCGAGCACGGCACGGGGCGGATCATGGCCCCGTTTGTGCGCAGGCAATACGGCGACGAGCTGTATGCAGTCATGCACGAGATCAAGAACCTGATTGATCCTCAGGGATTGCTCAACCCAGGCACGGTCCTCTCCGATGACCCGACGTCGTACATGCGCGATCTCAAACCGAACTACGAGGTGGAGTCCGAGGTCGACCGGTGCGTGGAGTGTGGCTACTGCGAGCCCGTCTGCCCTTCCCGGGATCTGACGTTGACGCCACGCCAACGGATCGTGCTGCGCCGTGAGATGCAAGCGGCACGGTCCCGCGGGGACGAGTCACTGGCCCAGGAATTGGAGCGTGACTACACCTACGCCGGGGAGCAAACGTGTGCCGTCGACGGGATGTGTCTGACAGCCTGCCCGGTGCTGATCAACACTGGCGACCTCGTGCGCAGGCTGCGCAGCGAGTCGGTGAGCCGCCCGGCGGAGGCGTTCTGGACCGCAGCCGCGCACGGCTGGGGCGTCACCGCGACGGCTGGCGGTCTGGGCCTAAGCATCGCGAAGATCTTGCCCAGCGGTGTGTCGGTGGCGGCTACGTCACTCGCCCGGCGGCTGGTCGGACCGGCAGCGGTGCCCTTGTATGACGATGCGTTGCCACGGGGTGGACGGCCCCGCCCCACGTTGCTGTCCGATGACGCGCAGGCCGTGCTGTTCAGTGCCTGCATCGGGTCGATGTTCGGCGCCGAGGATGGCGGTGGCGGGGCCGGTGGTGCGCTAGTCGAGCTGTGCGATCGAGCGGGAGTGCCGTTGCGCACCCCACCCGGGCTCGGGGGCTTGTGCTGTGGCACGCCGTGGAAGTCCAAGGGCTTCACGCAGGGGTATGACGTGATGGCGGCCAAGGTTGTCCCGGCACTTCGGGAGGCTACCGACGGCGGACGACTACCTGTGGTGACCGAAGCCTCGTCCTGCGTGGAGGGCCTCGTGGAGTTGCTGCACGACCGGGCACCGGAGATCACCGTCGTGGACGCTGTCACCTTCGTCGCCGAGAAGGTTTTGCCGTCACTGTCGGTAAGAAGGCTGGACTCGCTCGTGGTGCACCCGACGTGCTCGATGGAGCGAGCGGGGAGCACTCCTTCGCTGATGAAAGTGGCTCAGGCCCTCGCTGACGATGTGGTGGTGCCGTTGGACTGGGGTTGCTGTGCTTTCGCTGGTGACCGCGGTTTGCTCCACCCTGAACTGACCGCCTCCGCCACGCACCGCGAAGCCGCCGAGGTCGCGGC
>JBBSKS010000223.1:0-3726 GCA_038256095.1 Actinomycetales bacterium | reverse complement strand
GTTCGAAGGAGGCGATGCCCACGATCGATTGCGACTCGTTCAGCAACACCTCACGGCCCGGCACCAGGTCGGCGTCGGGCACGTCGCTGAACGCCGCGACTCGGGCTTTGCGACCCCCCGTCAAGACGTCAAAGAGGTATCCGGCGTCCTCGGGCAGCGCGTGCCTGGTGAGCACGACACCGAAGGTTAGGGGCGGGGAAGACACCCGGTCGAGGTCGTCGCGCTGGGCGATCAGCCGTTCCTTGGCGTTGGTGAGCGTTGCCGTTAGTCGCTCATTGTTGGCGCTGGACTCCGCCAAGCGTTTTTGCAGGACGGCGACCTGACGTTCCAGAGCACGTGCAGTAACTTCGGTCATTCCTCAACGCTACCTGGCACCTCTGACGTTAGGGTCTGCCCGGGGTCGATCACGGTGGCAATCATGGGGTCGGGGACAGCATCGGTCAACGGGTCGCCCACCTGCCCCGTCGTTTCTGCGGTAGCCACGTCGGCGGCTGCGATCACGTTGCGGCGAGTGCGTCGGACACGTTTGTCAGAGATGGGGCGCTCCCCCACATCGTCGCTGGTCCACTCTGTTTGGGTGGCGAGTTGCTCTTCGTAATCCGGCCCGTAGGCTCCCGGCGCGGGGCGCTTCTTGACGCGGGGGGCCGCCGTCGCCGGGGCGAGGGTTCGCATCGAAATGAGGAACCCGGTGTGCCCGTGCATGCGGTGTTCAGGTCGCACGGACAAGCCTTCGAGGTGCCAGCCGCGGACCATCGACTCCCAGGCCACCGGCTCGGTGAAGCCGCCGTGGGTGCGTGCGCTCTCGGCCACCCTGGACAGTTGGGTGGCGGTGGCGACGTAACAGATCAGCAGGCCGCCCGGGGCCAGTGCTTCGGAGACAGCGTCGAGGCATTCCCAGGGGGCCAGCATGTCGAGCACGACCCGGTCGATGCTGCGCGGCTCGACGACGTCCGGCAGTGACTCAACGAGGTCGCCGACGGTGATCTTCCACGCCGGGTGGTCCCTGCCGAAGAAGACCCGGCCGTTGGCGGCAGCAATGTCGGCAAAGTCTTCACGCCGGTCGAACGAAAATAGAGTGCCGGTGTCGCCGACGGCGCGCAGCAACGACAAACTCAAGGCCCCCGAGCCCACACCCGCCTCGACGACGCGGGCGCCAGGGAAGATGTCGGCCATGGTGACGATTTGACCCGCGTCCTTGGGATAGATGACCTGGGCCCCGCGCGGCATCGACATCACGTAATCGCTCAGCAGCGGCCGCAACGCTAGGAACTCGGTGCCTGAGCTGTGCTGCACGACTGAGCCGTCAGGGGCGCCGATGAGGTCGTCGTGGCGCAGGTGCCCGCGGTGGGTGTGGAATTCCTTGCCCGCTTCCAGCGTGATCGTATGCAGGCGCCCCCGTGGGTCGGTGACCTGCACCGGCTCGCCCACCCGGAAAGGACCACGGCGGCGATCCGCGCCAGTGGCGTCCTGCGCCGGCGCAGGGTGCGCCGATACGGTCTGGGGGGTGGAGGTCAATTCGGATTCGGGCACCGAGGGCAACGAGTCATTCACGCAGGCGAGTGTAGGCGGGCCTTCACAGATCGTTGGCGAAGATGACGGCGCTGACCTCGCCGTTGGGGGTGCGGATGGCCACGACCGGCGACTGCATGGTCTGCATGGAGGCCACCACCGCCAGCACGGTGTCGTTGCCTTGGCCTTGGACAACCCACCCGTGCGGTTGACGCACACAGATGGCGGACACCAAAGTGCTGGAGCGCCCACCCGCAGGAACTGCGGCCAGGGCTGCCGGGTCGACGATGCCGATCGGTTCGCCTTGCTCACCGGTGACCAGCCACAGCGAAGCCTGATTCCACGGCACGGATTCGACGCTCTGGCTCGCGGGCACCCGGGTGACCGTTCGCCATACTGACGAGAGCGTGATGGCCTCGAACCGGCGCCGCGAGCGCCCCGAGCGCACCGCTTGGGTGGCCCCGCTCCAGAGGAAGCCGCCGATGAGCACGACCCAGATGATCTGGTAGAGCCCGGGTTGTTGGCCGTTGAACAGCGGCAAAAGAATCGCGTAAACCGCCAACGCGACCACCAGAGCACGGCCCACCCACCCTGCGACCAACGTGCCGGTGCCACGGGATCCGGTTGCTTTCCAGACGAGCGCTTCGAGCAGGAACCCACCGTCCAACGGCAAACCGGGTAGCAAGTTGAAGATGGCCACGAAGGCATTGGCGTAGGTAAAAGCAATAAGCAGCAGCCCGGGGATGCCGGTATCTACGCTTTGCAGCGCCAACCACCCGACCCCCGCCAAAGCAGCGTTGGCCATCGGCCCGGCGAAGGCGACAACTGCGGCGGCACCGGGTTTGGTTTGCTCACCGTGGTAGGCGGTGTGACCACCCCAGAAGTCGGCGACGATGCGTTGCACCGTGAAGCCGCACTGGCGGGCGGTCACGGCGTGGGCGGCCTCATGGACCAAGACTGATATCAAGAGCAGGACCGCGAAGAAGGCCGCGACGGCATACGCACCGAGACCGATGGCGGGAGTGATGTTGGCGACGGTGGGGCCAAACAGCGCGGTTATGGCGAGCGCGACGAAGATCCAGGATCGCCCGATGTAGACCGGGGCCCCCATCAGCGTCCCCATCTGCCAACGCGCGGTTTGGCGCGCTGACGGGGACATGCGGGTTAGCGTACGTGGGCTTGTCAGTGCACCTTCATAGAGTGGGGCTCATGAGTCGAGCGTTGTCACCAAGTCGGGCTGCCGACTTCATGCAGTGCCCGTTGCTCTATCGCTTCCGGGTGGTCGACAAATTGCCCGAGCCGCCAAGCCTCGCCGCTGCACGGGGCACCTTGGTGCACTCGGTTTTGGAGGCCCTGTTCGACCTTCCTGCGGCCGAGCGCACCACCTCTGCCGCCGTTGATCTGCTGCCCTCGCGGTGGGAGGAGATGCTGAGCGCCGAGCCCGAGCTCGCGTCCTTGGTGCCCGATGACAACGAAGACTTTGCGGAGATGTTCACCGAGGCCGAGAAGTTGCTGCACAAGTGGTTCACCCTTGAGGACCCGGTGCATTTGGAGCCTGCTGAGCGGGAGATGTACGTCGAGACCGAGATCGACGGGCTCACCCTGCGGGGGTATGTCGACCGGTTGGACGTGGCGCCTGATGGCCGGATGCGGGTGGTCGACTACAAGACGGGGCGCTCGCCGTCGGAGTTGTTCGAGGGCAAGGCCCTCTTCCAGATGAAGTTCTACGCGCTGGTGTTGTGGCGCACCCGCGGGGTGGTGCCGACGCTCCTTCAGTTGGTGTACCTGCGCGACGGACAGATTCTGCGCTACGAGCCTAGCGAGAACGACCTGATCGCCACCGAGCGCAAGATCAAAGCGCTCTGGGCGGCAATTGAGCGGGCCGCGACCACTGGCGATTGGCGGCCGCGCAAGGGCCGGCTGTGCGATTGGTGCCACCACCAGGCGCTCTGCCCAGAGTTCGGCGGCACTCCCCCGGAGCTTCCAGCCGACGCGATGAGTCGGGCGTTGGACCCTCGGCGTAGCGGCGCCTCAGCCTCGGACGCGGCGGGCGATCCGTCAGTTTCGGTGGAACAACGCGCTGCGGTCGAGAGTTCAGTCGCGGTCGAAGAGTCGGCGGAGGCCGTCAATATCTAGACCTTCGAGGGTCGACACACGTGCACCGCCTAATGAAGCATCGACCTCGACCATGTGGGCCACCACGAGCGTCGCCGCCCC
>JBBSKS010000222.1:0-3739 GCA_038256095.1 Actinomycetales bacterium | reverse complement strand
TTCGTCGAGGCCACCATCGAGAAGCTTTCCATTGCCCGGGCGGCCGGGGTCATCACGGTCAGCCCTTCGATCGCGACGTGGTTGCACGAGGAGTACGACCTCCACGTTCGGCCCACGCTGGTGCGCAATATCCCGCGGGCGCCCCTCGACGAGCCTGCCGCGCCCGCCTCAGCCGGGCAGCTGCGCTCCATGGCGGGCCTTACCGCTGACACCCAGGTCATCGCCTACGGCGGACGGATCACTACGTCCCGCGGTATTGAGGACACGCTGCACGCCCTGGCCCTGCTTCCCGCGGGCACCCACTTCGTGCTGTTGGGGTATGGGGAGCCCGGCTACCTGGCCAGCCTGCACACCTTGATCGCGGACCTCGGGATCGGCGAGCGAGTGCACTTCGTTGGGGCCGTCGCCTCCGACCAGGTCGCCGCTGCGCTGGCCGATGCCGACCTGTCCGTGGTGTTCGTGCGCCCGGTGTGTTTGAGCTACGAATTCAGCCTGCCAAACAAACTCTTTGAGTCGATTCATGCAGGCCTGCCGATCGCCGCCGCTAACTTGCCCGACACTGCAGCGTTGGTCCGCGAGCACGGCGTCGGTGAGATCTTCGACCTCGATAGCCCCGCCGACATGGCCGCCACCATCACTACGGTGTTGGCCGACCCTACGCGATACCGAGAAGCGGCGACCGAAGCCGCGACGAAACTCACGTGGCAGCATGAAGAAAAGGCTCTCCTGGGTCTGTATGCGCGAGTGATAGGCCAGTGATCCGCCCCCGGCTGCTCATCATCGCGTTCAGCCCCCTACTCAGTGACGCGCGCGTCCTGAGGCAGGTTCGACTGTTCAGCGCTGACTATGACGTCACGACCGTGGGCTACGGCGAGGCGCCGCCAGGAGTGTTGGAGCACATCCGCATCCCCGACCACATCGTGGCCTGGCACAAGGACCGACGGTTGCTGATCCTTCGGCGCTATCAGGCGGCATACGACACCATGCCGGTCATCCAACATCTGCGCTCTGTGCTGACGCCTGGCCAGTGGGATGTCGTGGTGGCCGACGACGTCGAGACGGTGCCGCTTGCGTTGGGCCTCGGAGCGCGGGGAGTGCACGCGGACCTGCACGAATACGCCTCCCGCCAGAACGAAGAGTCCTGGCGCTGGCGCTGGTTCGTGGCGCCATACCAACGGTGGACGGTGCGCCACTGGGTGAGCCGCGCCGATTCGGTCACTACCGTTGGGGCCGAGCTCGCGGCCGAGTACCAGCGCGAATTCGGCCTTGACGCCGCAGTCGTGGTCAACGCTGCCCCGTATGCCGACCGATCACCGACCGAGGTCGCCTCGCCGCTGCGGCTGGTCCACTCCGGGTTAGCTCGTCGCAACCGTTCGCTATGCGTGATGATCGATGCGGTGCGCTCCACGAAGCGCGACGTCAGCCTGGACCTCTACCTGATGCCGAACGACCCGGCCTACCTCGCTGAGCTGATCGCCTCGGCGGCGGACCTGCCGCAGGTCACCTTTCACACTCCGGTCACGCCGGGGGAGTTGATTGAGGCGCTGGCTCGCTGCGACCTTGGTGTTTTCGTGCTGCCGCCGCTGACCTTCAACTATCGGTATACGTTGCCAAACAAATTCTTCGACTTCGTCCAGGCCAGGCTCGGCATCATCGTTGGCCCTAGTCCCGAGATGGCCGGGCTCATCCAGCGCCACAGGCTCGGGGTGGTGCTCGAAGACTTCTCCGCCGACGCCCTCACCCGTTGCCTCGATGGCATGACCGACGACAAGGTTGCCGGGTTCAAAGCGGCCAGCGATCGCGTTGCCGACGAACTAAGTGCTGAACGACAGATACAAGGTTGGGCCGACGCCGTCGGTGCCATCGCTCATTGACTATGGCTACGCACATGTAAACGCGACGCGTTGGTTCATTTAGACCAAATGCACCTACGGGATGGGTGGACTGAATGTGCACGAGTTTGAGTCGCACTCACGGTCTTGCGCTCATCTGCCGGATGTGTGACCAAGGAGGTTCTTGTTGTCGGCGAACGCTTTGGGGTGACGACTTGGGCGGGTGGCTCCGGCCGCTGGCGCTAGTGTCAAAGCGACGGAGTGGCTGAGGTGGCTACGCGTCTCATGTGGGGATCCACTATCGGATCAGGGTCGCCATCGCCTTGAGGTGAGGAGTCGCTGGGGGGTGGTCCCGTCGTGGGCTCATTCCCAGGCGACTGGTGGCCCGTGTGGCGCCATCAGCCCGAGCACCCGGTCCTCGCCGCCGGGCCAGGTGCGCAGCCGCACCCAGAAATCGTGGCCGGCGCCGGGTGCGCGCCGCCACGGTTCGGCCCTTAGATGCGCCAACCGCTGGTCGGGTCCAGCTTGGGCGCCGAGCGCTTCCAGGCGCGCACCGACCTGGCCCTGCTCCGGGGCGCTCAGGTACTGCCATACCACCGAGTGCATCAGCACCGTGGTCGTCCCGGTCTGCAGCGCCAGGGCGTCGACGAAGTCCGCCGCGCTTGCGCGCTCAACCTCGACCGGGGTGCGACGAGCGACCGCGAGAGCGGCTCGCAAGCGCTCGTATCGTGCGGGCTGATCCGGCCATAGATAGGCGGTGAGGGCCAGGCGCCCCTCGGTGGTCACGATATCGACCGGCCTCGGGTCGCAGCCGCGCCTCTCGACTACGCGCATCTCGGGCCACGGCTCGAGGGACCGACCGGTCCAGGCGCCACGAAGTACCGGTGCCGTGGGGTCGGCCGGCCCGACCGGTAAACCGCGCTCTGGGATGTAGCCGTACCGGTCGCAGAACAGGTTCAACCCACCAGAGGCCCCGATCTCCATCAGACGCAGCGGCAGTCCACGCTCGAGGTGGAGCAGCCCACCCAGGAACGCCGCGGACCGGCCGACCTCGTTGGTCTGCGGCGGCCGATCCAGCCACTCGCGGACCGCATCGGGCTGCTCGGCCAGCAGGTGCAGGACCGCCCGCCACCCGGCCACGGGCTCCCAGGTCCCGCCCACGGAGGGGTAGAAGGTGGCCAACGCCCCCGCCCGGCGCTCCAGCACCAAGCGGTGCACCGAGCCGAGCAGTCGCAGGGCGAGAGCGCTGGGCCCTGGGTCGTCCTCGTGACCGGCCAGCACCGTTGTGAGGATCTCACCGTGGGCCTCGCCTGCTTCCACCGCCACAGCGACCTGGTGCAACAGATGGGCGTACATCGGGGAGCCGAGACTGCCACACGCCTCGGCCTGGCGGCGGCAGGCCTCGGCGATCCTCATGCCGCCCAGCCTGGCACAACACGTGACGTCGAGGTCGGCCGATGCTCCGGGCGCTGTAGCGAAGAAGAACAAATTCCCCGCACAAACGCCAAAAGGTCTGAGGATGTCATCGGGCAGGGATGGCGCCAGCGTCCCGCCGGGGTGTTGGATGTGGGACGCTGGCGCCGGGTGGTGCATTGGTGTCAGCGCGCAGGTGTCGCCTCGGTGAGGCCGGCTTTAGCCTCGACCTGTTGGGGCGCTGGTTAGGCCGTAGTCGACGTAGATCCGCTCTAACTCAACACCCAGACCGGGCAGGGCGTCGCGTTGGGCTGTGAGGTCCTGCTGATCGGTGGAGCATTGGGCGTACCCAACAAGTAGCGCGCCCATAGCGCACCTCCAAAGGTGGGCCCGGTCAGACCACGATGTGGGGCCGACTCGAGCATCGGGGAGCACCCGACACCACTATCAAGCCCGCACCGCTCACCACGGGCAAGGGCGGACAATCAGCCGCA
>JBBSKS010000221.1:0-3755 GCA_038256095.1 Actinomycetales bacterium | reverse complement strand
GGGCGAAGAACCCGAGGGCGATCCAGACGTCGTGGCGACGTTGGCGGGCCGTGGGCCCGGGGCGCTCCCAGTCCTCGTCGGCCCCGAAAGCTTGCTCGAAAGCGTCCATGCGCATCACCGCACCAGGCTATGCCGCGGCGGGTCGGCATACCTCAGCCAGAGGGATGACCTGCGCTTCGCGTACCTATCGCACCCATTTATGTGTCACGGTGGGGGCACCCCAGTGAAGGAGTCCTCACCGATGGACCAGGACGGCAGCACCCAGGACGCGAAGATCGTCCCATTCCCCAGGGGGCACGAGGCCCCGGCTTCGTCCGTGGTCGACATCGACGGCGCCAAGGTCAGCATCATCTACTTGCCCTGGTCCCACGAGGTCGACGGCGACACCAGGCCTGCCGGATTGTACTACCGCGCACCGGATTCGGCGGGGTTTTACGCCGCCCCGACCACCAACGACGTAGACGGCCTGCTCGCCGAGATGCTGCCCGAACTCAAGCGGCACCTGCGTTTGGTGGGCGCCCAAGACGAAGCGGAGCGCAACTAACTCTTGTCGCCGCTCCGGCTAGGCGGGCAGCAACACGTCCGTGCCGACATACCGCTGCAGCGCCTCGGGGACCCTCACCGACCCATCTGCCTGCTGGTGATTTTCGAGCAGCGCAACGAGCCAACGGGTGGTGGCCATCGTCCCGTTTAACGTCGCCACCATGCGGGTGCCTGAGCCGTTGGGGTCACGCTCGCGAGTGTTCAAACGACGGGCTTGGTATGTCGTGCAGTTCGACGTCGAGGTCAGCTCGCGATACCTGCCCTGGGTGGGGACCCATGCCTCGCAGTCGAATTTGCGCGCGGCTGGGCCGCCGAGGTCGCCGGCTGCGGTGTCGATGATGCGGTAGGGGATGTCCATGCTGTCAAGCATCGCGCGCTCCAGGCCGAGCATCCGCTGGTGCTCGGCTTCGGCGTCCTCGGGGCGGCAGTAGGCGAACATCTCGACCTTTTGGAACTCGTGGACCCGAATGATGCCTTTGGTGTCTTTGCCGTGACTGCCGGCCTCTCGGCGAAAGCAGGTCGACAGCGCGGTGTATCGCTTGGGTCCGTCGGTGAGGTCGAGGATTTCGTCGGAGTGGTAGCCCGCGAGCGCCACCTCCGAAGTTCCGGTGAGATAGAGGTCGTCGGCTTCGAGGCGGTACACCTCGTCGGCGTGGGCATCGAGGAATCCGGCGCCGGCCATGGTCTCCGGCAGCACCAGCGTCGGGACTTTGAGTTGGGTGAATCCGGCCTCGCGGGCGCGGTCCAGAGCCAGCAGCAGCAGGGCCATCTCAAGTCGAGCGCCGACACCTTTGAGGTAGTAGAAGCGCGATCCGGAGACCTTGGCCCCACGGGTCATGTCGAGGGCATCGAGGGTGGCGGCGACCTCGAGGTGGTCTTTGGGCTCGAAGCCTTCGGCCGCAAAATCCCGCCGGTTACCGATCTCTTCGAGCAGGCTGAAGTCGTCTTCGCCGCCGGAGGGCACGCCGTCGATGATGACGTTGCCGATTTTGCGGAGGGCGTCGTCTCGGCTCTGCTCGGCCTCGCGATATTGCTTCTCAAGGTCTTTGACTCGCTGCGAGGTCTCTTTGACCTGCTGCAGGAGCTGCGTTTTCTCGTCGCCCTGGGCTTTGGCCACGTCGCGGCCAATGGACTTTTGCTGTGCGCGCAGACCCTCAAACTCGGTCAGCGAGGACCGGTGGTGCTCGTCGGCGGCCAAGACCGTGTCCACCAGAGTTTCGTCTTCACCACGGGCACGCTGCGAGGCACGTACACGGTCGGGGTCGTCACGCAGCAGCCGCAGATCGATCATCCGCCCAGCCTAAAGGTTGCACAGCACCCGACCGCCCGCTTTCGTATCCGCATACCCCTGGGGTCCCGGCGTCAGCCGTCAATCCGGGAGGGGGTGTGAGGGCTTCGATACGCTCGGCCCGTGGCTACTAAAAGTCGAGGACGCTACTGGGCGTTCACCGTGTTGACGATTGTCCTGGCCGGAATCTGTGTGGCAATGGCTGGTTTGCAGGTCGCGGCGCTCGCCACCGACGGCAGCGCAGTCGGCCAAGACGGCTCGACCGGCAGCAACTGGCTGTGGCTGGTGGTGTTCACCGTGCAGAGCGTGATCTTGGTGCCCACGGCCATCTGGCGCGTAAAGCGTGCATCAGCCCTGGGCGGAGGTCCTCGGAGTAGACCGATCAGGCCCACGTGACGAGGGTCATCACACTTCGAGGGTCTTGGCGATGGGGACTCCCGGGCGATACGGCAGGTGCAGGTATGACGGGGCGTCCAAGACGGCGAGATCGGCGCGGCCCCCGACGCGGATCAGGCCGATGTCGTCTCGGCGCAGCGCCTTCGCTGCGGTCAAGGTCGCTGCGCGCACGGCCTCGGCAGGTGTCATAGCCATCTCCCGCACGGCCAGGGCAATCACGAACGGCATCGAGGTCGAGTAGCAGGTGCCGGGGTTGCAGTCAGTAGCCAAGGCCACCGACACCCCCGCGTCCAGCAAGACACGGGCATCGGGGAACGGGGAACGGGTCGAAAACTCCACCCCCGGCAGCAACGTGGCGACGGTGGTGTCGCGAGCGCCGACCAGCGCCTCGACGTCTGCCGCGGACAGATAGGTGCAGTGGTCGACACTCGCCGCCCCGAACTCGACCGCCAACTGCACCCCTGGGCCGGGCGCGAGTTGGTTTCCGTGCACCCGCACCCCCAACCCTGCGGCGACCCCGGCGGTGAGGATCTGCCGGGACTCGTCGGCGTCGAAGGCGTGCGGGCTGGCCGGCTCGCAAAACACGTCGATCCACTTCGCGTACGGCAACGCGGCGGTCAGCATCTCGCCACAGACCAACTCGACGTATGCCGACCGGTCACCGGTCGCGCCCCCGCCCGACAAAGACGGCGGCGGCACCACATGCCCGCCCAAATACGTGACCTCCGAGGTCACCTCGGAGGCGAGGCGAAGCATACGAGTCTCGTCCTGGACGGTGAGCCCGTAGCCGCTCTTGATCTCGATCGTGGTCGTGCCCTGGGACCGCATCTCGTCGGCTCGCGCCCGCAGCAGCGTCCGCAGCTCGTCGTCGCTGGCCGCCCTCGTTGCCGCCACGGTGGTCGCGATCCCACCGCCGTCGTAGGTCTGACCGGTCATCCGCGCCGCGAACTCTGCCGACCGATCCCCGGCAAACACCAGGTGACTGTGGCTGTCGACAAACCCCGGAAGCACCGACTTTCCGCCAAGGTCGATGGCCCAATCGGCAGCCGGGGCCTCGGCTGCGCGGCCCACCCACAGCACGCTCGAATCGTTGGTCTCCGGGTCGCGGCCCACGATCACGGCAGCGTCAGTCACGATGCCCAAACCGTCAGCGTGGTCGGCACCATCGAAGCTGTCGTCGCAGGTCACCAGCTCGCGGATACCCGTGATCAGCATGCTCATTCGTCGCCTCGCATCAGTCGTTGTGCATCAACAGTCCGTGGTGTGTCAGGCCCTGGTCATCCAGCAGCGGCCTGATTGCATCCCGCAACAAAGTGGCCACGTCGCCGAGCACGTGCTGCCCTTCGCTGACCACCGTACGGCCCGAGACCACGACCGTGTCGACGTCCCCAGCACTCGCGACCAGGAGGATCTGCGCGGGGTCGGCGCCGGCGTCGGACCAACCGATCGAGGTATGCCGAGTCGCCGCCTCCAGCAGATCGGCCGGGCTGAGCCTTCCGCGCTGGCCCGAAGCCAACCGCTCGTGCAT
>JBBSKS010000220.1:0-3779 GCA_038256095.1 Actinomycetales bacterium | reverse complement strand
ATTGACGCCTATACCCGGGAGGTCGTCGCCGACGAGCAGATGGCCGCACTGGCGATGGCGATTCTGCTTAACGGGATGGGGCGGCGTGAGATCGCAGATTGGACGGAGGCGATGATCGCCTCCGGGGAACGCCTGGACTTTTCCGGGTTGTCCCGTCCCACCGCGGACAAGCACTCGACAGGCGGCGTGGGCGACAAAATAACGTTGCCGCTGGCCCCGTTGGTGGCTGCGTGTGGGGTGGCTGTGCCGCAGTTGTCCGGCCGCGGGCTCGGTCACACCGGTGGCACGCTCGACAAACTGGAGGCCATCCCCGGGTGGAAGGCCTCGCTCAGCAACGACGACATGGCCCAGCAACTCGAAGATGTCGGCGCCGTGATCTGTGCGGCGGGCTCTGGTTTAGCGCCGGCGGACAAGCGGTTGTATGCGTTGCGTGACGTCACCGGCACGGTCGAGGCGATCCCGCTGATCGCGTCGTCGATAATGTCCAAGAAGATCGCCGAGGGCACCGGGACCTTGGTGCTTGACGTCAAGGTCGGCTCGGGAGCGTTTATGAAGAATCTGGACTCGGCCCGAGAGCTAGCCGACACGATGGTCGAGCTCGGGACCAAGGCCGGGGTGCACACGGTGGCGCTGCTGACCGATATGGAGACGCCGTTGGGTTTGACCGCCGGCAACGGACTCGAAGTGGCGGAGAGTGTCGAGGTGTTGGCCGGTGGCGGCCCGAAGGATGTCGTTGAGTTGACGCTGGCCCTGGCCCGCGAGATGTTAGCTGGGGCCGGCGAGCAGTATGCCGACATCGACCCCGCTAAGGCGCTCGCCGATGGTCGGGCGATGGACACGTGGCGTTCGATGATCGCGGCGCAAGGCGGCGACCCAGGCGCGACGATGCCTGCGGCCAAGGAGACCCAAGAGATCACCGCCGACGCCGACGGGGTGCTGACTTCTCTGGACGCCCTTGCTGTGGGGGTGGCGGCGTGGCGCCTTGGAGCCGGCCGCGCGCGTAAGGAAGACATTGTGCAGGCCGCCGCCGGGGTCACGATGCATGCCAAGCCCGGCGACACGGTGCGCAAGGGACAAAAACTGCTTACCCTGCATACGGACACTCCCGATCGCTTTGTCCGCGCGCGCCAGGCTCTTGACGGCGCGTGGGCAATAGCCGATGATCGAAATTCAGCAGGCTGTAAACGCACGGTTATCTTGGATCGCATCGCTTCTCGATAGGACACGTTCTGTCAGACATCTACATGACCGTCGTGTGATGTCCACCGGACTGATGGTCGGCACCTCGCTAGGTTTCGCCGTGACGACCAAGCGACGCCTCGTCGCGTTTCCAGGACTTCTGGCAATGATGCTTCCGTTTGTGCTTGTCGGCATGCCCGACTGGCTTGCGGTGACCTATTTCATCTCAGCAATGAGCGCGTGTGCCACTGTGATCTACACCAACGGTGAGTTCGGCTTGAAACTGTCCGCGAGCAAAGAGCGCGCGCAGGTCGGCGCCGAGGCGAGCCAGTAAGGGGAATTCCGGTCAGTGTCGATGAGGTTCAGTACGTATCGCTAACGGGGTAGCGCGAGCCACTGGGCTGTTCGCTCCGGTCGTCGCTCTTGCTCGCTGCAGGCACCACCATCGTGCCCTCTCGCTCGGCGGCCTCTTTCAGCAGCGCCGGTGTGCTGGAGGTTCCGAGGCGGGTGACTCCCTCGGCCACCATGGCCAGTGCTGCATCGATGTCGCGGACACCCCCGGAGGCTTTGACCTGCACTGCGCCCGAGCAGTTCTTGCGCATCAACGCGACGTCGGCGATCGTGGCGCCGCCGCCGGCGAACCCGGTGCTGGTCTTCACGAAGTCCGCGCCAGCTGACTCGCTCGCCGCGCAAGCCGCAACCTTCTGCTTGTCGTCAAGCAAGGTGGTCTCGAAGATGACCTTCACCAGCGCGCCCGCGTCGTGGCCAACCTGCACTACGGCCGCGATGTCGGCCTCAACGTCGTCGTTTTGCCCGCCAATGAGGCGTCCGATGTTGAGCACCATGTCCAACTCGGTTGCCCCGTCGGTGAGCGCTTGCTTAGCCTCGGCGACCTTGGCGGCAGTGCTGGTCGTGCCGTGCGGGAAGCCGATGACGGTGCACACGCGAGTGGGCGAGCCCTCGACTTCGGCGATCGCCGCCGCGGCAAGTGCGACGTCGCTGGGCCGCACACACACCGACCAGATGCACTGTGCGGCTAATTCTTTGGCGCTGGTCTCGACGCTGGCAGGCGTAAGCTCAGGCTTCAGCAGGGCATGGTCGATCAGGTCGGCGATGTTTTGCACGGACAGGGGCGTCCCGGCGTCAATACGATGTGTCATAGGCCAAGCCTAGACTGCAACGATGGCAGAAATTTTGCAGGCAACTCCCTTCCCGCTGCCCGGTGGCCACGCCATCGAAGAGTTCGTTGGACGGATCAGCAGCGGTCACACCAACATCTCCATTGCGCACAACACTGCCGAGCCAGGGTGGACCGAGCCGGGCCAGGCGCCAGAGTTCGATGAGGTGACCTACGTCATCGCCGGTTCGGTGGACATCTCTCATCAGCAGGGCTCGTTGACCGTTGAGGCGGGCCAAGCAGCGCTGTCTCGATCGGGGCAATGGGTGCGTTACTCCGCTGGCGACGAAGGCGCCGAGTACCTCGCGATTTGCATTCCCGCTTTTGACCTGGAGGCTTGTCACCGTGATGACTGACGACATACGCATATTGCCCAAAGTTTTGCTGCACGACCATCTCGATGGAGGGCTGCGGCCACAGACCATGGTGGACCTCGCTGCAGAGCAGGGGTATGCCGACCTGCCAGCCCACGATGCCTCATCGCTGGGTCAATGGTTTCGCGACAGCGCGAATTCCGGGTCGCTGGTCCGCTACTTGGAGACGTTCTCGCACACGGTCGCTCTCATGCAGACGGAGGCGGCCCTGCACCGGGTGGCTAAGGAGTGCGTGCTTGATCTCGCTGCCGACGGGGTGGTCTACGCCGAGATTCGCTACGCCCCCGAGCAACATCTGACCGGGGGACTCGACCTCGATCAGGTCGTCATCGCAGTGACCCAGGGCCTTAACGCCGGCATGGAAGAAGCCGCACAACTGGGCCAGGCCATCGTGGCTCGATCACTGCTCGGGGCCATGCGTCACGCGGCCCGCTCGAGGGAGATCGCCGAGCTCACGGTGCGCCACCGCAACGCAGGTGTCGCAGGCTTCGATATAGCCGGGGCCGAGGCAGGGTTTCCCCCCACCCGGCACCTCGACGCCTTCGAGTACCTGCGCCGGGAAAACGCGCACTTCACCATCCACGCCGGCGAAGCATTCGGTCTGCCTAGCATCTGGGAAGCCATCCAATATTGCGGGACCGAGCGCCTGGGCCACGGCGTCAGGATCGTCGACGATCTGAGGTTGCGCGGCGCGGACATAGCGGATGCGGCCGGAGGCGATGCCGACGCCAACTTCGCCAACTGGAGCAACGAGGACGTTGCTGCGGTCGAGTTGGGCCCGTTGGCGGCATACGTGCGTGATCGTCGTATCCCGTTGGAAATGTGCCCCAGCAGCAACCTGCAGACCGGGGCGGCGGGCAGCATCGCCGAGCACCCGATCACCTTATTGGCGCGACTGCGCTTCCGGATCACCGTCAACACCGACAACCGGTTGATGAGTGGAACCACGATGACACGCGAGATGCAGTTGCTGGTCGACGAGGCGGGCTGGGAGATCAGCGACCTGAGACGGGTCACCATCGACGCGATGAAGTCCGCGTTCCTCCCCT
>JBBSKS010000219.1:0-3807 GCA_038256095.1 Actinomycetales bacterium | reverse complement strand
GAGGTGAACATGACCAGGGCTAGGCCGATGGCACCACCGAGCAGGGAGGGGAATTCGGGACCGAGCGTGATGGCCACGATGACGTAGGGCACCGTCATGGCCAGCGAGGCGTAGATCGCAAAAGGCCAGATCTTCAGGCCGTCTCCGAACCGTTTGTTTTCTCCGAAGAAGCCGGTGAGCATGCAGGCCAGGATGAGGGGGATCAGGATGCCAACCATGGCGTGAATAATGGCGACGTTGACGGCGATGCCGTTAATGTAAGCGGGGTACTCCACCCCGAGGAACTGGACCCGCTCGTTGACTCCAGTACCGTCCGCCAGGCCCTGACTGATGCCCACCAACATCGGGGTGCCGACGGCGCCGAAACTGACCGGCGTGCTCTGGATGATCAGGCCGGTCATGACGGCAGCCATGGCCGGGAAGCCGAGGGCCAGAAGCAACGGCGCGACCACTGCCGCGGGGGTGCCGAAGCCGGAGGCGCCTTCAATGAAGCTGCCAAACAACCAGCCGATGATGATGGCCTGCACCCGGCGGTCGGGGCTGATCCCGGTGAACCCGGAGCGGATGGTGGACATTGCCCCACTCTTGAACAAGGTTTCCAACAGGAGCAGCGCACCAAAGACTATGTAGAGCAGGGTGATGGCGATGATCAAGCCCTGGATGCTGGCGGCGGCCACTGAGACGAAGTCCATGTCCCAGACGAACAGAGCAACCGCGACCACCACGACGTACCCGACTGGCATCGCCGTCTTCGCTGGCCATCGCAGCCCGACGAGCAGGATGCCGACCACGAGGATGGGCGAGAGAGCGAAGAAACTCAGGGCGGCGAGACTGTCCATGGTCTATAGATCTTTCTCTTCAGGGGCGGTTGGTCAGGACAAAGGGTTGACGGCGCGGATGGAGGCGTCGACCAACTGAACCGGGTGCATCAGTGGCACCCCATCTCGCAGATAACGACGGATCTGCAGCAGGCACCCGGCGTTGGCGGTCGTGACGATGTCGGGGTGCGTGGAAGCGATGTGCTCGACCTTGCGCTCCCCGAGCTCTTGAGCGTTCTCGGGCTGAACCAGGTTGTAGATACCCGCTGAGCCACAACAGATATCGGCTTCCGGGATGTCCATGACCTCCATCTGCGGGATCTCTCGCAGTACCTGGCGGGGCTCGTCGACGATGCCCTGAGCGTGCCGCAGGTGGCAGGCGTCGTGATAGGCAACACGGGCCTTGATCGGATGGCGAGTCGCTCGTGGGCCGAGTTGGGCTAGTAGTTGGGTGATGTCCCGAGTCTTCTCCGCAAAAGCGGCCGCGCGCTCGGCATACTCTGGGTCGTCCCGGAGCAGGATGGCGTACTCCTTCATCGCCGATCCGCAGCCGGCGACGTTGGACACGATGTAGTCGACCTCGGCGCGTTCGAAGACGTCGATCAACTTCCGAGCCCGCACGACGGCTTCGTCCTCGCGTCCGGCGTGACTGGACAGCGCGCCACAACACTGTTGGTCCTTCGGGGCCACTACGTCACATCCCTCTGCGGCCAAGACACGGGTGGCGGCAGCGTTCACGTCCCCGAAGAACACGCGCTGCACACAACCAGAGAGCATCCCAACCCGAGCGCGACGCTCGCCGACCGCCGGGGTAAAAGCGGGCTGGTGCGCGACGACGCTCTTCATCGTGAGCGTGGGAAGCAACGCCTCCATCGACTGCAGCCGCGCCGGGAGTTTAGTCAACAGCCCGGTCTTCGCGACGACCCGATTGAGCCTCGTCTGCTGATAGACGGCACCGAAGAACGCGGCCGGGCGAAGACGGGCAGGGTAGGGAAACAGGGTGAAGATCAAGGCCCGGAAGGCCCGGTCAGCTGGCGTCCGGACCCAGTTCCGTTCGATTTGGGGACGCACCGCTTCGATCAATTGGTCGTACTTCACGCCGGAGGGACACGACGTGACGCACGCCATGCACCCCAGGCACTGATCGAAGTTGCCGACGAACTCCTCGTCCATGGGGACTTCGCCCGCCTTACCCATCTTCATCAGGTAGATACGACCGCGAGGTGAGTTCGTTTCGTTACCGTGCAGCACGTAGGTCGGGCACGTCGGCAAGCAAAAGCCGCAATGCACACAGTCGTCGATCAAGTCACTGCTGGGCGGATGGTGATCATCGAACGTCGAGAATGGTCCGTACCCGTCGACACCTACCTTCATCCCTTCGGTGACGGCACCACTGTCCGCGCCCCCGCTGGTCTGTGTCTCGGGGGCTGAGCCTGCCTCGGTTGTTTTGTCGCTCATCGATTTCTCCTGGTCGTTAAGGGTGGAGCCGCCGTCGGTTTGGGTATCCGGTTCAGTACCAGCCGCCGAAGCGGCCAGGAGCAAGTCGGGAGTCCGGGTCGAGCTCGTGCTTAATCCGGCGCAGCAGGTCGACGGTGGACGGTGGAGTGCCCATCACGTCGATGTGGGCGTCCAACGCTTCCGGTCGGCGGCGGATCACAACGCTGGAGCCGACTCGATCGGCATACGTGCGGATACCGGTGAGCACCTGCGCCTGCTGCTCGGGTGCGGCGGGGGCCAGGCTCAGGGTATGCATGCCCATCCCGGCCGCCGAGACCATGCTCGCGTCTACCCCAGCCTGACCTGCGTGCTCCCTCACCACGGCGGCGAGAACCACGAGTTCGCTGGGTAGTCCGTTTACCTGGACCACGACCGCACCCTCTTCGCCGCGGATCAACGTCTCGTGCTCGGACCACCGCTGTGCCGCCTCGTCGGGATCCAGCGTTCGCGCGCCGAGTCCCGCCTGGGCCAGGGCCGCGATAGTGGCCTCCGCAGCAGCCTGCGTCACCGTCTCAGATCCCTGGACGCGAACGGTCAGCGATCCCGTGACCCCGACGGCGCCGCTCACCCACTCGATTGAGGCAGGTTCTAGCGGTCCGGCGGCCAAAGCCAGGGCTGCGGCGGTGGCCTGCTCGGCGTCGGCGGCTGCGTGCACGGTCAACCGGGAAGGTGGTTTAGGGTGCAGCCGCAGCACGACCTCCCCGATCAGCGCCAACGTCCCCAGGGAGCCGTGTAGCAGTTTGGCGAGGTCGTAGCCCGCGACGTTCTTGATGACGTGGCCACCGGAGCGAGCGACCGACCCGTCGGCGAGCACGACAGTGGCTCCGATCACCAGGTCACGCATGCCGCCGTACTTCAGACGCGAAGGCCCGGCGTCACCGGCGGCAAACAACCCGCCGACGGTGGCCCCTGACGCGGCTGAGGCTGGGTCGAGGGCCACCCACTGACCATCGCCAGCGACATGTTCCTGCAGCGCCGCCAGCGATATGCCGGCCTGCACGGACACAGTCATATCCCCCGGATTATGCGTCAGTACCTGGTCCATGGCGGTGGTGTCCACCACCAGATCAGGTTCGTGGACGCGTCCGGCCCAGTCTTGCTTGGTGCCGCCACCGTGGATCAGCACCGACCCAGAACTTTCGCGGAGGATCTGCGCGGTTTCCGTTAGGTTGCTGGGTCGCTCGACCCGGCCCGAGCCGCGCTCCATGGTGCTCGACGATGCGGTATTCATGGCCGGTTACACCCTCTCGATGACGCCGGCGGTTTCCAATGCGTGCGCCCGATAGATGCCGGGCTTTTCGCCGCACAGCCGAGGAGTCGGGAAGATCTTGCCCGGATTGCTGATTCCGTCAGGGTCGAAGGCGCTGCGCACCAACAACATCACCCGCAAGTCCTCCTCGGAGAACATCTTGGGCATAGAACACGCCTTGTCGGTGCCGACCCCATGCTCGCCGGTGATCGAGCCGCCCATCTCCACGCAGAGTTCGGCGAT
>JBBSKS010000218.1:0-3812 GCA_038256095.1 Actinomycetales bacterium | reverse complement strand
CGACGGCTTGACGACCCGTCGGATCGGCGCAGCCGAGACCAGCGACGGGGCCTCCCTGCAAGGCGACAACCAGCCGATGGCCTTGTCTCCAGATGGTCGCTCGGTGGCGATTGGGGATTGCACGTCCCTATCCGGTGAGATAAAGGTGCTCAATCTCGACAGCGCAAAGGTCACAGAGCACCCGATCCCTGACGCGGGCTCGGTCGCACCACTGGGGTGGTCACACGACAGCCGCTATCTGGTTGTGGCCGTCTCGCCGCATTCGTTTAATCCCTACTTATCCCTGGACCCGCAACGCTTCACCGGAGAGGCCTGGCTGCTCGATACGGATTCGGGGGTCCTTGACGATGTGGGACAGGCGAACGTATCTGCGGCGGCGTTCTCCCCTACCGGCTCGGAGGTGGCCCTGGAACGCGGGCGTTTGGTGGACATCGTCAGCATGAATGCGTCGTCTATCCGGACCATCGACATTCCGGCGAAGAAGAAACTCAATGGTCCGAATGCGTGGTCCCCCCTGATGGCAGTCTGTTGGCCCTGATTGACGTCGACTACAACCGGTGTATGGGGTCGGATGGCGATGACGAGGCCACACAGGATGGCTGCGTTGAGGATAGTGAGGCCCTGACGTTCATGCGCGCGGACGGTTCGGATGGTCCCACCCCAGGTCCCATCCGGGCAGGCGTTGCCGGCAACGGTGACGTCCTGGGTTGGCTCAGTCCACAGGAGGTGTTGGTGATGGACAACATTGTGAGTCTCAACGATGAAGATCAATCACACTTTTTCATCAATGCTGTTCGCCTCGATGGCAACCAGCCTCGTCGTCTGAGTTCCATCACGGAGTACAACAGTTACGGGGTAGGTGGATTCCAGATGGCTTCGGCGCTGGTGCCCGACCTGCAATTTGTCGACAACGCTGGCTCGGTCAATCGAGGTCCGTGGCCGCCGTGGGCCTCCATTCCCGCCTCGCTGGTTTTGGCGCTTGCGGTCTTCATCGTCATGCGCGTTGCCCCTAGGCTTGCACCGTGGCGAAGAAGAAAAGTAGCGGCGGGACCCCAGCGACCGTAGCGCTGGAGTCCGCAGGGATCGCTTTTGAGGTCAAGGCCTACGACCACGACCCGTCGGCTGAATCTTTCGGTATGGAGGCGGCCGCGTTGCTGGGCGTCGACGCGGCCAGGGTGTTCAAAACGTTGTTGGCCCAGACCGACGGCGGGCTCGTCGTCGCGATCGTTCCGGTCAGCGGGAAACTCGACCTCAAAGCGCTCGCCGCAGCGGTGGGTTCGAAGAAGGCGACCATGGCTGACCCCTTTGACGCCCAACGCAGCAGCGGGTATGTCGTGGGAGGCATCAGCCCCATCGGTCAGCGCAAGCCCCTTCCGACGGTGCTCGACGAGTCAGCACTGCAACACGCAACGATCCTGGTTTCCGGTGGGCGGCGCGGGCTCGACCTCGAGCTCTCCCCCACCGACCTGATGGCCATCACCCACGCCACCTCGGCGCCGATCGGCCGTGCTTAGACCCGATCTCGCCAATCGTGCTGCTGCTTAAAGCCCAAGACGTCGCGGACTTTCCGGTTGCTCATCAGCGATTCGAACTCACCGATGTCGTCATCGAGTGGCACGCCCGGAAAGTGAGCCTCGGCGAGCGCGCGGGCGCTTTCGTGAGCTACATTCGTGTCGTTGGTGGCGTTGAACACCTGATAGCCCAAACCATCGGCGCTCAGGCAGCGATCGACAATCTGCCCAAGATCCCGAGCATCAACGTAGTTGAAGGCGTTGCGCCGCCGCAGCCCAGGTTCAGCAAGATAGTCCGGCAACTTCGCGTAGTCGCTGTCATCCCACACGTTGCCGATCCGCAACGCATAGATGTCGGCGCCGGTGCGCTGCGCAAACGTGCGGGCACTTGCCTCGTTGCACACCTTCGACAGGGCGTAGGCATCCATGGGCGGTCGCTGCGCGTCCTCTTCGCGTAGTGGCAGCGAGGGCGGGTCCACGATGCCGTCGGCGAAGCAGATGCCGTAGGTCGTCTCCGACGAGGCCAGCACGATTTTACGCACCCCTAGCCTGGTCGCAGCCTCTAGGACGTTGTACGTGCTGACTGTGTTCGTCCGGAAACACTCGGCGTCAGCGGCAAGCATGATGGCAGGGATAGCGGCGAAGTGCACCACCGCGTCGATGCTTGGCGGCCCTTGACCTGCGTCGAGTTCAGCGTTGTTGGTGTAACTGAAAAACGAACTCCAGACCTGCCCGGGATCGGTCAGGTCAGCGCGAATGTCGTGGACGTCCGGATGACCCATAGGCACCAGATCGACATTGATCACGTCGTGGCCTCGGGCGGCCAAGTAGGGCGCGACGATACGGCCGGCTTTGCCTGATCCCCCGGTGAATAGAATGCGCACGGTTACTCCTTCGTCTAGCTGGCGGTCTGCATACTCAGACATCGTCGCCGACCTCGGGCAGCATCGCGACCCGAGACTCCCATGGGGTCGACAGTACGACGGTGGTGTTGGTGCTGCACTGGCCTTTGGCTCGGATCGTGGCCAGCAGTTCCTCGAGATCCTGCGGGCGGCCGACCCGAATCAACAACACGTAATTCTCATCGCCTGCCACCGACCAGCACGACGCGATCTGCGGGATGTCCGACAACCGATCAGGTATGTCGTCCGGTGCCGACGGGTCGAACGGCGCCACCGAAATCAGTGCGGTCAACGGCAAACCCACCGCGGCGTGATCGATGGTGGCACGGTATCCGGAGATGACTCCGGACTTCTCGAGTCGCTTGACCCGCTGGTGCACCGCCGAGGTCGACAGACCCACGGCCTTGCCCAAATCCGTGAAGCTCATCCGGGCGTCTTTGGCCAGCAAGGTGACTATGTGGCGATCAAGCGGTTCCATGAGGCCCCACCCTAGGGTCGCGGCTGGTCATTGGAGGCAAACAGGCCGAAGACCTGCAGCTCAAAACTGCCCTCCTCATAGCCCTCCACCCGAAGGCGCACCTGCTCGGGAGCGTTCCCAGTGTCGGTCTCGGCGGTGATCGCCCACGTGGTTTTAGCGTCCGTCCGCGAGGTCCAGAAGCCGTCGCCTCCGTAGACCGAAGCGGGAGAATTGGCCTCGCCGCGCGGGGTTAAGGTGTCGCCGCTGGGCTGGGTCGGTTCCACCCAGAACCTCCCGACGCCTTCGGTCGTCACGTATAACTCAGTGAACATCGAAGCCGGACCATCGAGGAGCACGCTCCCGTCGCTGTGTAGGTCGCTCGATGTCACCCTTGTGGTCTGTCAATAGACGCTTTCGTCGTCTCCCTCGCCAAAAGTCTCACCGTCGGTGACCGCCTCGAAGGACTCGACGTCGCCTGCCTCGTCGAACGGGAAGTCGTCAAAATCAACCGGTTCGTATGCAGATACGATCTGCGTGTCCGCTACCTCACTCGACCGGGCCGTCAACGTCGTGGGCGTCCCATTGCCAGACGTTTCGGTGAAGCCCTGTGGCCGCAGGGCGGTACTCCAATATTCACCAGCACCGAAACACGTCAGTTGTCCCGTCCCCGTATCGGTGCGAACGGTGCCAATCTCGGGATTGAAGACTGTCCTTACAAGCTCTTCTGGGCAGTCGGCCACCCAGGAGAGGTCGGAGCCTCGCTTGGGCCTATAGAAATCGAATGTGGCACGCCGTCGGTCGGCACCTCGAAGGAGGCAACTCGGCGATGCCCGTAGACGAACTCGGGCAGTTCGGTGCTTTCCGTCCGCGACAACTCCGCATCCGGAGCGGCGTCGCCCTGAACGGTCACCGCTGGCGCATACGTCACTCTCCACGATGAGT
>JBBSKS010000217.1:0-3858 GCA_038256095.1 Actinomycetales bacterium | reverse complement strand
CGTTTTGGTGTCCCGATGAGTTTCGGTGGCCCCCACGCCGGCTATATGAGTGTGCGCAAAGGCTTGGAGCGGATGCTGCCGGGTCGGTTGGTCGGAGTCAGTAAGGACGCGGACGGGGCACCGGCCTTCCGGTTGGCGTTGCAGACCCGCGAGCAGCACATTCGTCGCGAAAAGGCCACGTCCAACATTTGCACTGCCCAGGTGCTCCTAGCGGTCATTTCCAGCATGTATGCCGTGTGGCACGGCCCTGAGGGCATCCGCGACAACGCGTTGCGAGCCTTCGGTCGAGCCCATGTGCTCGCTGATGCTCTTCGAGCTGGCGGTTATGCGGTGAGCGACAACGACTTCTTCGACACCCTGACGGTGACCGCGACCGGACGTGCGCGCCGCATCGTGCAGCGAGCCGAGGGCCGCGGGATCAACTTGTGGGTCGTGGACGAGGACACGGTGCTGTTGAGCACTGACGAAACCACCATTCCCGAGCATCTGGTGACGGTGTGTGAGGCCTTCGCAGTCGACCCGCCAGCCTCGCTCACCGACATCATCGACGTCGACGCACCGCCCGCCGACGTGGACTGGGCGCCCATGCACCGGCGCACCTCGGCATACCTGGAGCACCCGGTCTTCCACCGATACCGCAGCGAAACGTCCATGCTGCGCTACATGCGTACCCTGGCCGACAAAGACTTCGCCCTCGACCGGGGCATGATCCCGCTGGGCTCGTGCACGATGAAGCTCAACGGCACCACCGAGATGGAGAGCATCACCTGGCCGGACTTTGCGGCCATCCACCCGTTTGCCCCCGCAAATCAGAGCATGGGCTATCACGAACTGATCGACCAACTGGGTATGTGGTTGTGCGAGGTCACCGGCTACGACTCGGTCAGTTTGCAGCCCAACGCTGGCTCTCAAGGCGAGTTCGCCGGCCTGCTCGCGATCCGCGGCTATCACCTGGCCAACAACGACGCCCAGCGCACGGTGTGCCTCATCCCCGATAGCGCCCACGGCACCAATGCCGCCAGCGCCATCATGGCCGGGATGCGGGTCGTGGTAGTCAAAACGCTCGAAGAGGGCGACGTTGATCTTGACGATTTGGCCGCCAAGATCGACACGTATGGCGACGAGCTGGCCGCCCTCATGGTGACCTACCCCTCGACGCATGGGGTGTTTGAATCCACCATCGCTGAGGTCTGCGACCAGGTGCACAAAGCCGGCGGACAAGTCTACGTCGACGGCGCCAACTTGAACGCGCTGATGGGGCTGGCCAAGCCTGGCCAATTCGGCGGGGACGTGTCCCACCTCAACCTGCACAAAACCTTCTGCATCCCGCACGGCGGCGGCGGGCCGGGCGTTGGGCCGGTGGCGGTGCGCGCTCACTTGGCCCCGCACCTGCCGAATCACCCGCTGGACTCCACGGCCGGCCCAGACCACGGCGTCGGTGCCATCTCCGCGGCTCCCTTCGGCTCCGCCGGGATCTTGCCGATCTCCTGGGCGTACGTGCGGTTGATGGGCGGCGTAGGACTGACCAAGTCGGCCAAGGTCGCCGTGCTGTCGGCCAACTACATCGCGCACCGCTTGGGCGAGCACTACCCGATCCTGTTTACCGGCCAAGACGGGCTGGTGGCCCACGAATGCATCCTGGACGTCCGGCCGCTGACCAAGTCGACGGGCGTGACGGTCGACGACGTCGCCAAACGGCTGATCGACTACGGCTTCCACGCACCCACGATGTCTTTTCCAGTGGCTGGAACCTTGATGGTGGAGCCCACCGAGAGCGAAGACCTGGCCGAGATCGACCGGTTCTGCGACGCGATGATCGCTATCCGCGGCGAGATCGACGAGGCTGCGGCTGGTGATGTGGCCACCAGTGTGCTGCGTGGTGCGCCGCATACCGCGTTGTCGTTGGCGGGGCAGTGGGACCACGCCTACGACCGGATGAAGGCGGCATACCCCGGATCGGTGGACCCGAGCAGCAAATATTGGCCGCCGGTGCGCCGGGTGGATGGTGCCTGGGGTGACCGCAACCTGCAGTGCAGCTGTCCGCCGCTGGAAGACCTGGCCGAGTAACCGGGGTCAAACACTGGCTGCATGGGCCGCAGTGTGGTTGAGTCATGGCCATGGGAGCCGAGGTAAGTTCAGCAGCGTTCACTCGTGAGCAACGAGTCAACTTTCGACAGAAGGTCCTGATGGATCTCGACGTCTTTGAAGGGATGCTGGAGGAGAGCCGTTTTGACTTCACCAGACCTCAGATGGGGCTCGAGATTGAGCTGAGTTTGATCGATGAGCAGCTTGACCCCGCGCTGATCAACGACGTTGTTCTGAAAGACCTCAACGACGCTGACTTCCAGGACGAAGTTGGCCGCTACAACATCGAAATCAACGTGCCCCCGCGGCCAATGGCTGGCGACCAAGCGGTGCGCTTAGAACGGTGGCTGTCCCAGTCGCTACGCCAAGCCGGTGATGCTGCCCGCGAGCACGGCGCCCGGGTCGTCGCAACCGGCATCATCCCCACGCTGCGAGCTGACCTCTTCGATAAGGAATGGCTGAGCAAGGGGGTGCGATACACCGCCTTGAACGACTCGCTGATCAAAGAGCGCGGCGAGGGCATGTGCTTGGACATTGAGGGTCCCACGGGCGAGCAGGTCGTTGCGTACTTCGAGAGCATCGGGCCGCTATCGGGGTGCACCTCGGTGCAGCTGCACCAACAGGTCACTCCCCAAGACTTCCCGACCTACTGGAACGCCGCCTCCGCGATCGCTGGCATCCAAATCGCCATCGGCGCCAACTCGCCCTACCTGTTCGGTAAGCGTCTGTGGGCCGAGACGCGTGTGCCGCTCTTCTCGCAGATGACCGACACCCGCAGCGAAGAGCTGAAGCACCAAGGGGTGCGTCCACGCGCCTACTTCGGGCGCAGCTGGATCACCTCGATCTTCGATCTGTTCGAAGAGAACGTGAACTGCTTCCCGGCCCTGCTTCCCGAAATCAGCGACGAAGACCCGGTCCGGGTGCTCGAAGAGGGCGCCGCACCCGAGCTGCCGGAGTTGCGACTGCACAACGGCACGGTATGGCGTTGGAACCGGCCCATCTATGACAACTCACAGGGCGTGCCCCACCTGCGGGTCGAGAACCGGGTGCTGCCCGCAGGGCCGACGGCCGTCGACATGGTCGCGAATGCCTGCTTCTATTACGGCCTCATTGAGCGCCTGACCTCCAGCGGCCGCCCTATTTGGACCAAGATGCCGTTCGTCGAAGCCGAGAAGAACTTTTTCGACGCCTCCAAGCACGGCATCGAGGCCAATCTGACGTGGCCGGGTCTGGGCAAAATGGCCGCCACCGAGCTTATCTCGGAGCACCTGTTGGCCGAGGCTGCCGAGGGCTTGGCGGCCCTGGGGCTGCGCCGCCAGGTGCGCGACCACTATTTGTCGATCATCGAAGGTCGGTGCGCTGCTCAGCAGAACGGCGCCAGCTGGCAGGTCGAGGTCACCGAGAAGTACGAAGCGGCCGGTCACTCACGCACTGATGCGCTGCACCAGATGTTTGGCCTCTACGTCGAGCACGCCGAGCAGAACGCGCCAGTACACACCTGGCCCATCCCCGACGTCGAGCCCGCCAAGCGTTGAGCAGGTATTCAAGCGTGTGCCGAGATTGATGCTAGAGGGCGAATCCCGGCGCACGCTTGGAGTTTTCTTGCTTCGGTGAGTTGGTCAGCGTCGGCGATTCCAGGCCTCGATGACGCGGTCCTCGTGGTGGTGACCCAAGATCGCGACGGCACCGGTCTCGAAGGTCACTCGACGACCCCAGCGGGGGTTCTGACGGAGGTACACGCCCGCCAGGATGCGTAGGCAGTGACCGTGGCCT
>JBBSKS010000216.1:0-3907 GCA_038256095.1 Actinomycetales bacterium | reverse complement strand
ATTGTCGGTCAGTTCCGAACTTCGACCCCTAAGGTATGCCGCATGGCGCGACCCCATTTCGCCTCCGTGTTGGAGGACGCTGTCTTCAACAATGTTGAGGCGGTTTTGCGTGCCCGGGGTTGGCAAGAGCGGCTGATTGGGTACACCGGCTACGGCAACTCCGGCAGTGTTCGCGTGCTGGGCCGCGTGTTGCTGAGTAAGGACGCGCCCGACGCCGACACTGACGACACAGACACGGCGGAGTCGAGCTCAACGGGGGGATCCGTCAACGGTGATCCGGCCCTGGCCCAGTCTCGCCAAGAAATTCTCGAAGCCTACCGCGCACTGCGCGGTTGGCGCTCGTTCGTCACCGCCCCGGTGACGAACACGGCGGTGCGCATCGAGATCGGTGAGGCCTCGGTGGTCGCGCGCACTGACCGCAGCGGATACATCGACGTTATGGTTCCTGGTCACGGGCTGGCCCCCGGGTGGCACCATGCGGTGCTGAGCGCCATTAACGGCGATGCCACCGAGGTCAGCTGCCACATTGTCGACTCCGCGGTTACGCTCGGCGTGATCAGTGACATCGATGACACGGTCATGGTCACGCACCTGCCGCGCCCCTTGATCGCGGCGTGGAACACCTTCATCCGCTCCGAGCAGCGCCGCGAAGAAGTGCCTGGGATGGCCGCGATGTATCGCTCGTTCCTTTCCGAGGCCCCGGGGACGCCGATTTTCTACGTGTCGACAGGGGCGTGGAACACGGCACCGACCCTGACCCGCTTTCTGCGCCGTAACAACTACCCCACCGGTCCGTTGTTGCTGACCGACTGGGGTCCCACCAACTCCGGGTGGTTCCGCAGTGGGCAACTGCACAAGAGCAGCCAGTTCGACCGATTGGCTCACGAGTTCCCGAACTGCCGGTGGATCCTGGTGGGCGACGACGGGCAGCACGACCCCACCTTGTACGGCGACTTCGCGAGGGCCCATCCCGACTCCGTCGAGGTCATCGCGATCCGCCAACTGACCCCGGCCCAGCAGGTGCTGTCTCACGGGTTGCCAATTGCCACCGACGAGCTGTTGCCGGGTCGGTTGAAGACGCCGGTGCCGATGCTTCGCGCTGCCGAGGGGTTCACGCTGCATACGCTGGTGCAAAGCGCACGCATGCGAATGGGGCGCCTTAAGCAGTCCTCGTGGGTGCCACCCATTCCTGGTTAGGAGATCCGATGCCGGAGTTGCCTGAGGTCCATGCCCTCGTCGAGTTTTTGACGCAGCGCGCCGTGGGGCGCGTGGTGACCGACGTCGAGTTGGGCTCTATCGCGGTGCTGAAGACCTTTGACCCGCCTCCGGATGCACTGCTGGGTAGCCCGATTGACGCGGTGTCGCGGCATGGCAAGTTCATCGACATTGACATAGACGGGACGCACCTGGTCTTCCACTTGGCCCGCGCCGGGTGGTTGCGGTGGTCTGAGACGTTGTCGACCAAACGAGTGAACCCCGGGCGCTCGCCGATCGCGCTCCGCGTCCGTCTAGATGATGGCTCGGGTTTCGACCTCACTGAAGCGGGCACGCGCAAGGGTTTGGCGGCATACCTGGTCACCGACCCTGCGCTGGTGCCGGGGGTTGCGGCGCTAGGGCCCGATCCGCTCTCCGCGTCGTTTAGTCGTGCAGACTTCCGGGCGATCGTGGCGGGGAAGCGGTCGCAGATCAAGGGATTGCTACGTGACCAGAAGGTGCTGGCCGGCGTGGGTAATGCCTACTCCGACGAGATTCTGCACGTGGCCAAGTTGTCTCCGTTTGCGCTCGCGAGTTCATTGACGAAGGTGCAGGTCGACGGATTGTTTGAAGCCATGCAGTCCACCCTGGCGGGCGCGATCGAGGCGGCCAGCGGCAAGCCCGCGGCAGAGCTCAAAGACGCCAAGCGATCGGGGATGCGGGTGCACGGCAAGGCGGGGCAGGAGTGCCCGGTGTGTGGGGATGTGGTGCGTGAAGTGACGTTTGCGGACACGTCGCTGCAGTATTGCGCGACCTGTCAGACCAAGGGCAAGCCGCTGGCCGATCGCGGGATGTCGCGCCTGCTGAAGTAGCGCAGCGCCCTGTTGCGGGTCTCGCTCGGTCTGCCAAACTAGGTGAATGAGCGAATTCAACGACATTCCGACCGTCAACGTTTCCGAACTGGCAGACGACGCCACGCTTCTTGATGTGCGTGAGCGCGATGAATTCGCGGCTGGCCACGCGCCCGGAGCTCAGGTCTCGCCGCTAAAGGACCTAGGGACGTCCCTAGGCAACGTGAAGATCGACGAGCAGATCGCCGTCGTCTGCCGTAGCGGTGGACGGTCGTCTCAGGCAGTGGAATTCCTGCGCAAGCAGGGGTTCGACGCGGTGAACGTTGAGGGGGGCATGAAGGCGTGGGCCGAAGCAGGCAAGCCCATGGAGTCGAGCAACGAGGGCGAACCCGAGGTCATCTGACCTTTCGCTGCGGCGCTGGTGGTATCGGCTTACCCGCCACGACGTCTTTGATCGGTATGTCGACTGGCCCGGTTTTCGTGTCGACTTTCAGGTGCGTCTCGGTGCGCTGGGTCAGCGCGCCGAGAGCGTCAGTGGCGCGGTCGCCGTCCTCGATGAGGTAGCGGACCACGACCCTGGTGCCTATCAAGACGCCGTCAAGACTCATGCGCTTAGTCTCCCGCATCGCGACACGCCTACCTCTCTATCGTGATGTCTGCGGAGAACTGTAGATATCTGCATACTCTTTGATCGTGGATCCGATCACCAACCCGTATGCCCCCGGCGCTGGTCAGCGACCCCCCGAGCTGGCGGGGCGTGATGAGCAGCTCAAGAACTTCGCTGTCGTGCTTGAGCGCATCGCCCGTGGGCGTCCTGAGCGCTCGATGGTGCTGACGGGTTTGCGGGGGGTTGGCAAGACGGTGCTGCTGAATTCGCTGCGGTCAACCGCAGTGCGTGCCAAGTGGGGCACCGGCAAATTGGAGGCTCGCCCCGAGCAGCGCCTGCGCCGACCGATGGCTGCGGCACTGCACATGGCCGTCCGTGAATTAGGGCACCCGCGCGGCGAGGATCTCGATCACGTGCTCGGGGTTATCAAGGCGTTTGCGCAGCGCGATAACCCCGGAGCCAAGATCCGGGAGCGCTGGAACCCAGGCATTGACGTTCCGGCGGTGGCCGGCCGGGCCGACTCGGGGGACATCGAGATCGACCTCGTCGAGTTGCTGACTGACGTCGCTGGATTGGCGGCGGACACCGGCAAGGGCGTCGCGATCTTTATCGACGAAATGCAGGATCTGGGCCCCGAGGACGTGTCGGCGTTGTGCGCCGCCTGCCACGAGTTGAGCCAGTCGTCGCTGCCGTTGATCGTGGTGGGGGCCGGGTTGCCGCATGTGCCGTCGGTGTTGTCGGCCAGCAAGTCCTACTCCGAGCGGCTCTTCCGTTATTCGCGCATCGACCGGCTCGACCGGGTGCAAGCTGAGCGAGCGTTGCGCTCGCCGGCCCAGGATGAGGGCGCGGACTTTAACGACGAAGCGCTCGAGGCGATGTATGCCGCGACCGGTGGTTACCCCTACTTCATTCAGGCGTACGGCAAAGCGGTCTGGGATTTGGCGCCGACGTCGCCGATCACGGCCGAGGATGTGCGGGCCGGGGCACCTGAGGCTGAGGTGGAGTTGGCGGTGGGCTTCTTCGGGTCGCGCTTCGAGCGGGCGACGCCAGGAGAGCGGGAGTACTTGCGGGCGATGGCCGACTTGGGCCAGGCCCCGGCCGAAGATCAGCCCATCAGCGAAGTGGAGTCGGTGACGACGGCGGACGTTGCGGCATACCTAGATCGCAAACCGCAGTCGCTGTCTCCGGCCCGTGACGCGCTGTTGAAGAAGGGCCTGATCTACTCCGCAGAGCGGGGTCAGATCGCTTTCACGGT
>JBBSKS010000215.1:0-3912 GCA_038256095.1 Actinomycetales bacterium | reverse complement strand
TCGTTGAGGGTCTCATTACGACTCATGCCCTGGCACGGCACCGCGGTCCACATCGTGCATCTGTTCACGGCTGGCCTTGACCCTCATCCAGACCTACCCAGATGGCTGGGCGCATTTGGTCTTACGCAGGCACACGGGCTTCACGGACGACGCTGACGTATGCCGTCTGATCCTCATTGGGATAGGTGGTTCGGAACTGCGGTCCATCGACAAGACCAACCAAGCGCACGACTTCAACCTTGGTGCCGATTTCCTCGCGAGTCTCCCGGTGGGCGGCGTCCGGAAGTGCCTCGTCTTCGTCGATTGCCCCGCCGACCCTGCCGAAGGTGCCGAAACTGCGTGTCGCACCAACAGAACGCCCCCTTGGTCGTTCATCGCCTATACGGCGACCAAACGAAGCGGCAGTAGTTCGTGCGAGACCTTCTGCCGTACTCGAGCGATATGGGCAGCGACAACCCCGCGTTGAAACTAGTCAAAGATGCTGGCCATCGGGGGTTGGGGGAAGGCCGGCTGCGCTCAGTCAGTCGTCCTTTCGTCCGTCCGGGTGCCGGACACCTTTGACCGCTCCCGGCTCGCCAGTGACGAAATCGTTCTCCATGTAGCCGACCACGTCATCGGTCAGCAACACGTTGGCAACGGTGCTGTTCACGACGGTCAGCGCCATCTCCTGATTCGCCGTCGCCGTCGCGACGGCGTCAGCCACCACGACCACGTCATACCCACGCGAACTGCCAGCGTAGGCGGTACTGAGGATGCACTCATCGGTCCAGAGACCCGCCAACACGATGGTGTCGATCCCCTCGGCCCTTAACTTCTCGTCGAGGTATGAGTCGCCGTTCTCGTCGAAGTTCCAAAACATGTCGAGGTGTTTGCCGTGGTAGTACCAACCATCTGCCACCTCGTCGTGCGTCGGAGCGATCTCGGAGAGCACCTCCATGCCCGGCGCCCCGGTGAACATGTACACCGCGTTCTCCGGCTCTTCGGGGCGGAAGCCCTTGGGGCCATACCACCGGTCCATCGCATTGCTGATCCCGTCGTCGAAGGTGCGGGTCCACGAACTCCACACGATCTCGACCCCGTCGCTGCCCGATTGCGCTGTCCGGAATGCCTCGACCAGCTCGACCAGTTTCGACAGGATGTCTTCGGCGTAGAGTCGGTACTCTTCTTGGCAGTCGTCGAGGAGCAAGGCAATCCTCCGGGGGCGGTCGCCCAGACCCCAGGCGGCCCAGAAGCTGAGCGGCTGCCCGTTCGGACCACCCGGCGTGCTGGCGAAGTTGTCCATTGGCTTGAGAGCCAGGCCCATGTCACGGTGTCGACGCGGCTCCGCGAGTGCCTCTTCGAGCGTGCGAGCACTTGTGTCACCTTGCATCTTCGTCAACCTACCCCAACCAGGTGAGCGCTTCTCCGTGGAAAGTTCTCGCACCTCCACTGAACACACCACGGCCACCGATCTGGAAGCTCGTCTCCACCAACGGCAGACGAAGGCATCCCGCTTGATCGGGTATTCGCCGTCCGCCGAGTTCCGTGTTGACCGTGATCATCAACCCGGAGGACTCCTCCGGGGTAACGGCACGGAGGACCTGCAGGATCGACCTGGGGCACTACCTCCACAGGCGGGCCGGTGCTGATGACGGACATCACCGAAATGCACGGGCACATCGACAGAGATCTCGACTCGCCACTGCGTAAGCAAGCCGACGTCGAGGATATCGCCCTTCGCGACGCCCGAGAAGAGCTTCAAACCCACTGAGCGACGGTCTCGTCCGGTGATATGGGCTTGTCCCAGTCGCCGATGGCGAGCTCAGTCGGTCGCGACACCCCTACCAACGGTAGGTGTTGTGCATGAGGTCCAAGAGAGACCTGATCGAGAAGCAGGCTCGGTTCTGGGTGTTGATGGCGGGGTGAGCCGGGAGCTGGGTCGTAACAGCCCGGCTCTGAGCGCGCGTAAGCAAGCAAAGTACGCGCCGTATGCGGCGCAGAAACGTGCTGCGTTGCGTGGTCGCCGACTTCGGTGGCCACGGAGAAGGCGAAGGCTCCATCCTGCCCGTCCAACGGGACGAGTAGACCCCCCTCTGGGTTGGGGTAGGCACCTAGTCGGGCCAGTAGCGTGGGCCAGTACCGTGTGACGGTGAGCAAGCGGTATGCGCAGGTCCTGGTGTTCGTCACCTCGGGGGCCGTCCTGGTCCTCGAGATCCTGGCCGGGCGTCTGCTGGCCCCTTACGTCGGGGTCTCGCTCGAAACCTTCACTGGGATCATCGGCACGATCCTGGCCGGCATCGCCGTCGGCGCCGCCCTCGGCGGCTATCTGGCCGACCGCCATGAACCGAATTCGCTTATCGGTCCCGCCCTTATCCTCGGTGGGGTTTTGGCCTGGTCGTCGATCCCGATGGTCTCCCTGCTCGGTCCCGGGGTGGGGACAGACGTGCCAGCCATCGTGTTGCTGTCGTTCTTCGGGTTCTTCGGTTTCGCTATGGTGCTGAGCGCCATCAGCCCCATGGTGGCCAAACTGCGCCTGCAGAGCCTGAGCGAGACCGGCGAGGTGGTCGGCGGACTGTCAGCCGCTGGCACTTTCGGCGCCCTCTTCGGCACCTTCGTCACCGGTTTTGTGCTGGTCTCGGCCGCCCCGACCCGACCGATCGTGCTCGCAGTCGGCCTGGCCCTGGTGGCTTGGGGTGTCGTCTTCCACCTCCGTCGGAGTGGTGCCAGGCGGCCGTCATCCGGATTGGCCGGGGTAGCCCTGGTCATGTTCGGAATTGCAGCGCTGACGACCGGGCCATGCGAGTTCGAGTCGGCTTACGCTTGTGGTCGGGTCGAGACCGATCCCGACGATGCCTCGCTGCGCTTCCTGCACCTCGACACCCTTCGTCATGGGGCTGTCGACCTCGACGATCCGACCCATCTAGAGTTCCGCTACATCAACATCATCGGTGACGTCATCGACGCGATGCCCGACGGTCCGATCGACGCCCTCCATGTCGGTGGGGGAGCGTTCTCGGTGCCGGCGTACGTGAACGCCACCCGGCCGGGTTCGACCAACCTGGTCTCTGAGATCGATCCACTCCTTATCGAGATCGGGCGCGATGAACTTGGCCTCATGACCGGTGCCGACCTCGTTGTCGTCAGCGGCGACGCCCGCCTGACCGTGGCCGAGATGCCGACCGACGCCTACGACCTGATCGTCGGTGACGTGTTTGGCGGGCTGGCTGTGCCCTGGCACCTCACCACAACCGAATTCGTGGCCGAATTGGATCGGGTGCTCCGCCCAGGCGGCATCTATGTCATGAACGTGATCGACGGCGACCAGAACCGGTTTGTCGAAGCCGAGCTAGCCACCCTGGCCCAGCACTTCGAGCACCGGGCCGTGGTGGTGCCGTCGGACTGGCCGAGCGTCCACCCGGTCAACCAGATACTGGTCGCTTCCGATGCGCCGCTGCCGGCGTTCGAGATCGATCCCGGAGATGGGGAGCTGGTCGACGATGTCGATGCCTTCACCGGTGACGCCCCGGTACTTCGTGACGACTTCGCCCCGGTCGAGCAACTGACGGCCAACCTCTGAGTCGGGCCGAGGTGGGCCGATCGGCCCATCCCCGTACGACGATCCCTATCCGGGCTCGCCGGGCTGTCAGATCGGGGAGGGTGGTTGCTGGCCTTGTCAGGCGGCTCCGGCACCGACGGAAAAGGTTCCCTGTTGATCGCCTGAGGTGAGGGTGAGTCGGACGCATGGGGGCTCTTGAATGACGAATCCGCCAGCGAACGCTATCCAAGATTCGCCGGGGCATCCCTAGCTGGAGAACGTCGATGAGATGTCCGTTGGTGATCCCCAACGGATAGCAACCGTGCGCGGATGGTCGACCTCGAGCGTGAAAGCCGCGCCTGAACGCACAAGCAGGCCAGTTTTCGCGAAGTAGCTAG
>JBBSKS010000214.1:0-3921 GCA_038256095.1 Actinomycetales bacterium | reverse complement strand
GTTGCGCCGCGCCTCGGAGAGCCGCACGCCCCAGGATCACCTGTGCCAGCGAAAGAACCCCCGACAGGGCGCACCCAATGGCGGTCACGATGATGAACCACCGCATGGGTTCGCCATGGCCGTAGCCGTCGGTCGGTAGGAGGAGAAGTTGCATGGCGGCGATGCAGAGGAGCATCAGGGCCCCCTCAGTACCCGTGCGCCCACCCTCGCGCAAACTGGATGCTTGCCGACCGTTGAGGTTCGCCCTCTGCCAGCTGCCCACGTCGAAGGGACCTCGTGGCCTGTCTTGCCATGAGACGGTCTACGTTCCTGGGCCAGTGCTTCTCGATCGATACCAGGGCGGGCACGGCGAAGATCATTCCGAGAGCACCCAAGAGGGACACCTCGTACCCGAACGTGTTCACGCGCTTCCCCGTCCCCCGTCGATGCCACCCGACCCTACGAGGCATACTCCGCCCGCGCCCACCGCCAGCTGCTCCGCTCCCGTGGCATCACCGCCGTCATCCCCGAACCCTCCGACCAGATCCGCAACCGGGCACGACGCGGCTCACGCGGCGGACGCCCACCCGCCTTCGACGCCGAGGCCTACCGCGGCCGCAACGTCGTCGAACGCTCCTTCAACACCGTCAAGCAGTGGCGCGCCCTGGCCACCCGCTACGACAAGCTCGCCATCGTCTACCGCGGCGCCGCCGTCCTCCGCGCCATCACCATCTGGCTCAAGCACCTTTAGAGACACGCCCTAGATCAAGACAGGGCCCTCGCCAGCGCCGTGCCGCGTGGACCCGTACGCGCCCACGGCCCGAATGACGCGCCGGCAACTCCTTGTCAAGTCGGGAGATCAGTGCCACTGTCCCGTTCGGCGGCTCTGAGGCGCAGGCCAACGAGGGTCTGGCGGACCGCTCGGTACGGTGGGGACCCAAGCCATGGCGCGACGCGCTGCACTCCAGGCTGCCTTCTTGGCGGCAAGTCTTTCTTTTTCAGGGCTCATGGCGGCACCATCCGTCTACGCCAGCGCTGAAACAGCATCCGGCGGGAAGTCTGCGGGTACCGAGGCGTGGGAGCCGCTCGCCGTGGTCAGGTACAAGCCCGACGGTGCAGCACCGGCTGAGCCGTGGTCACCGTCGATCCTGGCCGACGACTCAGTCTTGAGTGTTGGCCCTGCTTCACCGACCGCCGAGTTTTACGGTGACCAGGTCACCATTTCCAACCCCGAAGAGGCTGTCGTGAAGGACCAGGCCGCCTATGCTCGGATCCAAAACGTGCCCCTGCGCGAGGCGGCCAGGCGATTCGCACTAATGGACCAGACCCGAGCTTGGGCTGAGAAGAATGCGGACGAAGAAGCCTTCGCTGGTTACAAGTTTGATCACGGTCCCGACTTCTCGGTCGACATCAACGTAGTTGGTGACAGCGGACGTCTTTCTCCGTTACCGCGCGAACTGGATGGACAGGTTGAGTTTACACCTGCCGAATTCTCTCTCACCGAGTTGTACACAATTGCCGAAGAACTCAGTTTAGTAGAAATTCCCATAGTTCATGAGCAATGGATTGACGTCGATGCCAACACTGTTGTCCTTGGCTACGTCCCTGAAGGCACATCGTTGCTTGATCAAGGCGCATCATTGCGTGACGATGCAGCACCTCCTCCTGTTGTGACGGAACTGGCGCGCCGACCTGGAGTAAGAGCGAAAACAATCGATTCGATTGCTGAACCAGCCGCCTTGCTGTACGGGGGCCTTTACCTGGGTGGGAATGGTTGCACCAGTGGATTTGGGGTAAGGTCGAGCGTAACGGGAGAGCTGGGTGTCTCTACCGCGGGGCACTGTGGTGACACAGCAACAAGGCAGGGGATTTTGCTTCCTTACGTTTATGGGTTGGTAGCCAACAACCAGGACATTCAATGGCACCGCCCAGCAAGCTTTGATGTAACCAACCTCGCTTACGACGGAGTCGGATCCGCCCGCCGCATTACGGCGGTTATGCCACGCTCTGGAATGGGGACTGGCGACTTCATGTGCAAATACGGGAATGTGACACATGACGGTTGCGGATCCATAACAGACATCGCCGTCGCACCTGCGTACGTTAGCAATGCGCGCCCGACCTTCATTCGCGCCAACGTGCAGGCTAACAATGGGGATAGTGGAGGTCCGGTATATCTCGGTGGCACCGCTTGGGGGACGATAGCTGCAAAGTATCGCCTAGTGGCGGCACCAGACGCTCCCGGAGACCTCCTCTTCATGCCCATCGGGTACTCCGGTGGCATCAACGTACAAGCATTAACGTATTCGCCATGACGAGCGGAAGTTGGGTTGGGGCGCTCATTATTGCCGTCGCAGTGACCTGCACGGCGTGTGGGCAACCCAATGAGGCTGCCGGATCAATCGAGTCCGGTTCCATTCCCGGCACTGCGTCCACGGCACTTCTCGTCACCCCGTCGGCAGCACCGGTCAAGGGCGCCCTGGTTACCCATGCGTATCCGCTTGATGAATCCGTACCGTTAGCGCAGGTTTCTGGGGTTGTGGCGCAACCAACGCCCGGTTGCTTCATCATCGAAGGCGAGCTTGACTCAGCGCAACTAGTGTTTCCCAGCGGATCTGAGGCAGATACTCAGGGCGGCACAGTGCGGGTGCGTCCAGATGAGAACGGGGGGCTCACTCTTCAAGTGGGTGAAGAAGCGCAGTTGGGGGGCGGTTTTTTGCCTCCGGATAGCGTCCCCTTGAGCGACGACTCCCGAGCTATGTCCGACTGTCTCCGAGAGGGCACAGAGCCTTTCGTCGTCTTCACTTGGTGATGTGAGAATCTGACTTTTGTAGAGGTAAGCGGGTCCGGTCCCTCGACCAGAAATTGTTGGACGCCGAGCCCAAGCCGGGGGCCAAACCGGTCTACGTCGAGGTGTCGCGGCACGAGCTCGGCCACCCAGTAGGGCTCGGCCACGTCCGCGACTCTTCTCAGGCGATGCACTCTTGGACGGAGGGGGACGATGTCCAAATTTCCCTTCCGCCGGAACGGGGAAGGGTCCACCGTCTGGGGCATGGGCCTTCTGACCAATACCTCACAAGAGCCTGTGACATTGACTGAAGCAAGAATCGTCACTGCAAGCCGTGACGTCGAAGTCGTCGATTCTTGGGTGTGGGACGAGGCACGTTCACAGACGAGTAGGGCAGGTACACTATCAGCGTGGCATGGTGCGCTACCTCAAGAATGGCTCGACACGCCGCGCCACGAAATAGCGGGGTTTGAAGCGAGACCTCTGGACGACAGAGGATTCCAGATTGCCTTTGAATTGCACTTTCCACCTGAAGGTGGATCCGTGCAGGGGATAGAGGTGAGTTACATTGAGGCGGGCATTCCCCGAGTTGTCCTACTCGACCACGAACGGGTTGGCGCCCTGTCCATCGGCTTCTCGTTGTGGAATGCGACGTCTGACCCGCCCATAGACCTGGCCACGATGCTCGTCCTCACGGGATGGTCCGTGGTGGCTGTCCTGTGGCGGGGGCGGATCGTCTTGAGCCTCCTGCGGCGCCCCGCTCCTCAGACGCCAAGTAGTCAGGCTGCGGGGTAGGGCTCACGGAGGACAGTTAGCTAGGGCGGCGCTAGTGGCGACGGGCACGTTGGGAGTCTCGGTCCCACTCACCGAGCGGCTACCGGGGCAAGTCGCCGCTGGACACCGTTTTCGAGGCCAAACCCGGCGATGACGCGTCGCCCGCAGCTTGTCCGGTCGAGGATCCCGAACTGGCGATCATCATGCGGGACACGGTGCCAACCCTTCGCCGCTCGGCAGTGAGGTTCACGCCGACGCCGCCCTCACGCGCGACTGCGCCGCCGGAGGCAGTAGGGGCGCTACGGGCGGCCGCGCGCTCCCGGTGTCCGCCTCATGCGGCCGGTCCTGCGTCTTGTCGCGGGACGAGCTGGGTCCCGAGC
>JBBSKS010000213.1:0-3975 GCA_038256095.1 Actinomycetales bacterium | reverse complement strand
TTGTGCGCTGGCATAAGGTTGCGTTGCAGGCTCCCGAACGCCGCAGGTATGCCGAAGATGAGTTCCGAGCCGTCCTCGTCGCTGGCGATGCCATCGCGATGAGCGGCTTGGTCGTGGGTGGGCCGGTGCTTATCTGCTCGCACACGGCGTTCCTGGCACCCGGTGAGGGGTGGGTTGACCGGGCGGGCCTGATGGAGAAGAGTTGGGAGGCCCAAGTGCCCGAGTTTTCAGGCGACTTCTTCGACCCTCCTGCGCGGCTCGATGGCGAGCTATCGGCGGCGTTAGTGCTCAACTCCACGTCCACCTCGACGGGGTGCCGGGTGTTGGTCAGCCACGTCCGGCCGGTGATGCCCGGGTCGACGACTGCGCCGGGCCCTACGCGCCGGCGGCCTTCAGCGTGGACTTCGCATCGTCGTTTATGGCTCGGCGACCCGATGTTGGCGATCACTGCGTGGGTCGGCTGAACGTCTCGACGGCGGCGATGTGATCGTGCCGGTTGTGGTCTACCTGGACAACGGGCGCGGCAGCGACCTAGTGCAACCCCGCCCGAGGCTGTCGGTGAAGTGTTCGTCCCGCCGGTGGGCATCATGATGGGCCGCACCAGCCAGAAGTCGACCACGGCCTGGTTGCAACGGAGCGCGGCAATAATTGCTCCGGACAGTGTCGGCGTACTCGTTGATCCGTCGGTGCGGGCAGCGTTGCGGCCGTGGAAGTCGGGGGTGTTTGTGGTGAACCAGCGCAGTAAACCGGCGACGAAGCGCCCTTGGGGTGGGTGCTCTCGGACGCCAGCCGGTCTGACATGCTCGCGTTGTTGGGTGACGATGTCGCGTCGGCCTGTCAGCAGCAGAGCGGGATTGCCGCGATCGACACCGACAAAGAGGCCGAGATCGTGGGCTATGGCCGACTCGGCGACCTGATCGAAGCGATGACCGGCGGCTAGCCCGCCCGCCTCGCCCTCTCCTGTGACGCGCTGACGACCGATGTGCGCGCCGATTGCGGTTTGCACGCGGGGGAGGGCGCGCTTATCGTCGTTGGCGCGTGGCGGTTTGGGTATGCGGAGCGGGGGCTAGTCGAAGGGGTGGACGCGCACGGACAGGCAGGTCACGCAGCCCTCGAGTTTGATGAACTCACTGACGGGCAGCGCGATCAGGGTCAGCCCGCGCTCGCGATAGAGCTCGGCTGTGTGTGGTGCGGCGTCCGACATCAGCACGGTCTGCTCGTCGAGCGCCACCACGTGAGCGCCTTCCGGCTCGGGCACGGCAAGGAACGACGGCCACTGCGACGGGTTGTCGACCAGTGGCTCAAAACCGACGATGGTGCCGTCGGGCAGCGCCGTGACCTGGCTTTTCAGGTGCAGCGTCTTGGTCAGCGGGATCGGGACGACCTGCATACCGACGCTGGCCAGTTGGTGCGCAAAAGCGTCAGCCCCGGCCCGGGTGGTGCGACCGCCCACCCCGACGTATGCCGTGTCACCCACCTTGAGCACGTCGCCGCCGTCGAGCCTGACGTCAGCCTGGGCAACGCCGACTTCGACCGCCGCATCCGCGAGCTCGAGGATCTGCATACCGGCGGCCTCGGCAGCCGCGCGAGCGCCATCGGTCTCGGCCGCGCGTGAGGAGGCACCGGGGGAGGTCACCACCATAAGGCCGCCCGCCACGATCATGGCGTCTTCGATGAACACACCATCGGCGCAGTCGGGGGCGGGCGCAACCTCGCGGATAGCAAACCCGGCGTCACTCAACGCCTCGACGTATCCCTCCCACTGCTGCTGCGCGAGGGTCACGTCAACGTGATTGCTGCGCTCGATATGGGTGACCAACCCTTGCGCCAAGGCAGGGCTGGGCCGGCGGACGAAGGCGACGCGTTCGGTGGTCATAGATCGCGACGATGCCACAAAGGGGGCCCCCGCATGCGATCTGCGCGACTTGCAGGAACACTAGAACGAAACACCCTCGTGATTGAAGGAGACCCATGGCCACCGTCGCCGACCTGCTGATCGACTCTCTCGCCGAGCTCGGCGTTAAGACCGTTTGGGGGGTAGTCGGCGACGCGCTAAATCCCGTCACCGACGCCATCCGCCGCTCCGATCAGATCGAGTGGATTGGGGTGCGTCACGAGGAGGTCGGGGCGTTCGCGGCCTCGGCCCAAGCCCAGCTCACCGGCACGCTCGGGGTATGCATGGGCACGGTCGGCCCTGGCGGCATACACCTGCTCAACGGGTTGTACGACGCGAAGAAGTCGCACGCGCCCGTGCTCGCGATCTGCGGGCAGGTCGAGTCCGCCGAGATCGGCACCGACACCTTCCAGGAGGTCAACAATGACGTTCTCTATGCCGACGTGTCGGTCTATTCGCGCACGATCATCAACGCCGAGCACTTCCCCCACGTGCTGGAGGTCGCCGTCAACTCGGCCCTCAATCAGCGGGGCGTGTCGGTGCTGACGCTGCCGGGTGACATCGGCGAGCTCACGGTCGACTCTGAGACGCTGACCTTCACCCCGCCGCAATCGCGCACCGTGCCCTCGCCGGATCTGCTGGCCCAGGCGGTCGAACTCATCGACGCTGCCGAGAAGGTGACGATGTTGGTCGGTATCGGCGCCCGACCGGGGCGTGATCGGGTGCTTCGCCTAGCGCAACGGTTGCAGGCGCCGATGGTGTTGACGCTGAAAGCCAAGGATGGCTTCGACCACGACAATGCCTACCAGGTCGGTCAATCCGGCCTGATCGGCAACCCCGCAGCACAGAAAGCCTTCGATGATTGTGACGTGTTGCTGATGCTGGGCACGGATTTCCCCTACCCGGAGTGGTTCCCAGAGGGCAAAACGGTGATTCAGGTCGATGACCGCGGAGCCCACATCGGGCGACGTACAGGGGTCGCGTTAGGGCTCGTCGGGGACGCCGGAGACACCGCTGGTGCGCTGGCCGACGCAGTGAAACCTAAAGATGGAAGTGCGTCGAAGCACCTCACGAGCGCGCGGGATAAGTACGAGTCATGGCTCGAGGGGCAAGCCGCTTTGACGAAGGCCGACTACGACAGCAAGGGGCTTGGTGTGGTCCGCAAGCACCTCGACAACCGGGGCGGCGACATACGGCCCGAGTTGGTGGCAGCTGAGGTCTCCCGGCAGGCCGGCGACGACGCGATCTTCACGGCCGACACGGGTATGTCGACGGTCTGGATGTCGCGACTGGTGCACCTGCGCGAGGGGCAGCGGTTGATCGGATCGTTCAACTTGGGGTCAATGGCGAACGCGATGCCCCAGGCCTTGGGTGCTGCCGCGTTGGACCGGGATCGTCAGGTCATTGCCTTTTGCGGCGACGGCGGTCTCTCGATGTTGCTGGGGGATCTGATGACGGCGGCGCCATACAACTTGCCGGTGAAGTTGATCGTCTTCAACAACCGTCGCCTCGGCATGGTGAAACTGGAGATGGAGCAGGTGGGGCTGCCGGAGTACGGCACCGAGCTAGACAACCCCGACCTGGCGGCGGTGGCTCGCTCGATGGGCTTCCACGGCGTGCGGGTCGAGGACCCTGCCGACGTGGCGGCCGCGATTGCTGAGGTCTTAGCGCACGACGGGCCGGCGCTCTTGGATGCCGTGACCAACCCGAACGAGGTGTCCCTGCCACCGAAGCCGACAGTGACGCAGGGCTTGGGTTTCGGGGCCGCCAAGATCAAGGAAGTCCTGGTCTCCGACGCGTAGATCCCCCCGAGCCGATGACCGATGTGCTCGCTCTCCCTCGGCTATAAGCGGGGGAGAGGGAGCGCTTATCGGTCGTTGGCGCGGGGTCGTCGGTGCCACAGCCCGGAGCGCACCTGCACGTGGCCACCCCAAAACGTGTGACGCGCCACATCGGTGCAGGTCCGCTCGAGCACGCGCCAGGGGCGGGCGTCGATGTCCGATCCGTCGTCGCACTCCAGGCTGCCATCCACGGGTTCATCAATGAGAGCGAGTAAGCAAAGAGCACGGCGTCAATCTGAC
>JBBSKS010000212.1:0-3984 GCA_038256095.1 Actinomycetales bacterium | reverse complement strand
GGACGTGCTTTGGGGTGTGGGCGGCATGGCTGTCCTCCTGCTCTTGGCGGTTTTGCTCTCGACTAATCGGCGGGCCATCAAACTGCGCACCGTTGCTGCCGCCTTCGCGCTGCAGTTGGGTTTTGGGGTGCTCGTTCTCTATTGGTCTACCGGGCAGTGGGCGCTGGAGAAGACGTCGGCCGGCGTGCAGGCCGTCATTAACTCCTCGAGCTCCGGGATCGCGTTTGTCTTTGGTCCGGCCATACCCGAAGACGGCCTCGTCTTCGCGTTTCAGGTGTTGCCGGTCATCATCTTCTTCGCCTCACTGACCGCGGTGCTCTATCACTGGGGCATCCTGCAGAAGGTCGTCGAGGTGCTCGGGGGTGCGATTCAGAAGTTGCTGGGCACTGGTCGCGCCGAGTCCGTCAATGCTGCCGCAAACATCTTCGTCGGTCAGACCGAGGCTCCGTTGGTGATCCGTCCCTACATCAAGGGGCTCAGCCGATCGGGGCTGTTTGCGGTTATGGTCGGTGGCCTCTCGACCGTGGCAGGGTCGGTGCTGGTGGGATACTCGCTGCTGGGCGCGCCGCTGGAATATCTGATCGCGGCCAGTTTCATGGCTGCGCCCGGGGCGTTGCTGATGGCCAAAATCATCATGCCGGAGAACCCCGAGACCGATGAGGCCTCGGTCAAAGAACCGGCGCTCGTCGGCGCGGCCTTGGACGACAGCAAGCGTGGCGGTGGCGGCAAGGTGGGCGCTCCGGCGAAAGCCGCAGGCGGAACGGATAGCGACGGGGAGGACGGTGACAGTGACGACGTTGAGGAAGGTCACCGCAACGTCATCGATGCCGCTGCTTCAGGGGCCGCTGACGGTCTGAAGTTGGCGCTCAATATCGGCGCTATGTTGCTGGCCTTTATCTCTTTGATCGCTCTGGTCAACCTCTTTATTGGCGTCGTCGGGGGCTGGTTCGGCTACGACACCCTCACCTTCGAGCAGATCTTGGGTTACGTGTTTGCGCCGCTGATGTTCGTCATCGGTGTCGACTGGAGCGAAGCCATCCGCGCCGGCAGCTTCGTGGGTCAGAAGGTGGTCGTCAATGAGTTCGTGGCTTTCGCCGACTTCGCGCCCCGCATCCAGGAGTTCAGCCCCAAAACGGCGGCCATCATCACCTTTGCGCTGACCGGGTTCGCCAATCTCGGCTCCCTCGGGATTCTGCTCGGTGGTCTCGGTGGCATTGCGCCCGGACGCCGACGCGACATCGCCGAGTTGGGGCTGCGGGCCATCGCCGCGGCCACGTTGGCCAACCTGATGAGCGCAGCGATAGCGGGCATCCTGATCGGCTAGCGCCGGGGTGGCTAGTGACGAGGCGCCGACGACTTCGGGGCGTTTGCGTCACCTATGTTGCCGGATTGCCCTCGCGTTCTTGGCCCGGCCCTCCTAAGGTCGCAGGTATGCGAGCAATCACGATCTCTGCGCCCGGCGACGCTGATGCTTTGGTCTTGGGGGACGTCGACGCCCCGACCATCGGTGAGCGAGAAATCTTGATCGACGTCACGGCGGCAGGGGTGAACCGCGCCGACATCGCCCAGCGCGAAGGCAACTATCCGCCGCCCAAGGGGGCCAGCGACATCCTCGGCTTAGAGGTCAGCGGCATCGTCGCGGCCGTCGGCGAAAAGGTCAGCGCGTGGTCTGTCGGCGAGGAAGTCTGCGCGCTGCTCTCCGGCGGTGGGTATGCCGAGCAAGTCGCCGTCCCAGCGGGTCAGGTGCTGCCCATCCCGAGGGGAGTGAGCCGCCACGATGCGGCTGCGCTGCCCGAGGTGGCGTGCACCGTGTGGAACAACCTGGTCACGCAAGCGGCGCTACGCAAGGGCGAGACCCTGCTGGTGCACGGCGGGTCCAGCGGCATCGGCACGATGGCCATCCAACTCGCCAAGGCCCTCGAGGTGCGCGTCGTCGTGACGGCCGGGTCGCAAGCCAAACTCGACGCATGCACCTCACTCGGCGCCGATGTGGGCATCAACTACCGCGACGAAGACTTCGTGGAGCAGACCCTGGCGGCGACGGACGGGCGCGGGGTCGACGTCATCTTGGATGTCGTGGGCGCCACGTATTTGGACCGCAACATCCAATCGCTGGCCATCGGTGGCCGACTTGTCATCATCGGGATGCTCGGCGGAGCCAAGGGAGAGCTCAACATTGCCCGACTCCTGAGCAAGCGGGGCCGGATCATCGCCAGCGGTCTGCGCTCGCGCCCCCTGGAGGAGAAGGCCGAGATCGTCGCTGCCGTTCGGGAGCGTATCTGGCCGTGGGTGGCTGACGGCACAATCTCACCCTTGGTCCACGCGACCTACCCCCTGGACCAGGCAGCCGCTGCGCACCGGGCGATGGAAGAAAGTCAGCACATCGGGAAGATTCTGCTCACCCCGTGAGAAGGGAGCCAACCCTCGGCTGATCGGTGGCACCCGCGAGCATGTCCACGATCTGTTGGGTCTCTCGATCAAAGTCGCCGCTGCTCCCCGTGTCGCACCAACGCGAGCGCCGAGCCTCGGCTGAGAGCTGCAACTCGGGCCGCGTGTGGAGTACTACACGAAAGACCACGTCAACACTTTGGCTGCGTGGGTGCACTCCGTAGGTCACCGGGTCGCCGGGATCGATGCGCAGACCGGTCTCCTCCAAGACCTCACGAGCAACAGCCTCGGCCGGAGTTTCGCCGTGATCGAGCAACCCTCCCGGCAGGCTCCATCCGGCCCGGTGCGGCTGGCTCAGCATCAACACGCGCCCCTCGTGCTCAAGCGCGCAGACCGCTCCAACGGTGTAGTTGGGCGTCCCCGCACGCACCAGACCGCGTTTCAGCGGTCCGGGCAGTCGACGAAAAGCCACCAGCGCCGCCGTGGCTGCCTTGCGCCGGATCACACTCAGCTCAATCATCGGACGCATCCGCGACCACGACAGAATCCCACCATGCGTACATCTGTGCCGCCGTCCATTTCGGGTGCTCCAACATCGGCAGGTGCCCACTGTCGCTAGCCGGAGCAAACCGCCACGAGGGGTTGCGGCGCGCCATGCGCACCGCACCGGAGAACGACACCAACCGGTCGCGCGTGCCGTGGATCAGCAGCACCGGCGCCTTGACCCGTGCATACATCGCGTCGGTGGATTGGCGCATCGCAACCGTACTCAACGTGGAGCGCGCCGCTGCGCCGTAGTAGCGGTCCATTTCCGGGTGAAATTGGCGCCGATGGGCCAGTGGCAGGTGGGCGGCCACCACGTCAGGGTCGATCCTGCTGGGGTCGGCGGTGCACCACCGCAGCGTGTCGTCGACGTTTTGCTCCGGCGTGCGCAGCGACCGTCGAGCCCGGGCCGCAACGCGCCCCACCGCAGGGACGGCAAGCAACCCGGCAGCAAAGACCCCGACCACCCCAGGGAACAGGCCCGGCGCGGGAAGCGCCGGGTCGAGCAGCACCAAACCGGCAACCGGCACCGGCGGGCAGGGACGCTTGGCGGCATAACGGGCAGTGATGAGACCACCCATGGAGTTGCCCACCAACAGCAACGGCAGCCCGGGGTATTGGCCGGTGATCATCTTCACGAAGGCGGTCAACAGGGCAGTGTTCTGCCGCACGTTGGCGTTGCGGTCGCCGGGCTCAGTCATCCCAAAGCCCACGAGATCGAGCGCGATACACCGAAAACGAGGGGTCAAAAGAGGGGTCAGGGCGGCCCAGTTGACGCTGGCGCCGCCGAGACCATGCACGAGCACACACAGCGCCTCGGGCACGTCCGGCCCGCCGAAGTCCACGTAGGCGACGTTGGCGCCGCGGAGTTCGACCCGCTTCTCATTCGGGTGTAGCCGGTCCATTTAGGCGATACCCGCCGCGGCATACACACCGGGGATGGGTCGTCCGTGCTCCGATTGCACGCGCGAACGCAGGTCGGTCGTGCTACCGCCCAGGGTTGTCTGGGTGAGCACGCGCATCCGCGCCGCGACCAGTGGGCCGTGATGCGGG
>JBBSKS010000211.1:0-4020 GCA_038256095.1 Actinomycetales bacterium | reverse complement strand
GCGGGCCGGAGCGTTGACCACCTACGCTCCGACCCTGGCTATCGCCTGGCTCCTGGTCATTGCGACCTTGATCGCGTCCAGATTTTGGGACTACTGGATCACGGTCCTGCCCGGAGGTTGACCGTGTTAGCGTCGGCGATGACCGCTACGACGTGGCCGTCTCAGTTGCTTTCGAGCATTTGCTCCATCTCAGTGATCTCGGCCTGCTGGGCCTCGATGATGGTCTGTGCCAGAGCCACAGCCGCAGGGTTCACGCCTTCGTCTTTCTGCGTCTGCGACATGGTGATGGCGCCGGTGTGATGCTCGATCATGTTGTTTAGCCAGAGTGTGTCGAACTCATCGCCGGTAGCGCTCATGAGTTCTCCCATGTCCTCGGGTTGCATCATGCCTGGCATGTCGCCCATGTCGCCCATGTCGCCCATGCCTGAAGCTGCCGCCTGGCCCCAATCGTCCAAGAGCTGAGTCATCGTCTCGATCTCTGGCCCTTGTGCGCCTTCGATCCGGGTTGCTAGGGCGGACACGTCTGCGCCGGCCCGATCCTCGGCCATTTGAGACATAGCAACGGCCTGCTGGTGGTGCGGGATCATGTCCGTCACGAAGGCAACATCGGCGTCATTGAAGCCGTCGATAGCTGTGCTTTGCTCGGCGGAATCCGAGGTGGTCGGCGTCGGTTCGGGGTCCGAGGAGCAGGCTGACAAGACCAAGGTGGCGGCGACGGCAAGGGTGGACAGGGTGGAGGTGCGTGTGAGGTTCATCTGAAACTCCTGAAGTGTTGGTAGGGGAATGGCGCGCCTTCGTCGGAAGAGGTGCGCGGTGAAAATTCTTGGCGCTGATGGACTGCCCTCAAGTCCGCATAACGCACAAGAGGTGCCGTGGCGTTGACTGGCTGGTCAGACGGAGCGCCGGGCGGTGGGTTCGTGGGTCGGTCGAAGCCATCCGATGCCGCAGTGACGCAACGGCCCTAGGCCGGACGTGAACAAGGATCAGCAGCACGATCGCGAGGCATGCATGGGCGATGACCTCGGAATGGCCTGGCTGATGGTGGCCGGTGTCGGGGCTGACTTCTTGGCTGTGCGTGTCGGCTAAGACGGCTTCACCGTTGGGCAAAGACGGGTGGATGGCATGCGTCGCCGTAGTGATAGTGGCTGTGGGGATCGGCGTCAGCTGTATGACGGGTGCTGCGTCCGGCAGGTTCAGCACGTGCATAACGATCAGCAGCAGCGGCAATAACCATGATGCGTAGAACATGCGGCGACCAGCTCTCGGCGCAGAGCGCCGCAGTCGTTGGGACCGGTGCTTCACGATCCGTCGCCAACTTTGTACCCCATAGGGGCACAAAGTATCACCGGCGTCTTGGTGGTCGTCGGCGAGGCCAGCGACGAGTTCGCGCCGGTGGCAGGTGCCACCTCGGCCTCTCACGTCGCAGCAGATGCGCTAGTTGACGCGTCCGTAGCTCACGCTGCCAGGGAAGATCTTTCGAAACGAGGTGCCCCGGGTTGAGCGGCCCGAGTCGTACATGTTGCCGTTACCGGCGTAGGCGTGTGTGACCGTACATGGGCATGTAAGCGCTGTCACGTTTTGGTAACAGGGACGTGAAAAGTTGAATCGCCGCGTGAGTCTTGCGAGTTGCCTGAATACCCACCTGTCGCCACTGCGTGCAGGCGGTGACCTCCGAGTTGGAAGCCCTCGCAGAAGGCGCGATCCAGTTGGTACGTTTTTTTCGTGCCCCTTTACGATCTGCCCCTTGACCAGTTACGCACCTACGTCAGCTCCACGCGCGAGCCTGAAGACTTAGATGCGTTTTGGGCTGAGCAGTTGGCCGGGGCGAGGCGGCTGGTGGAAGCACCTAGCGTCGAGCCCGTAAAGACCGGAATGGCCCGCGTCACCACCGATGACGTGTGGTTCAGCGGAGCCCACGGGCACCGCATCGGGGCGTGGTACCACCGACCTGCGGGCGTCGAGGGCCCGCTGCCGGTGGTGGTGAAGTACCAGGGGTATGGCCGCGGCCGGGGGTTGTCGCACGAAGTCCCGCTGTGGGTGAACGCTGGCTATGCGTGCCTGGAGGTGGACACGCGAGGCCAGGGATCGGCATACGGGATGGGGGACACCCCCGATCCGGTCGGTTCGGGGCCTGCTGCTCCGGGCTTCCTCACTCGAGGTCTGGACAGTCCGGCAAGCCACTACTACGCGCGGGTCTTCACCGACGCCGTGCTGGCGCTGGACACTGTGGCGCATCTGCCGCAGGCAGACCCGGATCGTGTGGTTACGTGCGGCGCGAGCCAGGGTGGCGGCATTTCGATTGCTGCTGCGGCACTGCATGGCCGAGCCCTGGGGGCCATGATCGACGTCCCCTTTATGTGTGACGTGTGGCGGGCCGCCCAGATGACCGACATCAATCCGTATGCCGAATTGGGCCGATACCTCGCGGTGCACCGAGACAAAGCTGAACAGGCGTTCACCACGTTGTCGTATGTCGACGCTGCGGTTTTAGCCACCCGCGGACGCGTGTCTGCGCTGTTTTCCGTCGCGTTGATGGACCCGGTGTGTCCGCCGTCCACGGTCTATGCGGCATACCAAGCGTGGGGTGGCCGCAAGGAGATCGTTGAGTATCCCTGGAACGGGCACGAAGGTGGCGGGCCCTTCCACGAGCGCGCGCAGTTGCGTTGGTTGGCCGAACTGGTGACGGCTTAGCAGGCCTTGCAGCCGCCTCGTATGGCGACGAAATGAGCGATATCGTGAAGACGATATCGGAGGTGGTCATCGTGGAGCAGATCTTGATCCGAAACCTGCCCTCAGGGACAAAGGCCGCGTTGCGTGCGCGCGCGAAACTGCGTCACCGGTCGGTCGAGGCGGAAGCACGTGACGTCCTCACCCGCGCTGTTCAGGGTGATCCCGTCACTATTGTTGACCTGCTGAGCACGGATGAGGGTGCCGACATCGCCTTCGAACCGGAGCGCCTAGGGCTGATCGCTCGTTCCGCAGAGTTGTGAGGTACCTCTTGGACACCAACGTGGTGTCCGCGCTGCGAGTGCGAGGGCGCAACCCGCCGGTCGAAGTGTGGGCAGCCTCAATACCCGTCGGCGATCTGTTCGTCTCCGCTACCACCATCGCGGAGATCGAACGAGGCGTGATCGCCACGGAGAGATCCGACGCTGCGCAGGGAGCGATCTTGCGCCGTTGGTTCGATGAAAACGTCTTGCCAACGTTCGCCGACCGGGTGCTTGCGTTCAACCTGTCGGCAGCGCGAATCCTCGCGGCTTATCGAGTCCCTGAGCACCCCCTATTCGACGACGCCCTCATCGCCGCAGTTGCACAGTGTGCAGAGATGACCGTCGCCACCCGGAACACCAGGCACTTCGAACCCCTTGCCGTCGAGTGCCTCAACCCGTGGGACACGAACCTCTCCGCCACACACTGACACCTACCCGTTCCGCCCGACTCCCGTATGAGGAACGCTGGGTCTATACGGTTTCCGAGGCCAAGGATTCATCTCTAATACGGGTAGGTGCGGCCGGCGCGCTCGCCTGCACCCACCCCGGCGACTGGGAAGGCGCACCAACACGTGCCGACCTGGGCGCTCTGTATGAGGATCCGGTGAGCCGATGAAGTACGACGTTCGTGTACTGATCGAGGCAGAAGCCGAGGTAGGCGAAGGTCCAGTCATCGACCCCCGCACCGGAAAACTGTGCTGGGTCGACATCCCAGCGGGTCACCTCTTCCAAAGTGCCCTCATCACTGGGGATACGGAACGCTGGACTATGGGTATGTCGCTCGGTGCCGTAGCCCCTCGCGCAAATCACGACGGGTTCGCCGTTGCGGTCGCTCAAGTCTTCGGGTTTGCCTATCTAGCAGGTGGCGCATTCGCGGCGGAATGCTGCGGGTCCGCGCCGCGCCTATGTCGAGTAGCAGGCGGTTGCGATGTGGCGCTAGTGGCGCCATAATGGCGCCATGCCAAGTGTTCAGATCAAGGATGTCCCCGAGGGCACCCACGCGGTGTTGCGCCAACGGGCCGCGGCCGCG
>JBBSKS010000210.1:0-4064 GCA_038256095.1 Actinomycetales bacterium | reverse complement strand
TCAAGTTCTACCCGATCACAAAAGTGACATCGTTAAGCAGTTGCAAGCCGAGGGGCGAGTAGTGGCCATGGCCGGTGACGGCGTCAACGACGCTCCCGCTTTGGCGGCGGCCGACGTCGGTCTAGCGATGGGTTCAGGCACGGACGTAGCCATGGAAAGCGCGGGAGTAACTCTCTTGGGGGGTGATCTGACGGGGATTGTGCACGCCCGAAGGCTGTCTCAAAAAACCATGCGCAACATCCGACAAAATCTGGTGTTCGCGTTCATGTACAACACCGCAGGCATCCCGATCGCCGCCGGCCTCTTGTACCCAGCCTTCGGCCTCCTGCTCTCTCCAATCATCGCCGCAGCCGCCATGTCGTTGTCTTCAGTCAGCGTCATCGTCAACGCACTACGCTTACGTACCCAAGACCTGTAAGCCCAACCCCAGCCGAAAGCAACCCGCGATGACCACCACGAAGATCTCGCCACCCCCCGGGTATGCGCACACCAAAGACGCTCACATCAAGCGACTGCAACGCATAGAAGGCCAAGTACGCGGGGTACGGCGCATGGTCGAGGAAGATACGTACTGTATCGACGTCCTCACCCAAATCGCGGCCGCCACCAAAGCTCTCGAGGCAGTTGCCCTCGGACTTGTCGACGAGCACCTCAGCCACTGCGTACGCGAAGCAATCCAGTCCGGCGAAGACGAGGCCGAAGCCAAAATCAAAGAAGCCTCGGCCGCGATCGCGCGCCTCTTGCGCTCCTAGGTTGTCACCAATAGAGCTGCCACCAGTGGCAACACCCACGCTCCAGCGAAAGACCCCATGCCCGCCAGGGCCACCATCAAAGCTGCGACTACCACCCCGGTAAGTACCAAGCCGTGGCACCGCCACGCATCACACCCAGCACCTCGCCACGAGCGGGGAACCGGCTCTCACGCTGACGAGGAAACCTCGTGTGCCGGTTCACCTCTGCGCCAGGAGGTCCCGCATCATCTCAATCTCCTGGCTCTGGCCCTGCACCATGGTCTGAGCAAGGTCGGTCATAACCGGCGACTCTCCTCGCTCGACCGCGCTGCTCGCCATATCGACCCCGTGCTCATGATGAGCGATCATTTCCGTCAAGAAAACCTTTTCGATCTCCGCTGGAGACGCCCCAGCCAGGGATTGGTCGTTGACCTGACCCGGCACACTGGGAACCTGCGGATAGTCGCGCTCGCCCAGCCACGCGTTCATGTCGCCGTTTTCGCGCACTTGGGCCTCGATGATGTCGTTGGCCAAAGAATCCACCTGCGGGTCAACGCCATCGGTCTGCTGTAGGTAGCGGCCCATAGCAATAGCGTCGTCGTGGTGCGGGATCATCATCTGCGCGAACATCACGTCCACCGAGTTATGTTCCTCACCCGTCGGAGTCTCCTGGGGCTCACCCGACGCGCCAGCACAACCAGCCAAAGCCAATGACGCCGCCACCAACCCCACCCGATACATCGCTCTGACACCATTCACTTGTGTTCTCCTCTTTGTCGCACGCGTACGCTTCGCCAAGCCTACCCTTGCCCCGTATAGGTATGTCCGGCAGTCGCACACTCGCCTTCCCCTGATGCCCACCAGGGTAGCCGCCAGCATGCTGGGAGACTGCTCTCGTGGACACACTGAAATCGATTGCTCTGTTCATCGCCGCCGCCATCGCGGAAATCGGTGGCGCGTGGCTGGTTTGGCAAGGGGTGCGGGAACACCGCGGCTGGGTGTGGATCGGTGCCGGCGCGCTCGCGCTCGGCCTGTATGGTTTCGTCGCCACGCTGCAGCCAGAGGCCAACTTCGGGCGCATCCTCGCTGCCTACGGCGGTGTCTTCGTAGTAGGCTCGCTCGCCTGGGGCGCGGCGCTGGATGGCTTCCGCCCCGACCGCTACGACATCGTTGGCGCCCTGATCTGCCTAGTCGGCGTGGGCGTGATCATGTACTCGCCGCGCACGAGCTGAGCGCCAGCCATAGCTCTCGATACACCCGCGCCGGTCAATGCGTACCGCTGCGCGATGCGCGCCACAGGTATACCGTGTAGGGGTATCGACGTCGCGTCGGTCCTGCTCACCAGTCTCATGCCGCGCCGAAGGAGTAGACGTGTTCTTCGGGATTCTATCCATGGTGGCCGTCGCCGTTTCTACCGTGGCCGCGGTCTACGGCCTGCACCGTCTCACCACGGTGTCGACCGCCGCGCTGGTCTCGCTTCCGTTCCAGTCGGGTTGGGCACCGCAAGAGCACGCCCTGTCGAGATATCACGCCCGGTGGTACGTAGCGACGCTACTTTTCTTGGCTTTCGACATCGAAATGCTGTTCATGTATCCGTGGGCCGTCGTCGTCGCCAACCTTGGGTTTTCGGCGGTGCTCGAGATGTTCCTCTTCCTCGGCGCCTTGCTGGTGGCAGTGCTTTGGGTATGGCGTGAGGGCGGTCTGCGATGGGCTTGAGTGACGTGCTGGCCCGGTATGCGACGCGCCGCACTCACGTGTTGATCGTTGAGACACCCGGCTCATGGAGGGTGAGAGCTCGCTTGGAACGGGACCTCATCGAGCGCGGATGGCGCCTGGGCCTTAGTCCCGCCGACGCCGACGTGCTGGCCGTGTGCGGGACACCTGGGCCTGACCTCGGCAGTGTGGTCACCCGGCTGTGGGATCAGATGCCCGGGCCGCGCGTGCGCACTGACCTCGACGCCAGGACCGATATTGGCGAAGCACTGCACACAGTCGCCGGTCGGCTCGCCGACACCGCGAGCCATCGCGAAGACGCTGCGCATCGGGACCACGAGCCGCACACCGCCAGCGATGAGAACCCGATGGACCACGAAGGCATGGACCACGGGGACATGGAGCACGGCGAGATGGACCACGGGGATATGGAGATGGCACCGGACGGAATCCCGTTGGCCGAGGGAGAGGACGACCGGGATGGGCTCGAGATGGACGTCCTCCACCTGCGCCTAGGGCCTGTTTTGCCGCACTGGCCAGCCGGACTGGTGTTGAGCTGCACCCTGAGCGGCGACGTCATCTCGCGCGCCGACGGGTCGATGATCGACGACCCCGGGCTCGGTGCTCCCGCCATCTCGCACGCAACCAACCCGGCCTGGCGCGCAGACAACCTTGCCCGATGCCTGGCCTTAACCGGGTGGGAAGACGCCGCTGCCCTCGCCCGCCGAGTCCGCGACGCTCAACTCACCGTGCACGCTTCACCGGAGATCGACGCTTCGCTCGAGCGGTCGCGCCGACAAGTCACGCGCTCTCGTCTGCTGAGGAGATCGCTGCAGAGACTGCGACCGCTGACAGCACACGAGCTCGACCGGCACGGCCTTCCGCGGCATCTGGAAGGCGATACGTGGGATCGCCTGCTGACCATGCTCGACCAAGCCGTCGACGCCGCCGCTGTTAATGGCGCCGACGAAACGCGCGTCAAGGCCCCGAGTCCGAGCGCGGTGGCCGCCGTCGTCGTTGGCCTTGACCTTGCCACGGCCCGCCTGGTCATTGCCTCCCTGAACATCCCTCCTACGCTTGTTCCGATCGCGGCGCCCCATGGGTGAGGCCGCCATGGTCACGGTGTCGCCGGTGTGGGCGATCGCCGGCGCGGCGATCTTGGGGGTCTTGGTCTTTCTGGCTGCGGCGCTGGACAGCGTCCTGACCGCGCGGGCGGAGCGGGCCTACGCAACGGGGCATTCGGCATACCTCTGGGGTGCGGTCACGGGGCCGGTGCACGAGAGCGCGCGGCTGCTGCGGCAACGCCGACGCAGCACCGTGTCTGCCGACTCGTTGCTGTGGCGCGTCAGTGGCGCTGGCCTGCTCGTCGTGGCCTTGTTGATGATTGCTGTGGTGCCGTTGGGTCGCTGGACTATCGCGCCCCTGGACGTGGGGGTGGTCTGGTTCAACGCCATGGACGTCATGGTTTGGGCGTTGGTGTGGCTCGTTGGTTGGGGTCCCAACTCGGCGCATTCCTTGGTCGGCGGATACCGGTTCCTCGCGCACGGCTTGGGTTACGAGCTGCCGCTGATGTTTGCGCTGGTTGCCCCCGTGATCGCAGCGGGAAGTCTGAACGTGGGC
>JBBSKS010000209.1:0-4074 GCA_038256095.1 Actinomycetales bacterium | reverse complement strand
TTCGATAGTCAGCCGCCGAGTGGCGGCTCGTCCCAGAAATCCATCCACGAGTTGCGCAGCGTTAACGAATCCTCGTTGGCTGACGGGTCGCTGATCCGGTTCATTGTCAACGCCGACACGAGTGCGCTGCCTTGATCCGGTCTATCTTGAACTCGCCGTTGGCCGCGCCGTGCCCAAATGTTGACGGCCCGGATACGAGAACTGCGCCCCAACGTCGACATGATCCACTGTTCACCGTCCTCAAGCGTGGTGTGGCTGGGGGTGACAGTGCCCCCACGACCCCTAAAGCGGCGGTGAATGTGACGATCGCGTGGGATGTAGTCGAGCGGACTTTCACCGGCACCGGGAGGACAGAGACCGGGGATGCACTGTGCCCGCATCGTCCTTGGTGGGCTATCAAACGTGTCGAACTACGCCTTGCTACGCGGGCGACACCACAGCATCGTCCACGACAAAGAGTTCACCGCCGCTGTCGCGCCCTCACGCTGCCGTCCGACGTAGTTTGGCCGATCGCGCGCGGTAAGCGGTGAGAAGATACGAATCAGGCAGGACAGTTGGATAACATCCCTGCCAACGTGTCGGTCCTCCAGGTACGGCGATGGACCGCTATCTCAGACGGGTGAAGGCTCGGTATGACGACTGGGCACCTTCACGGGTCGCGGCGAGCGACCCAGCCTGGGCAGCGAGTTTGGATGCCTCGACCAATGACGCACCCTTGGCCATTCCGTGGGCCAGGGCCCCGGTGAAGGCATCGCCGCATCCGGTGGTATCGACCGCCTCTACCTGCGGCGAATCAATATAGGTGACCCGCGACGCGTCGTCGCCGTCCTCGGGGGCAACGCCGTCTAGCACGACCGCTCCGTCCGCGCCCAGAGTGACCACAACTCGGTGTATGCCGAGGTCGACGAATCCGCTCAGAACCGTATTCCAGTCGGCGTCGATATTGCTACACCCCAGCACCATTTCGGCCTCGCTCTGGTTCACCAGCAACACGCCAACGTGGCTCAACAGTGAATCGGGGATGTCGGCATACGGAGAGAGGTTGAGCAGCACCGTTGCCCCGGCCTCTTGGGCGTGCTCGGCGGCCGCTTGAACCGCAGCCACCGGCACTTCCAGGCACAGGCAGACGATGTCAGCGCCAGCGAACTGCTCAGGGGTCAGCGAGTCCGCACTGATCGCCCCGTTGGCGCCCGGAGACACGATGATGGTGTTCTCGCCGGCCGCGTCGACCACGATCATGGCCGAGCCGGTGGCGTGGTCGGGGTCGCGCGTCACCCCAGCAACGTCGACGCCGGACTCACCGGCCTGCTCCAGCAAAAACGAACCGTTGGCGTCGTCGCCGACTGCGCCGATCAGTCGCACTTGGGATCCCAACGTCGCCGCAGCCACGGCCTGGTTCGAACTCTTCCCGCCCGGCGCCGTCACCAACTCGGAACCGCTCAACGTCTCGCCCGGCTCAGGGAAGCGCTCGACGCGCACGGTCAGGTCGGCATTCAGCGAGCCAAAGACCACGACCTGACCAACGCCGCCAGTCTTAGCATTCACAGAGGCCGCGCTCACAGCGTCACCTCACCAATGCGCTCGAGTGAATCCACGATCAGGTTCCAGAACTTGGCGTGATCCAACTCCACCGCGACCGACGTCGTGCAGTCCGCCGGAGCCTGCCCGCGGAAGTCAGCGACCGTCATACCCGTGGTCAGTGTGCCGTTCAACTCGATGTCCACCGGGACCAGCTGGGTGGTCATCACCGTCGGGTCGATCACGTAGGCCACCGCGCACGGATCGTGCACCGGCGGTGAATCGAAGCCCTGAATGTCCTTGTAGACCCCGCCGAAGAACTCTAACAACTCGACCGCAAACCTCGACGGCCCCGTCCCGATCGCCGTGATCCGCTCCACTACCTCCGGGGTCGCCAGCGCCTGGTGGGTCAGATCCAAGCCCACCATCAACACCGGCCAGCTCTCGTTGAAGACAATGTGCGCAGCCTCAGGGTCGATCGCAATGTTGAACTCGGCCACCGAGCTGTAGTTGCCGACGTGATATCCGCCGCCCATCAGCACGACCTCTTTGACCCGCTGGGCCAACGCAGGCTCCTTGCGCACCGCCATCGCGATGTTCGTCAGCCCGCCCGTCGGCACCAACGTGACCGTTTTAGGCTCGTGCGCCATCACCGTGTCGATGATGAGGTCGACCGCGTGCTGCGCGACGACTTCCTGCGTCGGCTCGGGCAGGTCGGGCCCATCCAGCCCAGACTCACCGTGGATCTCGGCGGCGACGGTGATATCGCGCACGAGGGGACGCGTGCACCCGGCGGCGATCGGCACTCCGGTCATCCCGGCTACCCGCGCGACCGACAACGCGTTGTGGGTGACCTTGGCCAGCGTCTGATTGCCCACCACCGTCGTGACTGCGAGAAGGTCGATCTCGGGGTTGCCGTAGGCGAGGAACATCGCGAACACGTCGTCGTGGCCGGGGTCGCAGTCCAGGATGATCTTGCGAGGCATAGAACAGCTCCGTTCGTATGGTGCGCGGTCAGGCGTTCATCATCGCCGGGTCGACCTGTGAGGCGCTAGTCTCCCGACGGTCTACCGTAAATAAAGAGCATGGGCAGCGCACCGGGCTCTCGCAGACGCCTGCGGTCGAGGAGGCGGTGAGGCGCCACCTTGCGGACATGGGTGTAGATGTCGAGTCGAAAGAGCTCGAAAGACGAATGCTCGCAGCCCGCAACATCGCCATCGTCTAATAGGCCGATTCCTGGGGGCCGACCTATTTAGCGAAATACGCGTAGCGCAACGGATGTCATGTCAAAGGCGTGAGCGTGTCTTGTCCCCGACAGGCCAGGCCGTGACTTTTTGCTTAGTATTACCGTTCCGATTGAAAGTAGGGCACATGCGACGTGGACGTAATTGGATCCTTCCTGGACCTAACGCCGCTCTTGAATTGCGCCGCCGCGCTGTGCTTAAAGGCGGTTTCGGGATGGCTACTACTGCGGCTTTGATCGAGGTCGCGAAGGCGAGCCAGGACGTGAAAAAGCCGGAGCCCGAGCCGGAGCCCAAGCCGGAGCCCGAAAAAGAGCCAGAGCCTACCGAGGTCGAGGTCGAGGCCGAAAAGGACTCAGCCGAGGCGAGCGAAACGAAGAATGCCGAAACCGATGACTCCGACTCGGATGAGCCTGAATCCGCCGAGCCGGAAACCAAAGAAGAGCCCGAGCCAGAACCGGACCCCGACTCTGCCTTGTATCGGAGCGGCGACAATGGGCCAGCGGTGTTGGCGTTGCAAAAGCAGTTGTCCTCGACCGGCTATTGGCTCGGCACCCCCGACGGCGGCTACGGGCACTTGACGCAGCAGGCCGTCTACGCCCTTCAAAAGGCCCACGGCCTGGTCCGCGATGGCATTGCCGGCCCGAACGTGCGCGCCGCTGCGGCGAAGAACTTCCGCCCCTCAGCAGTGGGTGGGGGCAACTTGATGGAGATACACCTCCAGCAGCAGATCATCCTGGTTGTGCGTGGTGGCTCAACAAAGATGGTCCTCAACACCTCTACCGCCAGCGGAGAACGCTACGAGTTCCAGGGTCAGTGGTACACGGCCCGCACCCGCACGGGCGACTTCAACGTCCGGTATATCGACGGCACCGGCTGGCGTGAAGGTGAGCTGGGCAAGATGTGGCGACCGCAGTTCTACTCGGGGAACTATGCCATCCATGGTTCGCCGGACATTCCGCCCTACCCGGCATCGCACGGCTGCTCGCGCGTGTCGACGGCGGCAATGGACATGATCTGGCGTGACGGTTTGATGAGCATGGGCAGCCGAGTCCTCGTCGTCTGACCGTCTCCACCCTCTGCGTCAGTCTTGGTGACCCGCTGATGACCGCTGTGCGCGCCATCCCCCGCGCGCAAACCGCAGAGAGCGAGCACAACGGTCGTTGGCTCGGTGCCGTTAAGGCTAGAGCCGGACTCTCCTCTGGTGGAGCAGGTCGTAGGTCGGGCGGCAGGCCCGCGCGACCGCCGCATCGTGGTCGGACAGGGTGATGTCGCGAGGCTCGTGGGCGGCAAAACCGGTCGAGGCGTGCACAGA
>JBBSKS010000208.1:0-4126 GCA_038256095.1 Actinomycetales bacterium | reverse complement strand
TGGCGCGATTCTGATGGTGCGCCGCGAAATTACTGAACAGCGTGAAGGCTTAACCACGTTCCGCCATTCAGCGTGGGTCGGGGGACCGCTGGCGACCTGACTCCCTAGCGGGTCAGAATTTCACCGCTGCGCGAACTCACCCGGGACCACGCACCCTTAGCGCGAACGACCGAGCGCCGCCCCGGCGAGGCAAACCCCAGGGCGTATGCCGCCAGGGCCGCCCCCGCAGGTAGCCCTGCGTACTCGTTGGGCTCAGGCGCGGAGGCGCCCTCTTCCCGATCGTCTCCCGCAGAGCCGACCGTCAGCGCAGCACCCCATACCCGCGCCCGCAGGGTGGCTACCGCGGCAGCCCCCGATCCTGGAGGCGTCCCTTGCGCTACAGCTTCGATCCCGGCGCGGGCTGCACGCAGCAACTCGTCGTCCGCGATAGACCCGACCGGCAACCAGCCCGCACGGGGTGGGCTGATGGCGCTCCATGGCACATCGAGTGTCATCGGGGGAAGAGACAGGGCAGCGCTCACATCGCCGGTCGCGGCTCGCCGCGCCAGCCGATCCGACATTGCAGCCAGCGGCACCGTCACATCACTGTCGTGGTCTCCTTCGAGGGTCATCACCCGCAGACCCAGGACCAACCCCGAGCCCAGCAACCCTTGGCCAGGCAACACCTGCACCCAGGCGGCCAGGACGTCGCCGCGTGCCTGCAGGCGGATGCCCCCGTCGGGATCGAGCGCTTTGGCGCGGGCCACGAACGTCCCGAGATCTTGCAGTGCCTCGACATCGCCGAAGGCCAGGTGTCCGGATGCGTCCGGCTCCGTTGGGTGCCCGCTCATGCGCGTCGACGGTGGCTTCGTAAGGCGGGGGCTGGCGCAGAGATCGCGACGAGCGCCTCACGTTCGAAGTCATTAAGTCGCCGCGGCTTACCCGCCTTGAGGTCGTAGGCGACCAGCGTGGTCTCGGCGACCGCGAACGTCACGCCGCCCTCGGGTTGCTTAACGGCGTACCCGACGTCGAAGGAGGCGCCGCTGATTCGGCAACACCACACGCTGATCCGGGCCGGGGCGTAGTTGAAGGCCAACGGCGCCAGGTAGTCGATCTCCTGTCGAGCCACCAAGATGCCTTCATTGAGTAGCGATCGGTCTTGGCCGAACCAGTCACGGAACGCGTAGACCCGGGCATCTTCAAGCAGACGGAGGAACTCGACGTTATTGACGTGTCCGTAGGCGTCCATATCCGACCATCGAATCTGGATATCAACGGCATACGGGGACGCTTGGTCAGCAGGATCGGGCATGCGGGACATCCTGCCAGGCTCGGGGGCGCCGGGTCGCTAGGCTGCGGCATGTGATGATCGAGGACCCTATTGATGACCTGCTCGACGTGCTTGACCTCACCAGCGAGGGCTCGACCACCTTTCATGTGGGCTCTCCTGGCGTAGGCAGCAGCGGACTCGACGACTCCGAAGGCGATGTCTTCGTTGGGCGTAGCCAACCTCAGTCCCATGGCCGCGTCTTTGGGGGTCAGGTCTTGGCTCAGTCAGTGATTGCTGCCGGCCGCACAGTCGAAGCCGGCGAAGGCGGGCCGCGGCCCATTCACTCGATGCACGGTTACTTCCTGCGGCCCGGGGACGATAAGCAGCCCATCCGCTTCCTCGTGGAGCGGATGCGCGACGGTCATTCGTTCTCTGCGCGACGTGTTCATGCAGTGCAGCAGGGCCGTATCTTGCTGTCGATGATCACCTCGTTCCAGGATAAATCGCCTGGCCTAGATCACCAGAACGACATGCCTGCGGTGGCCGGCCCGGATCAGTTGCCCTCAGATGCCGACATCTTGGCCACGATCAAGCACCCCGCGGCGCGTCAGCTTGCGCGTCGAGCGGTCGAAATCAAGCACGTCGAAGGCCCACTATTCTCCCCAGCCGAAGAGCAGGTGGCCGCTCAGCACGTCTGGTTCCGGGTGCCCCGCGCGATGCCCGACGACCCACTGCTACACGCCGCCGTGCTGGCCTACGCCTCCGACTACAGCCTCCTCGAGCCGATTCTGCGCAAGCACGGGATCGCGTGGCCAGACCCTCGACTCCGCGCGGCGAGCCTCGATCACGCTATGTGGTTTCACCGCCGCCCCCGTGCCGACGACTGGATCCTCTACCGTCAGGCTTCACCGTCGGCTCAAAATGGCCGCGGCCTAGGTCACGGTTTGATGTTTGCCCAAGACGGCACCCTGATGGCGAGCGTCGCGCAGGAGGGAATGGTCCGACTTAAGGAATGACGCATCACGGGCGAACCCGAAACCGGTAGGATTCGAATGTGGGTCCATGAAGGGAGCGCCACGAATGTCAAACGCCTCCCCGCGCACCCCGGTTCCCGTTACGTTCATCGGCACAACCACCGCTTCTGCGGCTACTCTGTGGTCCTGTTGGATCGACGTCAACACGTGGAGCGAGTGGGATATTTGGGTCGACTCTGCCACGCTGGCAGGTGCGTTGGCGCTTCGGTCAAGAAACTGGCCGCGTATGCCGAGTCCTTGCATCGCTGATCCTTGTCGCGGGCGCTTATTCGGCGTTACTCGTCACCCGCTCCCCCGGTCGACCGCCCCGTCCCAGCAGGTAGCCGACGACCACACCTGCGAGCGCCGCCAGAGGTATCCCGTATTGACGCACGAGCGCGGGCCCGAGCGCGCCTCCAAGGTCGATAGCCTCGTCGCCGCCGACCCTGACCCGTTGCCCGACTCCGCGCGGTGGCCGTTCGTCCTCACGGGATGAGTCCCGGCCCGGAGGTGTGTGCTGACCGGCCTGCCCGGCGGCCATAGCGACCCGATCTTCCTCGGTCGGGCCCGCGTCTGGGCTGAGGTGATCCTCGACACACTCAACGAACTGCCGCAGCAACTTGTCCGAGACGTCCTGCATCACACCGCGACCGAATTGGGCTGGCTTCCCGGTGATCGCCAGGTCGGTCCTGACGCTGACGGTGGTGCCCGAGCCGTCCGGGCTCAGCGACAGGTCCACGCTCGCCCCGGCTGTCCCGTTGCCTCGTTTGTCCTTGCCGCGAGCCTCGATCACCGCCGTGTGGGCAGCATCGTCTCGGGATACGAACGAGCCTGACCCCGAATAGACCATGGCGATCGGCCCGAGTTTGACCTTGACGGTGCCGGAGAACTCATCATCGGTGGCCTCGGTGACAGTGGCACCGGGAAAACACGAGCCCACCTGGTGCAAATCGGTCAGCAATGCCCAGGTCTTTTCTGGCGAGGCAGGCACCGTGAAGGAGTGCACTAACTCCACGTTCTCAGGCTCCCGCTGCCGCGACGACGGCTCGACGGGTCAGAACGCCGGCTAGGTGCCTGCGATAGTCCGCGTCACCGTTGAGGTCAGACGGAGGGTTGGTGTGTTCGCCGACCTGCGAGCAAACCTCCCGCAAAGCCTCGGTGGTGGCTTCTTTGCCGATCAGCCCTTGCTCCAGGGCGGTAGCGCGAAGCGGCGTAGAGCCCATGTTGGTCAGTGCGACTTTGGCCTCAGCGATGGTGCCACCCTCAGCGCGCACCGTGGCGGCGGCCGCGACGATCGACCATTGGTGCGAGACGCGGACAAACTTCGTATACGAACTCCCCCAGCCGGTGTGTTTGGGGATGCGGATCGCGGTCAGCAGCTCGCCCTCTTGAACAGCGGTTTCGAAGATATCCACGAAGAAGTCAGCAGCACCGACTGTGCGCTCGCTCCCGTCGGCCGCCGTGATGACCAACTCGGCGTCAAGCGCCAGGATCGGGGCACCGACATCGCCAGCCGGATCGGCGTGCACGAGGGCGCCACCGACCGTCCCGCGGTGTCGGATCTGTGGGTCGGCGACCTCGGCGACTGCTTTGGCCAGCAACCCAGCGTGCTCGCTGACCAGGTCGCTGGCCAACACGTCGGCGTATGTCGTCATCGCACCGATCCGAATCGAGTCACCGTCGTCACTCACACCGTCGAGTTCGGCGATCTTGCCGAGGTCGATCACCATCTCCGGTGCGTTGAGGCGCATCCGCAGGATGGGCATCAACGACTGGCCGCCGGCCATGACCTTGGCGTCGTCACCGTGCTCGGCCAGCAAGGCGAGCGCGTCAGCGACGGTGGCGGGCGCGGCATACTCGAACT
>JBBSKS010000207.1:0-4225 GCA_038256095.1 Actinomycetales bacterium | reverse complement strand
GAGGACGGTGAACAGTGGATCATGTCGACGTTGGGGCGCAGTTCTCGTATCCGGGCCGTCAACATTTGGGCACGGCGCGGCCAACGGCGAGTTCAAGATAGACCGGATCAAGGCAGCGCACTTGTGTCGGCGTTGACAATGAACCGGATCAGCGACCCGTCAGCCAACGAGGATTCGTTAACGCTGCGCAACTCGTGGATGGATTTCTGGGACGAGCCGCCACTCGGCGGCTGACTATCGAACATGTGTCCACTATGGCAGAGGCCGCCGTCACTCCAAGACGCCTGTGGAAAACCCCGTCCACACCAAGAGGTGTGGACGAATCACCGACCGTAGCGCCAGCGATGAGGTGCTAGTGGCCGACTACTCAGGCGCTCCGAGTTGGCCGGTGAGTTTGCCATGCCACGCCTGGCTGACCTCGTTCAACCCGACGATCTCGACGTTCTTGCCGCGCTGCCGGTATTTGAACTCGATGGCATCTAGGGCCGCCACTGTCGAGGAGTCGAAGATCTGTGCGTCACTGAGGTCGATCACGATGTTCTTCGGGTCGCTGGCGTAGTCGAACTGGAACACCAGGTCGTTGCTGGAGGCGAAGAACAGAACGCCACGGACCGCATACACCCGCGTGTCCTCGTCGGGGTGGGCGATGTCGACGACCTCGGTGAAGTGCGAGACGCGGCGGGCGAAGAAAACCATCGCAACGACCACGCCGACGATGACCCCGTAGGCGAGGTTGTGGGTGTAGACGGTCACAGCGACTGTGCTGACCATGATCATGGTCGCGCTCAGCGGCATACGGCGCAGGGTTGCCGGGTGCACGCTATGCCAGTCCATGGTGCCGACCGAGACCATAATCATCACCGCGACCAGGGCAGCCATCGGGATAGTGCCGACGAGGTCACCCAAGCCGACCACCAGGGCCAGCAAGAAGACGCCTGCGCTGAACGTGGAGATGCGGGTGCGAGCACCGGAGACCTTGACGTTGATCATCGTCTGGCCGATCATCGCGCAACCACCCATGCCACCGAAGAAGCCCGACACGATGTTTGCGGTGCCTTGGCCCCATGCCTCGCGGCTCTTGTCGGAGTGAGAGTCGGTGACGTCATCGACGAGTTTTGCGGTCATCAGGGATTCGAGCAGGCCGACCAGGGCCATCGCGAAGGCGTAGGGCGCGATGATCTGCAGCGTTTCCAGCGTGAACGGGACGTCGGGGATGAAGAAACTGGGCAGTGAGTCGGGCAACTCCCCCTGGTCGCCGACGGTCGGCACGTCGATCGCCATCAGGACGGCGACGATGGTGAGGCCGACGATGGCGACCAGCGGCGCCGGGATGGCCGTGGTCACGCGAGGCAGCCCGATCAGGATCAGCAGAGCCACGGCGAGCATCGGGTAGACGAGCCACGGGACGCCGATGAGGTACGGGATCTGGGAGGTGAAGATCAGGATGGCCAAAGCGTTGACGAAACCGACCATCACGCTGCGCGGCAGGAAGCGCATCAACCGCGCAACCCCGAGCAGGCTGAGCACGATCTGCAGCACGCCGGCCAACAGCACCGTGGCGATGAGGTAGTCCAGCCCGTACTCCTTGGCGACCGGTGCAATCACGAGCGCGATTGCACCCGTTGCGCCGGAAATCATGGCCCGGCGACCGCCCACGAACGCAATCGTGACGGCCATGGTGAACGCCGCATAGAGACCGACCCGCGGGTCGACGCCGGCCAAGATGGCGAAGGAGATGGCCTCGGGGATCAGCGCGAGCGCGACGACGAGTCCGGCAAGCAACTCGGTGCGCAGTCGTTTCGGGTTGCGCAGCGCGCTGCGGACGGAGAATTCGTCGTGGGCCAGCGGTTGCTCGTCGATGGTCTGGCTGGGGGCATTCGGGGACATACAACTCCGTGAATCGGCAAGGCGCGGATGTATCCGTGAGGTTCGCCAACGCTGGCGAGGTGATCACTGCGGCGCATCGGTGCGCTCGGGAGCAGGCATAGAACTAGTGAGGTCGCTGTAAGCGAGAACCTGCGGGATATACGCCATCGTAGGCGGGTATGGAGCCTCGGCGATAGTTGCGCGGCACCCGGTGGCGCTGGTTGAGCACGCAGATGCCCCCGAGAAACACCAGAATCACACCAGGTCACCCTACGATGGGCACCATCCCCAACCGAAGGAGTTCAACCATGGCATCCGTATCGGCCACTCGTCCGATCGTCGTCGGCTACGACGGCTCCGGCCCTTCCGAGGCCGCTCTGCAGTGGGCCGCCCGCGCCGCCGACCATCAGGGTCGCAAGTTGGTCATCCTGCACGCGGCCGAGCGCATCACGTATACCCAGGACGCCGGCAGTGGGCTCTGGAAGAACGAGGATGTCATTGCCGACGCCAAAGAGATTGCCGGCGAGGGCCGCAACACGGTGCTGAAGGACTTCCCCGACCTGGAGGTCGACCTCGCCGGCTCGCTGTTCAGCGCCAAGGTCGCCCTCGGTGAGCGGTCCTCCACCGCCTCAATGATGGTCTTGGGTAGCCACGGTCGCGGCCGGGTCGGTGCCCTGCTGCTCGGCTCGACCGCCTACTCGGTCGCTGGCTACTCCCGCTGCCCGGTGGTCGTCGTCCGCGCCGGATCCGGTGAGGACATGCTGCCTGGGCCGGGCAAGCCCGTCGTGGTCGGCATGAACGGCACCGGCGGCTCCGAGCGCGCCGTCGACGTCGGCGCCGACGTTGCCCGCGACTGGAAGGCTCCGCTGCTCGTGGCCACCGTGTGGGAATCGCCGACCGGCAACCGCAAGCCTGCGGGTTACGCCTCGGTCGAGGAGGCCAAGGCAGCTCACCGGGAGGCTGCGGAGAAGGCGAACGCCGACATTCTCGAGCGCGCTGCCGCCGCGCACCCTGACCTCGAGGTGAAGGGTTCGGTCATCGAAGGTCACCGCGTCGACGGTCTGATCCAGGCAGGGGAACAGGGCGGCCTGCTGGTGCTCGGCACCCATGGTCAGGGCAGCCTGGCCGGTTCGTCGCTGGGCCCGACCACCCTGGGCGTGCTATCCCAGTCGAGCGCGCCGGTGATGGTGGTCGACTAAGAACACCTCTGGGTATGCGGTCGCTCCGGTGGTCCCGGCGCCTCGGCATACCCCTCCAGACGGTGGTGGCGTGGGCAGAAGGTTGCCCGCGCCACCATTGTTGTTTCCCTAGACGTCGCGCCCAGGAGACCAACAGCGGAGCCTGCTGCGCGTTCCTGTTGATCTTGACGGGTCGAAACCAGCGATCTGGCGGCGGCTCGAACTTTGAGACGACCTCAGCGCTGAGCGGGACATGTAACTGGGTCACTCGCTGGGTAGGCGCGGACGACGAAGCGTTGTGGGAGCAGGTGGCGCAGTGGCTGACCGCACTTGGGTGGCGCACTCCGGAAGGACACGGCATACCCACGATGTATCTGCCGCAGGCAACCGGGCCGTCCGCGCAACGATCTCCCGGGTCGCGCCCCGAAAGCGGCGTCGGACGGTCGGCCTGGCGCCGCGGACGCCATGCAATAACGTCACCTTTCGTGTCGGACCGGATGCACCGCGAGCAGTTCCACAGTCGACTCGCCGAGCTGGATCGCAAGCAGGTGAACACCGTGCTGTGGACGGTGTATTGGCGCGGCCCGGCGGCAATCCGGCAACGCATCGAAGCCGCACTGGAGGTTGCCGAGACCGGCACCCGACCAACGCCGTCGACCCCGCCCCCAGTGGACCCGGCGCAGATCCGAGCCGAGGTCGAGGAGTTCGTCGCCTTGGCCCGATCCGGGGCGTACATGGGCCGGGACCGACGCGTCTCACCACGGGAGCGAACCCGCTGGCGGTTCACCTTTGCGCGGTTGGCCGCCGACGCGCAGCGAGCCCTGCGCGCACCTGATCCCACCGACGCGTTCGCTGCGGTGGAGCAGTTGATCGACCTTGTCTGCGAGTTGCGTGACACCGACCACTTTCGGTCACAGGACCCGGTCGAAGCCGCACGGTTTGTCGTCTCGGACGTGGTGGCGCTGCTCTGGGCGACGATGCGCGAGCACCTCGGGTTCGCCGCCTTCGCCGCGCGCGCCGCCCCACAACTCATCCGGTGAGAGTCACGCTATGGCTGGACGCGGGTCGGCTTCGGGAGAGTCAGCCGCAAGGAAACGTCGCTGGCGCAGGTGCTCGTCGGGATGCTGCAGGTGCCAGACGCGTGGCTGATCGTCGCGGACGCCTACCTCGGCGCACTCGAT
>JBBSKS010000206.1:0-4259 GCA_038256095.1 Actinomycetales bacterium | reverse complement strand
GGCCTGATGTCGACACAGGAGCGGCCGCCTGCCCCTGAGCCGCTGCCCATCCCGGTGGTCGATAACCACTGCCATCTCGACATGAGCCGCGACGACCACCCGGCGACCCCGCTTGCCGAGGCGCTCGCTGCCGCCAAGGCGGTCGGGGTCGATCGGGTGGTCCAGATCGGCTGCGACCTGACCAGCGCCGCCTGGACCGTGCGCGCCCTTGACGACCACCCCGAAGTGCTGGGTGGCGTGGCGATCCACCCCAACGGTGCCCCGGCTCTCGTGGACGCAGGCACCTTGGACGACGCCCTGGCCCAGATCGAGGGGTATGCCGCGCACCCCCGCATCCGCGTGATCGGCGAGACCGGTCTGGACTACTTCCGCACCGGGCCCGAAGGGGTGGCCGCTCAACACGAGTCGTTCCGTCGGCACATCGACATCGCTAAGCGCACTGGCACCGCGCTGCAGATCCACGACCGCGACGCCCATGACGACGTCTTGCGGATCTTGGCGCAAGAGGGCGCCCCGGATCGCACCGTGCTGCACTGCTTCTCCGGCGACGAGCAGATGGCCCGCGAATGTGTGCGACGCGGCTACTACCTGTCGTTCGCCGGGCCGGTGACGTTTAAGAACGGCACCGCGTTGCGGAACGCACTGGCCGTCACGCCCACCGAGCACCTGCTGGTGGAGACTGACGCGCCCTACCTGACGCCGAGCCCGCACCGGGGCCGCAGCAATGCGCCATACCTGGTGCCGTTGACGGTGCGTGCGATGGCGCAGACCTTGAACGTCGATCTCGAAAGCCTGTGCCAGGCACTGTCGGACAACAGCGAGGCCGTCTACGGGCCGTGGTGACCGGGTGGTTTGTGCTCAAATATGGCAGAGTCACCGCCACACTGACTCGCAGAAGCCGCCTTCTGGCGGACTTCCCGGGGCCGGGCTGTCGAGACCGAGGAGTATGAGCCTGGAGACGTGGCCTCTGGCGGCGACGGCGAGCGCATGTTCGACTACACCGACGGGCTGGAGTTGTCGTTCGAAAACGATCGCCGCCGGGGATAGTTGCGAGTGCGACGAGGAGGGTGGCGTCCTCGAGGCTGAAGTGACCATGAAGGTGACCCCGGACGTTTCTTACGACGAGGTCCACTTCAGCAAGTAGCGACCCGTGGTTTGAGCGCTCGGGCGCTCAAACTGCAGGCCACGCCGCGTGACATCCCTTTTGATCCGCGATGAAGTCTGTCAATCTAGGCCGATGCGGACCACGAGTGCGGGCAATCACACCTACGACTTCGACCTAGCGGTGATTGGCTCCGGGCCCGGCGGTCAGAAGGCCGCCATCGCCGCCGCCAAACTCGGCAAGCGGGTCTGTGTTATCGAGCGCACGACGATGGTCGGCGGGGTGTGCGTGAACACCGGCACCATCCCCAGCAAGACGCTGCGCGAAGCTGTCGTCTACTTGACCGGTATGCAGATGCGCGAGCTGTACGGCGCGTCCTACAAGGTGAAGGACGACATTGCCATCACCGACCTCACCAGTCGGTTGCAACACGTCGTGGGCCGCGAGATCGAGGTTATTCGTGCGCAGTTGATGCGTAACCACGTCGAGCTGGTTCCTGGGACGGCTTCGTTCACCGATCCGCATACGCTCAAAGTCGATGGCGACGGGGGAGGCAGCGACCGCGTCCTTACCGCCGGAAAAATTGTCATCGCCACCGGCACCACCCCGGCGCGGCCCCCGCACATCACGTTCGACGGGGTCCGGGTGCTGGATTCCGACGAAATTCTGACCCTCGACAAGGTGCCTGACTCGCTGGTGGTCGTGGGTGCCGGCGTGATTGGAGTCGAATACGCCTCGATCTTTGCGGCACTCGGCACTCGGCACGCGGGTCACGCTGATCGAGAAGCGGCCCCAAATGCTCGACTTTTGTGACCCCGAGATCATCGAGTCCCTCAAGTTCCACTTGCGCGACCTGGGGGTGTCGTTCCGCATGGGCGAGGAGGTCTCTTCGGTGTCGAGCTCACAGCACGGCACGATGACCACGCTGGCCTCGGGCAAGCGCATCGCTGCCGAGGTCGTTATGCACTCGGCCGGCCGCCAAGGCAACACCGACGCCCTTAACTTGGAGCACGCCGACCTCGAGGCCGACAAGCGCGGACGCCTCAGCGTGACCAAACACTTCCAGACCCCGGTGAAGCACATCTATGCTGTCGGTGACGTGATCGGCTTCCCTGCGCTCGCCGCAACGTCGATGGACCAGGGGCGTCTTGCGGCCTCGCACGCCTTCGGTGAGCCAGCCCACGAACTCCACGACCTGCAGCCCATCGGCATCTACACGATCCCCGAGATCTCCTACTGCGGAAAGACCGAGATGCAGCTCACCGAGGAGTCGGTGCCGTTTGAGACCGGCATCTCGCGCTACCGCGAATTGGCGCGGGGGCAGATCGTCGGCGACTCCTACGGGATGCTTAAGCTGATTGTGCACACCGAGACCCGGGAAATTTTGGGCGTTCACGTCTTCGGCACGTCGGCTACCGAGCTCGTGCACATTGGGCAGGCCATCATGGGGTGCGGCGGCAAGGTCGACTATTTGGTGGACACGGTGTTGAACTACCCGACCCTGTCCGAGGCCTACAAAGTTGCCGCTCTGGACGTCGCCAATAAACTGCGGGCCGTTGCTCAACTGACCCGAGCGATGGCGGGCGACACCAGCCACTCGGTCAACGGCGCCAACAGTTCCACCGCTAAAAGGGCCAGCAAAGGCGAAGCCACCGAAAAGACCGAAGCCACCCGCGAGAAAGAACCCGTCGGCTAGTCACAGCCCGGATAAGTGCCCGGCTCGATGGGCTCGTAGATTGCGATGAGCGTCCCATCGTGGAGCACGTAGTCAATGCGGTCGGACGCCGTGAGCGAAACTTGGCCGAGGACGCTCTCGCCGGAAGACGGCCACTGGATAGGAATGCTGTCGCCTTTTCCGGTTTCGGGGGCGGGCCCGGGAGGCGGCGAGGCCAACCCCCAGGCGGTGCCGTTGAACTCGCCGAGGTACTCCAAACCGCAGTGCACCTCGAGAAGCGGAAAGTCGTAGACCTTCCCCTTCTCGAGGGCTGCGCCGTCTGCGACCTCACCGTCGGATACGGGAAGTTCTGGCTCCGGTGACGATGCGCAACCGCTGGCAGTGAAGATCACGGACAGTCCGATAGCAGCGAGACGCGCAATGAAGTTCACACGACTGAGACGCCGGGCCAGCGCCGTCCGTTCCGCGCCGCGCCGCGCTCAGGTTTCCGTGGTCGCTCTCAGTCTTGATCGCTGCTCTCGATTGCGCCCGGTTGCGCGCGCACCAGGCAGAAGGGGTGACCAGCCGGGTCGAGGAACACACGAAACTGCTCCGGACTCGGTTGGGTGTCGGCCTTGGTTGCGCCCAGAGCCAACACCACATTCTCCCCGACGTCGAGGTCGTCGACCGCGATATCGATGTGACCTTGCTGTGGGACGTCGCCGACCGGCCAGGTGGTGGCCGGTCGTCCTTGATCTGCTAAAACGCGAGGTTGCCCTCCGGCGTGCGGATCTTGACCCAGTCATCCTCCTCAGAGGCGGCAAAGGCGGGGATAGCCACGCCGACCAGCACCAGCGACATCGTGACGAGGAAGCCAGCGTCACCCCACGGCATACCGTTCATAAGCGGATGCTCTGCCCAGGTAGAAGTGGAATGGGCAGAGCACGGCCCAGTCGGCATACTGCGGAGACAGAGGCCCAAATGACGCCAGATTGAGCAGTGGCACGTCGAGGCGAGCAAGCAACACCCCAGCAGCGCTGCCGGCCAACGTCGTCAAACCGACGAGGCACGCCAGCCCAACCATGGCTAGCGCTTCCTCTTCGCCTGCCAACGCCTTGGCGCCGACGGTGGCGGTCAGCGATCATGGCGCTCACGACGGTGGTCATCGCCTGCTGGTCCGAGGCGGGTCTGGCGGTGATGGGCGAGACCCTGCCCTGCCCAGCGATACGGTCAGCCAGGGCCGCTGTTTCGGGGTTGGCGCGGAGACGGTCGAACAGCGTCGCGCCCCCACCCCCTAACCGCAGATCGCGCCGGTTGACGCCCACCACGCTGAGTGTCATCAGCACGGCTGACAGCCCGAGCAGGATCGCCAGCTAGCAGGGGGGCGATGCCGTTAATCTCGGGTGCTGACTCGTTGAAGTAGTACCAAGGGAAGGCGCGCGCGAAGGCTTCGCCGCCATCAACCATCGGCAGCGTCGACGAGAGCTGCTGAGACCCCCGCCT
>JBBSKS010000205.1:0-4352 GCA_038256095.1 Actinomycetales bacterium | reverse complement strand
CTATCCGTCTTACAACGTCACTGGCGTTCCCTAGGAAAAACCCTGGACCCTGACGACTTCACCGACGCCCAAGCCAGCGCCGCCATCACCCGGGTCACCCGCGTCAACTTCCGGCTCCTCGAACGCCTCTTCCCCCAAATCGAACGCGTCCTGAAAATCAACGAAGTCGAAACCATCACCAACGACGTCATCGAAGCCGCCCAAAGCACCCTCGTCATCGGCATCACCTGAAAGCCAGGCCGCCACTCACCATCAACAGAACCCCGCCACCTATCAGCCAAAGCCACACGTAGCCCCTGTCGGGGAAGCGCCTGTAGCGGCGAGGTACGGCTAGGAACGCGACTAGCACGACTCAGTCTTCGACGACGTGGGCCCGAAACGATGCTCTGGCCTCGCGCCATTGAGCATCGTCGAGCCGTCCGTTGGTGTCGAGGCAGTCGGCGACGGCGGCGGCCATGATCAGCGCGTGGTGGGTGTTGTCGTGCGCGAACAGCCCGGATCGGCCCAGGGTCGTCACTCCGAGTATGCCGTCCGCCCAGTCCTCCAACCGCGCGAGCCTCGGAGCAAATCCGTGCTCGTAAACGGGGTAGACCGACCGCAGTCGGCGCGACTCGACCCCACTGCAGCGCAATGTGGGTAGGTCAAAATCGCTGACTGCGCGGTGAGCGATGGCGCTGAGTTCAGCGTCGGTTGCTCTCCAAAGGTCGTCGCCGACCTCGCAGGGCATTTCTACGCAGATCACCGTGTGGTCTTTTGGGTCATCGGTGCTGTCGCGGTAGTTGGACGGTTCGCTGATCCTGGTGATGGGTGTGCCCGCGCCGGGTAGGTAGTGCGCGTCGAAGTCAGACCACTGCGCCCCGTCGTGCCTCAGGTAGACCAACACCATCGCCCGGAACCGCAACGCCTTCGCGTCCTCGGCGACCGACGATGGGGGAGGCGGATCGGTCAGTCGAGCCAGCAGGGGGATGGGCAACGTCGAGAGCACCGTTGGCGCTTGCCACCTCGTGCCGTCCTTGGACTGGATGGAGACGAGCGAGCCCCTACCGGTGTCCGTGTCGATGTGGGTGTCGGGGCCTGGCGTAAGGGTGGGCGGTATCGCCGAGGCGACCGTGGTGCCGGTGATGATCTGTACGCCGGCCTCACGAGCTGCCCGCTCGAGGCTTTCGACGATCTGCCCAAAGCCTCGCCGGGGGTAGAGGAAGGTGGAGCCGCGTGGGGCCGCACCACGCTGCATACGGGGGATAGTGGAGTGGGCCAGGCGCGTGATGCTGGATCGGGCCACTCGGGCGGCGACCTTCGGCACCGTGTCGGCGCTGACCCGGACTCGGGCTTGCTCGGGGTCGATGCGCTCACCCGGCAGCCCCCACAGCTTCTCGGCGTATGGGGCGTAGAGCGTGTCGTAGGCCGTGGGGCCAAGCGATCGACGGAGCGAGTCGGCATACGAGGTGGGTTGGGTCTTGCTTCGCGTTCGAAGCGGTGACAGGACCGTGTCGCGGACGACACCGAGCAGCCACGCCTTGGGCATGGAGCGAGCGAGGTCGGCTGGTTTCAGCGGGAAGGCGACCCACCGATCACCCAGGCGAAGGCGCCCTCGGCGTCTGCGGGTTTGCAGATCGTCGCCCAAGAGCCCGGTCAGGCGCGCGAGCACGGATGCGGGGGTGACGGGGTGCAGACGATGGCTGCCGAAGTCCACGCGTGTCCCCGCGACCTCGAAGCTGCCCGCCATTCCGCCGGTGACCGATTCGCGCTCGATCAGGGCGACGCTGAATCCACGTTCGGCGACCTCGAGCGCGGTGGCCAGACCCGCTGGGCCTGCGCCCAGGACGATCACGTCAAACGTTTCGGAAGGCATGGCGACCGACGATATACCGGCTGGACAAAACCCGTATTCGCCTTGGTAAGGTTTACCTTATCCTATTTACGTCACGCCACCATGACTTATGGAGCTTCCTGTGAACCCTCGCTCACGTACCTTCCTCGCCGCCGTCGCCATGGCTGGCGCGCTCACGATGACCGCGTGCAGCTCAGATGACGGGGCGGGCGTCACCGACCTCGGCGGCGAATCCGCAGGAAGCGGCTCGGGCTCAGGGTCTGGCAGCGGTTCCGGCTCGGGCATTGACAGCGGCTCGAGCACCGCGTCGGACAGTGGCTCGCAGACCGGCTCGGACAGTGGATCGGGCAGCGGTTTGGGCTCTGACCTGCAGTCCGAGTCGGACAACGCACTGGTGACCGAAGCCGTCACGCAATACCAGGCGTATGCCGTGGAGCAGGCGACCCAGACGCAAACCGACACCAAGGTGCTGACCGATGCCGTGCGCGACGGCGACCTTGAGGCAGCCCAGGCGGCCTACGCCCCTTCACGTGAAGGGTGGGAGCGCATCGAGCCTCTCGCTGGTTTGATCCCGGCACTGGATGGCACTCTCGACTCACGTGTGGACGACTTCGCGGGCACGGACGACCCTGAGTTCACCGGGTGGCACCGCCTCGAATACTTGATCTTTGAAGATGAGACCACCGATGGCGGGGCTGAGTTCGCTGACCAACTCGACGCCGACCTAACCACCCTTGTCACCGAGATCGAGGCCCTGGACATCCCGGCTGGCGCCGTGCCGGTGGGCGCTTCCGAGCTCATCGAAGAGGTCTCGCTCGGCAAGATCACCGGCGAAGAGAACCGTTACGCCAAGACTGACCTCTGGGATATCGCCGCTAACGTCGAGGGGTCGAAGTTTGCGATCGAGTTGCTCACTCCGGCGCTCGAAGAGGCCGACCCCGAGTTGAACGCGGCGCTGAACACAGCCTTCGCTGAGCTTGAGGCCACGCTCGAGCCCCTCAAGGACGGCGACGGATGGGTGCTCTACTGCCTTGAAAACGACGCTTTCCCCTCCGATCGCTGCCCCGAGGTCACTGTCGAGCCTGCGGTCGTCGATCAGCTGACCGTGCAGACTGCCGCGTTGTCCGAGTTGACCTCGCAGGTGGCCGGCGCATTGAGTTTGGAGTCATGACCGGCGGGTGTCCTGTCGCTCACGGCGGTGAGTCCGCTCACCAAGCCGCCCCACAGCAAGCCGACCCACAGCAAGCCGGCCCACGGCAAGGCGGCGTTAAGCAGGGCCCCGGTCGCCGCGGTTTCCTGGCTGCAGTTCTTGGGTCAGTGGGCGTGGCCGGTCTGGCTGCCTGTTCGTCCGACGCCCCGGTGAACGCCGATAGTGGCGCTCAGACTGGCGATGGTGCAGCGGCCGCGACCCGCGAGCCGGCTCGAATTTCGTTCACCGGTGCCCACCAGCCCGCGGTGACCGCGATGCCGGTGCCCGCTCTCGCGTCGTTGTCTGCCTTTCGGGTGACCGCTCGCGATCGCGACGAGTTAGGCGAGATGTTTGCCGACCTCAGCGCCACCATCGCCGACCTGATGGCGGGCCGTATGCCGGAGGTCCGGGACCCGGCATACCCACCGGCTGAGACGGGCATCCTGGGCCCCGAGCCACCCGCCGACGACCTCGGCATCGTGCTCAGCGTCGGTGCCTCACTCTTCGACGACCGCTTCGGTTTGGCGGATCGGGCCCCGCGTGAGTTGGTGACGATGCCGTTCTTGGCCAATGATCGCCTGGACCCGGAGCGCTCCCACGGCGACATCCTGATCAGCATCGAGGCTGGGCACGAAGACACCATCCAGCACGCGCTGCGTCAGGTGATGCGGGCGACCCGACGCCACCTGCTGTTGGCCTGGTCGACCGAGGGGTACGCGCGAGGATCGACCGGCGCCGGGGGTAACACCCCGCGCAACCTGCTCGGCTTCAAAGACGGCACCGCGAATCTGGCCGCCGGTGAAGACGGTGTGATGGACCAGTTTGTGTGGGTCAGTGCCGATGACGACGAGCCCGACTGGGCCGTGGGCGGTTCCTATCACGCAGTCCGAGTGATCCGGATGCTCGTGGAGTTTTGGGACCGCACCCGACTCGGCGAGCAAGAAGCCCTCATCGGTCGGCACAAAGACACTGGTGCGCCGCTGGGCCAGACCGACGAGTTCGGTGAGGTCACTTTTGCCGACGATCCCGACGGCGACATCACGCCGCTGGACGCACACATTCGCCTCGCGAACCCGCGCACCCCCGAGACCGACGACCAGTTGATGCTGCGCCGCGGGTTCTCCTACACCCGAGGCGTCGACAGGGTCGGCCAGTTGGATCAGGGTCTGGCCTTCGTGTCCTTCCAGCGATCCTTGGCCACCTTCCTGGCGGTGACCGAGCGCTTGAACGGCGAGCCCCTGGAGGAGTACATCCGCCCCGAGGGAGGCGGTTTCTTCTTCGCCCTTCCCGGTGTCTCCGACGAGGGCGCCTCCCTCGGTGAGAAGCTCCTCG
>JBBSKS010000204.1:0-4371 GCA_038256095.1 Actinomycetales bacterium | reverse complement strand
TAGCGGGCTGCTCTTCACCATCAATGATGTTGGTGAAGACCTTCTTGTCAGAACTCATCTTTGAGCCTTTCCGGTATGCGGGGGGCTGGGCGCGGGGTGGAGCTACGTGGTGTCGCAGTGGTCGTCGCCACAGTGCCCGCTAGTTGAACGGGCGGCATTCAACGACGGGTTTTGGTCGAAGAAGCCGAACGGCTTGAGCCACCAACTGACCGTGTCCGAGGGCATGATGGGCCAGTCTTCGACCCGGGTGACGTGGTGGATGCCGAAGACGTACCAAACAACGAGGTCGGTGTCGATCAGGTTGGCGTCGTCCTTGATCCAGTCGGCCACGCCATTACCGCCTGCCGACTGCGTCGGGTAGTCACCTGCCGGGAAGCGCTCGGCTTCGTCTCGCTCGGTGACCCACAGTGTGTGACCGATCACCGGCGAGCGCTGATAGATCGGGGAGTTCTCGTCCAACATCGACGGTAGTGAGGCGCTGGGCACCAATTTGTATGCCGTGTTCGTGCCCATCTTGTTGGTCTTGGCCGGGTTGGTGATCTTCCACGCGCGCTGGGTGTTCCAGTTGAAGTCGCGGGCGCTGTCCTTCTCGGACTCGATCGGGGTTTGCTTGGTGAGCACAGCCAACCCGTGCGGGTTCTCCGCCGACATGGCCGGGGCGTACGAGTCGACTTCGACCACGGTGTTGTCTTGGCCATCCACATCCATGTCGAGGCGAGCGACGAGGAAGTGCTGGTGCAGCGGCGCGTAGGTGTCCTTGTCGACCAGCGTGCCGTTCGGGGTGCTGGTCTCGCCGGGGGGAAGCGGCGTGGTGACCATGATCCCGGTGGCGCGCACCTCGCATTCGATGTTGCCGTCGGTGTAGAAGCGCCAGTAGATGAGGTACTCGTAGTTGGCGACGGTGGCGTGACAGGACACCACCATGCGACGCATGCGACGCACCTCGGCGCCCGATCGCTCGTCTACGTGCTTCCACAAGACCGCGGCGTCTTCTTCATGCAGGCACATCGCCTGTTTGATGGTCTCCGGCTCGCCGTGGCTGTCGTGGATGACGGCGTCGACGTAGGTGATCTCGCCCAGGCAGTCGCAGCCCAACTCAAGCGAGGTGGTCATAAAGCCCAAGCCCCATTCGCCGATATCGAAGGCGGTGCGGCGGTAGTGATCGAAACTGGGGTCACGATAGGGGACGATCATTTCTGCGAACGACATCCGGTATGCGATGTCTCGCGTCTCGCCCTTGTCGTCAAAGGTGACCTGGTGGATCGTCATACCCTCGCGGTAGTTGAAGCCCAACCGCATGGTCCAGTTGTCCCACTTCAGCTCGTTGCCTTCGAGGGTGAAAGACACGCCTTCGGGCTGAGTGATCTCGAGCGGTTTGAGCTCGCGGGGGGCGGGGTCATCACGCAGTTCAGGCACGTACTCGGCGTCCACGTCAGCGAAGCCGTAGTCGTGGTGATCCTCGATCTCAAGCACCTCGAGGGTGTTCATATCGACGATGATCTTCAAACCGGAGACCGGGTGTGCGTACGGGTTTCCGTTGGGGGTCTCACGTAGCCATATGTCGCACCAGCCGAGGCGGCGGTCGCGGTGCTGCTCGGGCATCACTGCGTGCCCGTAGGACCAGACGTCGAAGAGCACCAGCGAGAGGTCGGTGACGCCGCGACCCTTGAGCTTCTCGATCACGTCGGGGTGGACGCGCATTGCCTCGTCGCAGTCGTGCCATTCGTCGACGGTGAAGTTGGGGGTCACGCCCGGCTTGTGGGTCCAAGACGCGACGCTGTCTGCGGCCAGGTCGACGACGGCCTCGTAGGTCTCGTTTGTTTCCTTGTTCCAGAGCACACTGAGGCTCCGGCGTGGGATCTCGTCGCCCTCATCCCAGGCCTTCACCAGCGACTTCGCGGGCTCCTGCATCTCGATGGACGCAAACCGCCACGCATCGGAGACCTCCGCGTCACGACGGAGAATGGCGGCCGTTGCGCGAAATTCGTTCTCCGACAGCGGATCCAATGGGTGTAAAGACAACTATGCTCCCTAGTAGAAGACTGATAATAAAACAGCCTCTCAACTGGGGGTATGCAGGTCAAGCGCCCATCGTGCATGCAAACCATGCCTAGGACGCACACCGCTGCTCCGCAAGCACATCGGCCCTCGGTAATAAGCCTTAAAGCGGCAGCAGACCGCCCTACAACTCAGCCATGGGAGTCCGGAACTGCGTCCGCCCCGCCCCCGCTGGTCTCCGCATTCAAACTGGCGCCGCCCGCTTCCGAGATCTGACCGCCCGCCGAGGATTCAGGCTCACCTTCTGAATCAGAACGCTCCGCCTTCGAGTCTTCGACCTTATTTTGGTCTTCACTGTCGCGTTGTGAGTCGTCGAGTCTGCTGTCATCAGTGCCGCGCGATGGCTGAATAGTCATGGTGCGACCATCGCATTGCCCCGCCTAGCACCGGCGGCGGGGGTCCGTGACGATCACCATTCACGCCTTTTCGGCACCGATGAGAAACTCAGAGGGGGCCGCGTGCGCGCACGTCCTCGACCTGCGTCATGGCCTCGCGGAGATCCGTCAGCCAGTCATCGGTATGCCGCCCCACGAGTCGCACACACCACGCCAGAGCATCGGAGCGCGAGCGCGCCACGCCAGCGTCGATCAGGGTGTCGAGCACCTGTCGTTGCGGCTGCTTGAGCCGCGTCATCACCGGGACCGCGACGTGAGTGAAGAGCTCGCGGTGATTCCCCACCTGCACGGCCCACGACACATCGCGCTCGAACATGGCTTCCGCTTCACGGGCGATCTTCATCCGCGTCTCACGTGTCTCCTCACGGAAAGCCTTGGCCCGCCTGCTTCGCTGAGCAGCCACTTCGGCTTGGTCGGCGCCTTCGGCACTGACGACGTCGTCAGGACGCAAGGTCAACACCACCTCTTCGCGGTCAATCTGCGTCTCGCTGGACGCGCTATCCCACTCCTCCGGCAAGCGACCGGCACCCGCATCAGGCAACGTCCACCACCAGCAGCCTTCGACGTGTGGCGGGCCATATCCGACGTGGGTAAAGTGAACTCAGAGATGCCCGGCACGTTCGCCCACTCGAGGGGTTCGATGACCTATGTCAGACCAAGCCACCCATTCGCCGTCTGAGGCCGGTAAGAAGGGGCTCGTCGGCACACTGCGGAATCTCGGCCCTGGGCTCATCGTCGCTGCCGCCTTCATTGGCCCCGGCACGGTGACTACCGCCAGTAAGGCGGGCGCCGACTTCGGATTTACCTTGCTGTGGGCCATCGTCTTCAGCGTCTTGGCCGCCATGGTCCTTCAAGAAATGTGCGCTCGTCTGGGCGTCGTCAGCCGAGAGGGACTCGGCGAGGCGTTGCGCACGACCTTCGACAACAAGGCCGTCAAGGTCGGCGCCATTGTGCTGGTGATCGGCGCGATCACCGTCGGCACCGCAGCTTTCGAAGGCGGCAACCTCACCGGGGCAGCCTTGGCACTCAACGCGGTCTTCGGCGGGTCGCAAGCTCTCTGGGCCTCGTTGGTCGCCGTCCTCGCCGCCGGACTGCTGGCCACCGGCTCCTACCGCACCGTCGAGCGGGTGCTGGTCTGGCTCGTGGTGTTGATGGGCGTGGTCTTCCTGGTCACCGCCATCATGGTCAGTCCCAATATCGGCGACATGCTCGCTGGGCTGGCGCCTACTGTCCCGGACGGCTCGACACTGACCGTCATCGCCCTGATCGGGACCACCGTCGTGCCGTACAACCTCTTCTTGCACGCGGCCAGCGTGCAGGACAAGTGGGGCGAAGATGTGCCCACCGATCAGGCGGTGGCCGAAGCCAAGCTCGACACCCGCCTCTCCGTGGGCTTGGGCGGGTTAGTGACCATCGCCGTGCTGACCACTGCGGCTGCGGCACTGTTCTCAACGGGCCGCGGGGTGGAAAGCGCCGCGGACATGGCTGCGGCGCTGGAGCCGCTGCTGGGTGAGAGCGCAAAATACTTCTTTGCCTTCGGGCTCCTCGCCGCCGGGATCACCAGCTCGGTCACGGCTCCGCTCGCTGCGGCATACGCGACCGCTGGTGCCTTTGGCTGGAAACGCGATTTGGCCGATCGCAAGTTCAAGGCGATTTGGGCTCTGATCATTGCGATCGGTGTCACTTTCGCGATCCTCGGCTCCAGCCCCACCGAGCTGATCGTGTTTGCTCAGGCCGCCAACGGTTTGATCCTGCCGATCGTAGCGGTGTTCCTGCTCGTGGTGATGAACCGCAAGGACCTGCTCGGCAAGCACGTCAACACCGCGGGCGCCAACGTCATCGGCGGTGTCGTGGTGCTGGTCGCCATCGGCCTGGGCGCCTGGTCGATCCTGCGGGCCTTCGGCATCGTCGGCTGACC
>JBBSKS010000203.1:0-4431 GCA_038256095.1 Actinomycetales bacterium | reverse complement strand
TACATCCCCCGAAACCACCTCGTCGACGAAGCCCTCCGCGCGGCCACATCGGGCGACCTGGCGCCCTTCCAGCGGCTGCTCACGATCGTCTTATCTCCGTATGCCGAGCAGGAAGGTGCCGAGGGCTTCGCCCATCCCGCCCCAGCAGATTTCGCCGCACGCTTCCAAACCTTCTGCGGGACCTGAGCTCACGACCTTGGCGTCAGCGGACGGTGATTGCAACCTTCCCGTTGGCCTTGCCGGAACGGGCGTGCTCGTAGGCAGCCGCAACCTCGTCGAGCGAGAAGGTGCTGTCGACCACGGGACGAACCGCCCCCTCGGTGATCAGCCTGGCAATCTCGGCGAGTTGCTTTCCGTCGGGCTCCATGAAGAACTGGTGAAACGTGAGGCCGCGTTCTTCGGCCAGTCCCCGCGGTGCCTCGCCCTTGATGGACACGACGGTGCCACCGGGTTTCACCACGTCGAAAGAGTGCTCCAGGGTGTCGCCGCCGAGCATGTCGAACACAAGGTCACAGGGCTCAACAACGTCTTGAAACGTCTCGTTCGCATAGTCGACGCATTGATCGGCACCCAATCCCTCAACCAGAGCCCGGTTCTTCGCGCTCGCGGTCGTTGCGACGAAGGCACCGGCGTGCTTGGCAAACTGAATGGCCAGGGCTCCAACGCCCCCTGAGCCGGCGTGAATCAAGACCCGCTGGCCGGGTTGGAGGCCGCCCTTGTCGAACAACGCCTGCCATGCGGTGAGCCCAGCTAGCGGCACTGAGGCCGCCTCGGCGTGCGAGACGTTCGCCGGCTTAATCGCGAGGTCGTGCGCCTTCACCGCGCTGTACTCGGCCATCGTCCCGGCCTGCATACCGTCGGCTCGGGCAAACACCTCATCACCCACGCAGACCCCGTCCGCGTTCGGCCCGACCTCGGTGACGACGCCCGACACGTCGTAGCCGATGGTCCAAGGAAGCTCATACGGGAGCATGTCCTTCATGTAGCCGTCCATGATGATCCAGTCGACCGGGTTGATTGCGGCAGCGTGGACCTCGATCATGGCACTGTCGTCGGGAAGATCGGGCCGGCCGATGTCGGCAACTTCAGGCGCGGTTCCGTACTAGGTCAAGATGGCGGCCTTCATGGGTTCTCCTTGTGGTTGGCGTGTTGCTGTCGTCAGGGTTGGGTGACGGAGACGTCTTTGAATTGCACGTGAGCATCCTCGGTGTAGAGGCCAATTGTCCCGGAGTTGTAGACCTCCTGCTCCAGGTAGTCAGACCAGGGACCGAGGCCCTCAGATCCTGGACCGTCGGTGAACGTCGTCAACACCTCGCCGTCGACTTCGACCGTGATCGTGGCGCCCTTTTGGGTGATGGCTACGTTCCTCCAATCCTCCCCCACCGGGAAGGCGGGGTTCGTGCCCGTCGCAAGGTAGCGCTGACCGCCGTCATCTTCCCGTGCAAACAAGGCCTGATCCAATTTGCCGAGCTCCCACCCTCGCGAGACGTTGCGTTCCACATCACCCACGCGACCTCCCACGAATTGGGGGTTTGCGCCGGCTCCCTGGAGGTTGCGTTCTGGGACGGCGTCCGCGTGGTCAGGTTGACCACCACATCACCGGTGGTCTCCTGTTGTCCCTTCGCTAGCGCGGCCTCAAGGACCGATGCCACACCGAATCCGTCGTACACCACGCTCCACCGCCCGAAGTCATCACCTTCTTTGTAGGTACCGAGCGGCAGATCGGCATAGGTGGACCATGGCCGCGCGACGACCAACGCGATAGATGCGGCCACCGACAGTAGTGCGCAGACAACGACCAGCGCAGCGCCGTGTCCGCGGAGGCGCTGGTCATGCCTGCCGTACCGACGAAGGAAGAAGAATTCGATGCACATCAACCGAACCACGGGTGTGATGGTGGCAATAGACGGCACTGTTGACGAGGCCGTGCGGCGAGCGCGAGCGTCGCATACCGAGTCCTGATCGGCGTCGATTGTTGAGGGAACTTCACACACGGGCTAGGGCTATCGCACTTGTAGGTCGTAGGACTTAAGCCTCTAGCCGACCGACTCAAGCCTGCGCATTCTGGTAGTAGACCGAACAGCACGCAATGGCTCGGTCACTGTCACATCCGGAGCAAGGAGAGGTCATGAACGCATCAGTAGTTCCGTCCCAGCATGTCGACCAGGCACCATTGGGGAAGCGTCATCACAACCCACCGGCGCGACGCCAACTTCAGGACGACCTGCCGGCCCGACTCCTGCTTGGGGTGTTGCGCATTCTGTTCGGCTTCATCTTCTTGTGGGCCTTCTTCGACAAGCTGCTCGGCCTAGGCAAAGCCACCCCGAGCGAAAACGCCTGGATCAACGGTGGGGATCCCACGTTTGGCTACCTATCGAACAACGGCGGCACGTTCTCCTCGTTCTTCACCGGCCTCGCCGGCCAGGGGTGGGTGAGTTGGCTATTCATGCTCGGCTTGCTCGGCATCGGGGTCGCGTTGATCGCCGGCGCTGGTATGCGGATCGCCGCTATCACCGGCGGGTTGCTCTACCTCTTCATGTGGTTGGCCTCATTCCCACTGGAGAACAATCCGTTCGTCGATGACCACCTGACCGGAGCATTGATCGTGGTGTTCTTCGCGCTGGCGGGTGCGGGGGACACCCTGGGCCTTGGGTCCTGGTGGAAAGACACTTCTCTCGTGCGCAAGATGCCCATTCTTCGCTAATCCGCCATGACCGGGCCGGTGGTCCGGGGCCCGCACCTAGGCTCGCTCGTCGTGAAGTGGCACCTGCCACCGCAAGACGGTGCCACTCGGGGTGTGGGCCGACAGGGTCATCGACCCCCCATGCCGTAGCGCACGAGATCGCACATTGCCCAAGCCGCTCTCGGCGTAATGGTCCGGTAATCCCACCCCGTTGTCGGTCACGTCCACCCCCAAACGGTCTCCGTCCATCCGAACTTCTACCTGGACTGAGGTCGCGTGGGCGTGTCGAGACACATTGGACAGCGCCTCACGCAACACCAAGAGCAACGCCAGCCGTCTGTGCTCCGTCAGCACGTCATCGAGCGCTTCATCGCACAGCAAGACCGGGGTGAACCCCAGACTCACGGCATACGTGTCCATCAGTTCGTGGATGTGCTTCTGCACCGATGCGCCATTGCCTGCCGGGGTTAACGCGAAGATCGTGGATCGGATGTCGCGGATCGTGGCATCCAGCTCGCCGATCGTGCTCTCAATCCGATCCTGGGCGGCCTGCGGTAGGGCTAACCGGGTCGCGCCCTGCAAGGTGAGGCCGGCGGCGAAGATCCGTTGAATAACGAGGTCGTGCAGATCGCGCGCAATGCGCTCACGGTCATCGACTTGCATGAGTATGTCGTGGGTTCGGCGAGCGGCAACCCGGTCCATCACCAACCCCACCTGGTCACCCAACGCTTCCAGCACGCCCTCGGTGCAGCGATGGGTCACTCGCGTCGCCGGTATCCACCCCACCACCAGCAACACCACCCACGTGCCGTCATTAACTCGGACTGGAACGACACTGTTGTACCTCGGCCCGGCACCGCCGAGCTGCGATGGGGAGTCTGTGTCGCTGTCGGTCCAGTGCAGGCTCGTCCCCACCGACAAGCTGTGCATCACGTGAGCCCGTGCTGCTTCGACTAAGGCGCTAACTCCGGCACCCTCTGCAGCGATAACGTCAAACGGGCTGTAGTCACCGCCGGTGGTGGTGAAGACCGCAGCCGCCTCGGCCTGCCGTAGCCGCCGCGCTTGCGCGAGCACCAGTGGCACGACGTGGGCCGGATCGTCCTCGAACAGCAACGCGCGATTGATCTGCCGGATGGTCTCACTTGTCGCTCGATGACTTTGTGCCTCGAGGCGTTGGCGGGTCAGGTCGATCACTCCCCCGGCCACCACGGTCAGCGCCTCAAGCATCTCTTCGTCCTCTTCAGTGAACGGCTGCCCGTGGGCTTTCTCCGTGACGTAGAGGTTGCCGAACACGGTCGACCCAATGCGTATCGGCCTACCAAGGAAAGACCGCATGGTCGGGTGACCCGGCGGAAACCCGACGGCATCGGCCTCCTGCGTCAGGTCAGCGAGACGAACCCCCGTGGGGTGACTGAGTAGACGGCCCAGGACTCCCCTGCCGCAAGGTAAGGCACCGATCAGGCGACACTCCGCCTCGGAGAGCCCATGGGTGACGAAGTGCCCCCACTTGGTGGGGTCCCCTTCAGTCAACACGCTCATGGCCCCGTATCGGGCTCCGGTCATCTGGCTGGCGACCTCAACGATGCGACCCAATAACCCGTCCAAGTCGGTGGGGTCCATCAGGCTCAGATCCTGCACCGTGCTCAATAACGAACGCACCGGGTTGCGGTCTGGGGGGAAATTCGCCGACGACGACGGGTCCATAACTGTCAAGGTAGCGCTAAGACAAGGTCGTACGTCGTCCAGCG